>JBHHZP010000113.1:0-11601 GCA_046758085.1 Acidiferrobacterales bacterium
ATGCACCTATGCCGCGGGTGCAGGGACGCACAGGAGCGGCCTGCGCCCGCACACCCCGCGGCTGCCCTCGGACCTGCACTGGCCTCAGCGGGTTCGCCCAAGGCACGGGTCCCTGTGCCTGGGGCGAACCTCGGGGTCCCTGCCCGACTCCTGCGGGCCGGTCCTTCGCCGGCGCTGGGTCCTCGGCTTGACCAAGGGGGCCAAAAAAATCTATACGACTTCACCCTACTCGGGCCGGTAACCTTAATCGGCGCTTGGCTCGGCGAAAGGCGCCTAAAAAATTCTAAGACAAAACACCGCTCTTCGGCTGTGCCCCTCGCTCGGCTTCAGTAAGGGGGGGATCAAAAAACCTTCCCCCCCTCGCGACTCACGGATCACTAATCACTGACTTGCACCAGCGCTTGTTTCAAGCTCGCCGGATCAAAAACTGGTAGCATCTGCATATCGCACACGATGCGTCGGTTTAACCCTGATAGCACCTTGCCCGGGCCGCATTCCACCAACGTGTGGATTCCGGATGCCGCCATTTTCTCAATCGTCTCGACCCATCGTACTGGGGATTCGATCTGTTGCACAAGCGCACGTCGAATCGCATCAGGGTCACCTTCTGTCTCGACATGCGTGTTATGCAGAACCGGCATCTGCGGTGATCGAATCTCGATCTCGCGCAGCCGCTTGGCCATGCGTTCGGCCGCCGGGTGCATCAACGCACAATGAAAAGGCCCGCTGACCGCTAAGAGCACGGCACGTTTTGCGCCGGCAGCCTTTGCACGCTCTACTGCGCGCTGCACGGCCCCGAACGCTCCAGCAATCACGACCTGCCCCGGGGCATTGAAATTGACAGCCTCCAAGACCTCGCCTTCCGTTACCTGCGCGCAAAGCGCACGCACGGCGTCATCATCGAGACCCATAATAGCGGCCATGCTACCTTGGCCGACAGGCACCGCCTCCTGCATAAAACATCCCCGATCCATCACCAGGCGCACAGCCTCGGCGAAATCGATCGCACCGGCACAGACCAAGGCCGTGTACTCACCCAGGCTATGGCCGGCCATGTAGCCCGGTGGCGGTCCTTCGCTCGAACGCCACACGCGCCAGACCGCCACGCCGGCTGTGAGCATGGCCGGCTGGGTATTGCTGGTCTGATTCAACTTCTCAGTTGGTCCCTCCTGCACCAGCTGCCAGAGGTCCAAACCCAGTGCCTCCGAGGCTTCGGCGAAGGTCTCGTGTACGAGCGTATACTCGGCTGCGAGCTCGCTCAGCATGCCCACAGACTGCGAGCCCTGCCCTGGAAATACAAATCCTAAACTCATAATTCGAGCGACAAGTACTCAAGTGACAAGTAGCAAGGAAACCATTAAGATCTCTTACTTGGAGCTTGCTACTTGCTACTCGCCTTTTAGCATCTTGCTTCTTGATGCTTCCCGTTTGAAACTTGCTACTAGTATTTAAGCAATACCGACCCCCAGGTGAAACCACCACCGAAGGCTTCCATCAATACGATGTTGCCGCGTTTGATGCGGCCGTCGCGTACAGCTTCATCGAACGCAAGCGGTATGGATGCGGCCGACGTGTTTCCGTGCCGGTCTACCGTCACCACAACTCTGTCGATCGGGATATCGAGCTTCCTCGCCGTTGCCGCGATAATACGGATGTTAGCTTGATGCGGCACCAGCCACGTCACATCCGAGCGCTGCATATTATTCGTATCCAGAGTTTCATCAACGATATCGCCCAGGGTGTTAACAGCGACTTTGAAAACCTCGCTGCCTCCCATAGTGACGTAGGCCTGACCATTCTGGAGTTTGTCGTAACCTTGCGAAACACCGGCCGGGACTTCCAATAACTCTTTGTATTTGCCATCAGCATGCAGGTGCGAGGAGATAATTCCAGGCGTCTCAGCGGCCTGAAGTATCACCGCACCGGCCCCGTCTCCAAACAACACGCAGGTTGTGCGATCGCTCCAGTCGATGATCCTGGAAAAGGTCTCTGCTCCCACAACCAATGCGCACTTGGCGCTTCCCGTACGCACGAACTTGTCCGCGACGTCCAGCGCGTAGACAAATCCGGTACACACGGCTTGTATGTCAAATGCCGGACAACCGTGAATTCCGAGACGCCTTTGCAGTATGCACGCCGTGCTCGGGAAAACCTGGTCTGGTGTCGTCGTCGCCAGTATGATCAGATCGATGTCATCGCGCTCGATACCCGCCGCCTCAATTGCGGGTAGCGCTGCGGCCTCTGCCAGGTCGACGGTGTTTTCTCCCTCAGCGGCAATGCGGCGCTCGCGCACGCCTGTACGCGTAACTATCCATTCGTCCGAGGTATCAACCAGCTTTTCCAGATCAGCATTGGTCATCACCCTTTCCGGTAGGTAGCCGCCGCTGCCGGTAATCCGTGAATACGTCACGCAGACTCCTCTCTTACGAGCATGGTCTCCAACTGCTGACTAATTTGATCCGGCAGCTGATTATCCACCTCGGCCATAGCTTCTTGGATCGCATACTGAAATGCCAGTATGTCAGCACCTCCATGACTTTTTATAACAATTCCCTTCAGGCCGGCAAGTGTCGCCCCATTATATCGTCGTGGATCGACCCTTCTGCGAAACGCGTTCAGCACTGGGAGCGCAATCATACCGGAAAGCTTGGTGAAGAAGTTGCGCCTGAACTCTTGTCGTATGTAGTGGGCGATCATCTGTGCAAGGCCTTCGCTGGTCTTCAGCGCCACATTTCCGACAAATCCGTCACATACGATCACGTCCATATCCCCAGTGTAAAGCTCATCGCCTTCCACATATCCGCAATAATTAACCCTGCTATTTCTTAGCAGCGCTGCAGCTTTCTTGACGGTCTCATTTCCCTTGATGTCCTCTTCGCCGATGTTTAACAGCCCAACCCGAGGGTCGGGTTTGCCCTCGATGGTGCTGACCAGAATCGAACCCATGATAGCAAACTGGAGCAGTTGTTCCGGTGTACAATCGACATTGGCTCCAAGATCCAAGACATGCACGTGATCATGGATCGTAGGTAAGGCCGCGATAATCGCCGGCCGCTGAATACCCGGGAGCGTCTTCAAGACGAAGCGCGCGGTCGCCATGAGCGCGCCCGTGTTGCCGGCACTGACGCACGCCTGCGCCCTTCCCGTCTTGACGAGGTTAATCGCCACTCGCATCGAAGAATCCTTCTTGCTGCGCAGTGCCTGCGCAGGCGGTTCATCCATACCGACAATTTCGGCCGCATGTTGAATGACCAGCCGCTCACTCTCGCCCACCTTTCGGCACTCGAGCTCGCGCGCAAGCACATCACGTTGGCCAACGAGAATCAGCGCGAGCGTGGCATGCCTATCCACTGCAGCCAGCGCCGCTGGTACAGTGACGCTAGCACCGTGGTCGCCCCCCATGGCGTCCAAGGCAATGGTGACCGTCAAGGGTTCGACACCTTTCGAACGTGCGCCAGCTACTACTCGGCGTCTACGTCGGTTTCAGTCGTCTCGACAACCTTCTGACCGCGGTAGTAGCCATCTGGGGAAACGTGATGGCGACGATGCGTTTCACCGCTGGTCGAATCGATCGACAGCGTCGGATTTTTCAAGGCATCATGCGACCGACGCATGTCACGCCTTGAGGGGGTCTTTCGGCTCTTCTGTACAGCCATACTAAGTCCTCAATGCTGTTGTTTCCAATCCTTGCTTTTTAGTCTATCCAAGACAGAAAACGGACTGTCTTTGCGCTCCTGGTGTCGCGCCTTGCCCAAATATGCTGCAGATGGGCACTTGCCGACATCGTGCATCGGGATCATCGGCATTGCCAACAACAACTCGTCCTCCACTACGCGTGCTAGCCTAACCGGTCTGTCCGCCACAACCACATCTGTCTCACGGGCCAGGAGATCCGAATCTTGATCCGGCACCACGACAATCAGCGACGGGTGGACATCGAGTACCAACGACATCGGTTGCAGGCAGCGCTGGCAAGCGACGTGGAGAGTGATCGTGATGTCCCCCCATATCCGCCTGAGCCCCGGCTCCCCACTGCGTTCAAACTGCAGGACAACGCAGGCCTGTGCCTGGTCGTCCACGCACATTGCACGAAGGCGGTCCATGGCCTTCAGGGGTAAATCGCCCGAAAGACGTGCCCCTGCGTCGGTCAACTTGACCGGATCAATCGTCGCTGGCAAGCCAGCAGCCCGCATTTCTCACCCGGTATTGTTGCCAAAACACATAGATGCGTGGCCACCCGCAGTGCACCAAGCAAAATATGCGCAGGCGTACTTTACAGCACGTTGAGCCCATTTTGCGAGCGCGACACCGTAGCCACAGATAGATGCGTGGCCAAGTGAAGATGGTCGCCCGGAAATCATCGGCCGCGCATCATATAACCGCCCATAAGTTGTGTCAAAATATGGGATTTCGCGGCCAGGTCGGCTGTGCGGCGGCGGCGGAATTGCCTTCGCCCGGCGCAATGCCAGGAACGGATGGGGGCGGAATATGGCCGTATCGGTGCACGGGCTCTACTAGAGCACGGAAAATAAGTTTTCGGCGCCCTGGGAGCCGGGAATTCCCCGAATCCTTGCAACATGCGACAGCCTTCATGATACTGCCCGGATGCCCACTCTCAAGTTAATCCTCGCTTCATCCTCACCGTACCGCAGAAATCTGTTGGAGCGCCTGCGCTTGCCGTTTAACGTTGTGACACCCAATATAGATGAAACACCGTACGCGGGCGAGCAGCCGGAGCAGCTCGTAGAACGGCTCGCCGTGACCAAGGCACGAACCGTGGCGCGGGACCAACCGGGAACACTGGTGATCGGATCAGATCAGGTGGCGGTTCATGACGGAAGCATTGTGGGAAAACCGCACGATCACGAGCACGCCGTCACGCAACTGCGCCGGGCCTCGGGCAAGTCGATCATTCTGTATACCGGGGTTTCCCTGGTCCATGCCGATAGCGGGCGTACCCAGAGCGGCGTTGTCCCCTTCAGCGTCGTTTTTCGCCGCCTCAGCGAATCTCAGATCGAAAGCTATTTACAAAAGGAGCAACCCTACGATTGCACCGGCAGCGTTAAGGTTGATGGCCTCGGGGTTACGTTGCTGGAGCGGTTCGAAGGCGACGATCCCAACGCCCTTATCGGACTGCCGTTGATTCGTCTGGTGCGGATGCTGGAAAACGAAGGGGTAAAACTGCTGTGAACCGTGAGCAAGAACAAGGACTGGGGACTCAGAGGCTTGGTTTTGAGGTTTGGTTTTTTGACCCCCTTACTCAAGCCGAGGGAGGGGCGCAGCCGAAGCCCAGGCCCGAAGGGGCACGAGCGGGGTGAGGCGAATCAAGGCAAAGGTCCAGTGGGTGAGCCGGATAAAGACAACAGTCCGGTGGACTGTTGTCCCGGCGAACGCCCAAGCCACGGATGGCTTGGGTCGGTGCCCAAGCGCAGCAGGGAGTGCGTAGCGCAGGGATTGCCCCGCTGAACGGGCTCGCCACGGACGGCAAGCACAGGACTTGCAAGCGGGAGCACGGAGAGCGGAGCGCAGCGAGCCCGTTAATACCTTATGCCGGTAGGCGGCACATTCAACGTATCTCCGGTACTCGCCCCGCGAGCTCTGACGCCAGTACTCGGGCCATGGCCATACCGATGCGCCTGGAGATCCGATCGAAGAAGTTTTCTCTGAAACTAAAATCGATCACCTTTTCAGCACCGATCACTTCGCGCGCAACATAACCGGCGCTCCCCAACTCATCGACCAGCCCCATTTGCAGAGCCTCATCGCCGGTCCAAAACAGGCCGGTGAACATCTCGGAGTTTTCTCTCAAGGCCTCGCCGCGCCCTTCCTTCACGACCTGAATAAACTGCTGATGAATCCTGTTCAGCAACTCTTGCGCGTACTCTCGATGCGTTGGATTAAGCGGGGAAAACGGATCGAGAAATCCCTTGTTCTTCCCGGCCGTCAGGAGACGCCGCTCGATGCCCAACTTTTTCATTCCCTCTACAAATCCGAATGCATTCATTAGTACCCCGATTGAACCGACGATGCTCGCCTTGTTCGCGTAGATCTTATCTGCCGACGCCACGGCATAATAACAACCCGACGCGCAAATATCCGTAATCACGGCATAGACCGGTATCTCGGGGTGTTGTTCGCGCAGGCGCCGTATTTCACTGTTGATGTAACTCGCCTGCACGGGGCTGCCGCCCGGGCTATTGCTGCGCAAGATCACACCCTTGGGCTCGCCTTCGAACGCGCGTCGTAATCCGGCAATGATGTTGTCCGCACTGGCAAGGCTGTCTGCGCTGATGACGCCATCCAGATCAACCAGAGCGGTGTACTCCCCTGTGAGCGGTTTCTCGGCAATTCCCGCTGTCAACGCCAACACCAGCAACACGACCAGATAGACCGCAAAGAAGGCCTTGAAGAATATGCCCCAACGCCGCGCCTTGCGTTGCTCCTGCAACGAGGCAAAAGCGAGACGCTCGAGCACGCTACGTTCCCACTCCGCTTTTGTTTGTGGTTGATCTTGTACTGCTGGCGCTTTGCCGTTGGTATCCGTCATTGTCGTTGACCTGCTTCGCTAAGTTGCGGTTTTGCGTCCACCAGGCGAGCGTCTTCCGCCCGTAGAAAGACTTGTCCATCTTGTTCGCACACGGCTATGGGGATCAGTCCTTGGCCCATACACGGTCCGCCCGCGCACACCCCGGTATCAGGAAAGTAGCGGGCGACGTGAGTCGCGCAAATCAAGAAATCTCCCTCCAAATCGAAAAAATCTCCCTCGCTCCAGTCGAGCTCGACACCGCGATGCGCACATTGATTCAAGAAAGCATACGCCCTGGCTTTGTGGCGAATCGCAAATGCCGGTACGGTTTTGCCATTGATCTCGACCAGGAAGCGCGTGCCTTTACCGCCTTCGCAGAGCGCAGCGGCATTGCAAATGGCCTGCCCCGGTCGCCTCAACGCAGCCACTGGCAAACCTCCGCAAACGACTCCAGGCACGCAATCGGTTGATGCGCAAGCAATTGCTCGCGCGTATGCACCCCGTAGCTAACGGCTACACAATCGATACCCGCATTGTGCGCCATATCCAGATCAGCAACCGTATCGCCGACCATCACTGCGCGCTGCCGGCCGATCCCCGTCTCGGTGAGAATGTCGACTAACATCTGCGGGTCCGGCTTCGCGGGCGCTTCATCGGAACAGCGAGTAGCCGTGAACAGGCGCTCGAGTCCCGTCTGCGCGAGCATCCCCGCGAGCCCCGGCCGGGCGTTGCCCGTGGCCACCGCCAGCAGATGCCCTTTGTCGACAAGCTCCACCAGGCCTTGCTCCACGTCCGGGAAAAGAGTCACCTCCATTTTATCCAGATGTAGAAAGTGTAGGCGAAAATGGTGTGCGAGCTGCTTGCGCACGTGGGTATCTTTACCGCCGTAAAGGCTTTGCACAATCTCCTCGAAACCCAATACGGGAACGTGGCGAATTGCGCCTGCCCTAGGGGCAGCAACACCCACCTCCTGCGCTGCCGCCGACAAGCAGCGCTCGATCTTCGCTTCCGAGTCCATCAGCGTGCCATCCCAATCGAACACAATCAGCTCATAACGGAGATTCATCTTGCAGGCGCTCGAGAAAAGACGATAGCTCGATAGGAAGCGGGGCCTTCAACACAAGCTTGTCACCCGTACCTGGATGGCGGAAACCCAGAGAACTGGCGTGCAGAAATAGCCGTCTTAATCCCAGGCGTCGCAATTCCCGGTTGAAGGCACGGTCACCGTATTTCGTATCACCCGCTATCGGACGGCCAATATGGGCCGCGTGCACTCGGGCCTGATGGGTGCGGCCCGTCAGCAGCTTGATCTCAACGAGCGTGCTGCCAGCGAACCGCCGCCTGGGGCTAAAACGGGTAGCCGCGTCCTTGCCTGCCTGTGACACTTCCACCACGCGCTCGCCGGACCGCAGACGATATTTTTCCAGCGGTTCCTCCACACGCCTAGCCTTCTCACGCCAAGGACCAAGCACGAGCGCCAGATAACGTTTGTCCATCCGCCCTTCTCGCAGCTGGGCATGTAATGCCAACAGCATAGGCCGGCGCTTGGCAATCAACAGGCATCCCGAGGTGTCACGGTCAAGGCGATGAGCGAGCTCCAGGTACCGCGCCTGCGGGCGCGACGCGCGCAAGGCCTCGATAACGCCGCCGTGCACGCCGGTGCCGCCGTGCACGGCCAGGCCTGAGGGCTTATCGACGACAACAAAATCATCGTCCTCGAAAAGCATATGCGCTTCGAGCGACTCCGCGCCGGGGACTGTGCGGTCGCGAGCGGTAGCGTTGACCGGAAATCGCAGCGGTGGAATGCGGATCAGATCTCCTGCGCGGAGCCGATAGTCAGCCGCGCGGCGACCCCGGTTTATTCGCACCTCCCCGGTGCGGAGAATGCGGTAAATATGGCTTTTGGGAACCCCTTTTAGATTTGAAATCAAGAAGTTATCCAGCCTCTGGCCCACGTGCGTGGCGTCGACCTGCCGGTACTGAACACCCGAGGTCGCGACGTTTTTGGGGGGCTTCATGACGAAAAATAATAACAGATTGCTACCAGCCCGCTCCGCTGATATATTGTAATTGCAGGTACATATAAAGCTGTACTTGAGAAAACGCTTTTAAGTATATACTTTTTAAACGATTTTTTGACCGGACTGGTAATCTGGTCACGCCCCGGCAACCAGGCGCCAACAGACAGGAATGCGAGTGCGCTCCATGAGGGTCCCGGGGCTGTTTGAAAGACAATGGGTTTCGCGTCTCTCACCCGTCAGAGGGGCGCACAGGATTGAGACGCCTCCGACAGGGGCAAATTGCTTATACGCATGCTTGGGAGACTGTATTTACACTTTGTGCGCCGGAAGCTGAACTCGCCCGGCGCCAGAGAATTACCTGACTTGAGCAAACGGTATCGCTCGACGTCATTTGTTGTGTTCTGCACGGGCTGTCCATCGTTTACAGCCAGTTAGCTTACACACCCCCCAAGCGTGGCGGCGCGTTTCCGAGTCCCGGCAATACGGGATCGTGATAACGCGCATTGTCGGCGCGTCAGGGATTTCCACAATGAAAAGAATGCTGTTCAACGCGACTCACCCAGAGGAGTTGCGTCTGATTGTCGTTGATGGCCAAAAGCTGCTCGAGCTCGATATCGAATCGACCGCCTACCAGCAGCGCAAGGGCAATATCTACAAAGCCCGCGTCACACGCGTAGAACCCAGCCTGGAAGCTGCATTCGTCGACTACGGGACGGAGCGGCAAGGTTTCCTGCCGCTCAAGGAGATCTCGCGTATTTACTTCACCGATCTGGATGAGTCCACGCCAATCGGCCAGGTGCGCATCAAGGACGTCATCAAGGAAGGTCAGGAGTTCATTGTCCAGGTTGACAAGGAAGAGCGCGGCAGCAAGGGTGCTGCGCTGACAACATTTATCAGCCTGGCGGGACGTTACCTTGTGCTGATGCCCAACAACCCCAAAGGCGGGGGCATCTCACGTCGCATAGAAGGCGAAGATCGCGCCGAGATGCGAGAGGTAATGGCTCAACTCAACATTCCACAAGACTGTGCGTTAATCGCGCGCACCGCGGGCATCGGGAGAAGCGCGGAGGAGCTGCAGTGGGATCTCGATTATCTGATTCACCTATGGGATGCCATTAGCACGGCCGCGCAGGAGCGCGAGGCTCCGTTCCTGATCTACCAGGAAAGCAACCTCGTCGTGCGTGCCATACGAGATTATCTGCACAGTGATATCGGCGAAATTCTGGTGGACAACGCGGATGTCTACGAGCGCGTCAAGAAATTCATGCAGCAGGTCTCGCCGCAGAATCTGCACAAGTTAAAGCTGTACAAGGACGGCATCCCGCTGTTCACGCGTTTTCAGATCGAGCAGCAGATCGACTCTGCTTTCTCCCACGACGTGCAGTTGGAATCGGGTGGCTCACTGGTTTTCGACCGTACCGAAGCTCTGGTTACGATTGATGTCAACTCCGCGCGGGCGACCAAAGGCAGCGACATTGAGGAAACTGCCCTTAATACCAACCTGGAGGCGGCTGAAGAAATCGCGCGCCAGCTGCGCCTGCGCGATCTCGGAGGTCTGATCGTCATCGATTTTATCGATATGACGCCGGCGCGCAATCAACGTGCGGTGGAAAATCGTCTTATCGAGGCCTTGAAGACCGACCGTGCGCGCGTTCAAGTCGGCCGGATTTCACGATTCGGCCTTCTTGAGATGTCGCGGCAGCGCCTGCGGCCCTCGCTCGGGGAAGCCAGTAGCCTGACGTGCCCGCGCTGTAACGGGACGGGTCACATCCGTAGCGTACAGTCATCGGCGCTGAGTATCCTGCGCGTAATCCAGGACGAAGCGCAGAAGGAAAACACGGCTGCGGTGCATGTGCACTTGCCGATCGAGACTGCAACCTTCTTGTTGAATGAAAAGCGCATCGAGATCAGCGCTCTGGAGTCACGCATGGGCACACCCATCGTGATTATGCCTATGCCGGAACTCGTCACCCCGCATTTCCGGATCAGGCGGCTGCGCAGCGACGAGCTCGAAGCCGTGGGGAGCACACCCAGCTACGAGATAGCAACGACGCATGAAGTCGAGGAGGTCTCAGCGTCTTCCCCCGTCAAGGCTGCCGCAGACAAGCCCGTAGTTGAGCCGATTGCACCGTTGGAGATTGCACCCACGCGGCGCAGATCGCTCTCGGCGAGGCTCGGAAGCTTGTTCGGGTGGTTATTTGGCAAGAAGCCCAAGGCCCGCAGTCGCGCTCGTGCCGCCCGCGAAGGCGCACGCCCTCGCCGCCATAGCACAAGGCCTTCCCGGCCGCGCGGCCCCTCACGCCCACAGACCAGACGCGGCAGTGCCGAGCGCCCGCCCCCGACACACGCACGCACAGCGAAGGCCGGGGAATCTGCACCGGCTGAGGCAACGGCTCAGCCCAAAGAAAAAGCGGATAGTGCACGTGGCGCGCGTGGCCGTCGACGTGGCCGCCGGACACGGCCGCCAGGCAAACAAACCAATCCTGGAGCGAGGACTGCGCCTGAGGCCGCCGAGCCGATAGCACCCTCGACGGTTAATGTCGCCACCGAAAGCGAGGGGAAAGCCGGCGCCATAAAGGGGCAGACGCCAGAACCGCCCAGGCCTGATGCCCCGACCGGTGTCGATACCAGGGATCAAGAGGGCATGCGCGACACTGTGGTATCCGAGCAGCCCCCGTTGACCGATACGCCTAACGGACAAGCGAGTACGCAAGAACCGGGTGTTGAGACACAGCCCGAGCCCTCGCCAGTCGTATCGGTATCCACCGAAGCACACCCTGAGTCCGTCACACCGGCAAAGAAAAAGCGCCAGGACGATGGACTGGTTCAGATCGAGACCCGGAACAGGGTCGGCAGCAACCAGGAGTCGTGAGTTAGCCCGGGTACAGGGTAACTACTCGATAGCCTTGTTAGCGACCTAGCTGTTAACCAAATCGTGTCGCCTACCCGCATAAGATATTAACGGGGTTCCACCCCCGTACGACGGGTTCCTTTCTTTGCGTGCCCAAAGAAAGGAACCGAAAGAAAGGGCACCCCGGACTCTGCGCCCCGCAT
>JBHHZP010000114.1:0-11583 GCA_046758085.1 Acidiferrobacterales bacterium
GCGCCCCGAGGCTGCTGATGCTCGACGAACCTTCGCTTGGGCTCTCACCGATGCTAGTCAAGGACAATTTCAAAATCATCCGGCGCATCAACGAGCAAGGAATCACGGTTTTCCTGGTCGAGCAGAACGTACACCAAACTCTTGCAATCGCCGATTACGGCTATGTCTTGTCGAAGGGGCGCGTCGTTGCCGCTGGCACGCCGGACGAATTGGGCCAGACCAGAGAGGTTCACCAGGCCTATTTCGGCTGAATTAATCGTTCATTGCGACTTACAACGAAGAGGAAGCGCTCGTGACCGCTCCCAAATCAGCGCTGGAACTCACCCGAACTTTAATGTGCTTCAACACCGTTAACCCACCCGGTGAGGAACGCCTCTGCGCCCAGCACCTTGGCGCTATATTGGAGAACGCAGGATTTTCCATTAACTATTACGAGTTTGCCGAACGCCGGGCGAGCCTTGTTGCGCGTGTTGGCGGCAACATGGACAAACCGCCGCTGTGTTTTACCGGCCATATCGACACCGTGCCGCTTGGCGCGATGCCGTGGTCGACGGACCCGTTTGCCGGAGAGATTGGAGACGGCAAACTATACGGTCGCGGATCCAGCGATATGAAAAGCGGCGTGGCTGCATTCGTGACTGCCATATTGCAATTGGCCCCGAGAATGCAAAGCGGTCCCGGTGTTGTGCTGGTCATTACCGCCGGAGAGGAAACGGGGTGCGAAGGCGCCTATCATCTGGCGGGCCTGCGCGATGTACTCGGCCAGGCGGGCGCTATTGTCGTCGCCGAGCCCACTGCCAATTACCCTTGTGTCGGGCATAAAGGGGCGCTTTGGCTTATGGCCCAGACCCGGGGCGTTACCGCCCATGGATCCATGCCAGAACACGGCGACAATGCCATCTACAAAGCGGCCCGTGCGATTGGCAAACTGGAAGGTTATGACTTCAACGTTGACCGCCACGATGTGCTGGGATCACCGACGCTCAATGTCGGCACCGTACGCGGTGGTCTGAACATCAACTCGGTACCCGACGAGGCAGAGATCAGTATCGACATCCGCACGATTCCTGCACTGGGGCATGAGGCCCTACGCGCGCGTCTTCGAGGATATCTGGGCGACGAGGTCGAGATTTCGCCCATCGTGGACGTCGAAAGCGTATGGACCGATCCTGCCGATGACTGGGTGCAAGAAGTCTTCGCGACGATGGCGCCACTGTTGAGCGAATCTCTTGAACCACGGACCGCAACCTTTTTCACCGACGCCGCGGCACTGAAACCGGCATACGGTGGACCACCCACTGTGATCCTCGGTCCTGGCGAACCGGAAATGGCACACAAAACCGACGAGTATTGCATCTTAGACCGAATTGAACAGGCGGTTGAAGCCAATGTGAACATTACGAAACAATGGTGCAAGCTGTGACCCAATCGCCGGGTGCTGTTTACATGACTTTTCGATCTTCCTGCCCAAAGCTAATCCGATGAGCACTCGTAAGATATTTCGTGACTATGACCAGGCGGCTCTGGACAAGCAATACAACAGCCGCGCCGCCGTGCCCGAGCACGTCCAGCACGTTGAGCGCTGGACGCGCGACGGCGACAAGGCGTGCGAGCAGCTGCCGCACCATCTTGACGTGGCCTACGGTGACGGCGACGCGGAGCAGCTTGATGTTTTCCCGGCCACGGCTTCTGGCCCGGCACCGGTGCAGGTGTTTTTTCACGGCGGTTATTGGATGAGCCGCGACAAGAGCAACTTCCGGTTCTTGGCGCGGACATTCGTGCCCGCCGGTGCCGTGTTCATCACCGTGAACTATGGGCTGCTTCCGGCCGTTGATATTGACGAGCTGGTGCACCAGTGTCGTGCGGCGGTGGCGTGGGTCTACGGCCACGTAAAGAATTTCGGCGGTGATCCGGACCGAATCCACGTATCGGGCCATTCGGCCGGCGGACATGTGGTGGCGATGTTGATGGCCACCGACTGGGCCGAGTTCGCAGATCTGCCGGATGCGCTGATCAGGGGCGGTTGCGCGGTCAGCGGCCTGTTTGACCTGATACCGGTGCGTCTGTGCTACCTGAATGAAACATTACGGCTCACCCCGAAACACGTCTCGCGCAACAGTCCCATGCAGCTGGCGCCGCTGTCGACCGCCCCGCTTATCCTTGCTTGCGGCGGCCTCGAGAGCGATGAGTTCCGGCGTCAGAGCGCGGAGCTCGGCGCCGTCTGGAACCAGCAAGGAGCATCGTGTCAGGTGATGGAACGACCGGGATTTAATCATTTTACTATCGTGCACGATCTTTCGGACCGGCGTGCGCCGCTGGCGCAAGCAGTCTTGACGCAGATGCGGCTGGCCTGAGGGAGGTGCGCTTACGCGCCCGCCAGTATCATCAGTAAAGGTATTTCCATGAGCCTATCCTTTGACCTTTTCTGGTCTTTTCGAAGCCCTTACTGTTACCTCGCGTTGCCGCGTATCCTGCAGATAAACAAAAAATACGATGTAGAGGTGAACGTGCGACCCGTTTACCCGATGGCCGTGCGCTCGCCCGATTTCTTCAAACGGGTCCATCCGAATTATCGCCGTTATCACCTGATGGACTCCCAGCGTGTCGCAGAGTATCTCGGCATCCCTTATCGCCGGCCGATTCCGGACCCCATTATCCAGGACATGGAGACCAATGAAATTGCCGCCGAGCAACCCCACATCTACCGGCTCACGCGACTGGGCATGGCGGCGGTGCTGGTCGGGCATGGCCTGGCTTTCCTCGAGCAGGTCTCATCATTGCTATGGGACGGTAGCGTGGAAGGTTGGGACCAGCGAACCCATCTCGCTGAGGCGCTTGCACGCGCGGACCTGAATCTCACGGCTCTTGATCGTGA
Organism: Acidiferrobacterales bacterium; assembly: GCA_046758085.1. Taxonomy (GTDB): domain Bacteria; phylum Pseudomonadota; class Gammaproteobacteria; order Acidiferrobacterales; family SPGG2; genus VRUB01. Next base: position 2,876 of record JBHHZP010000114.1, read on the forward strand.
TATTGCAGCTGACCCCGCCCGCTACGACACCCTGATCGAGCAGAACCAGGATGCGCATATCCAGGGGGGGCACTGGGGCGTACCGACCATGGTGTTTAGGGGAGAGCCTTTCTTCGGCCAGGACCGCATCGAGCTGCTGATCTGGAGGATGCAGCAACACGGCTTACGCAAGCGCGAATTCGGCCCCACGTAGCATGGGCACAGCGATCTTCGCCGGCAACGAATGGCTCGGGTTCGACTGGTTTGTCGTGGCGGTCGCCGTGCTGGCGCTAGTGCTCGGCGGAATCGTGAAAGGGGCAATTGGCGTTGGCCTGCCGGTGATTGCCGTCGCTGTGCTTTCCAGTTTTCTGCCGGTGCGGCTCGTGCTTGCGCTCGTCACGCTGCCGATCGTACTGACGAATTTCTGGCAAGCGATACATTCCGGCAATCCAATGGAACCTTTGCGCCGTTTCTGGCCGATGATCGTATTTCTGCTTGTGTTCATCTGGCTGAGCGCGAAGCTCGTGGTAAGCCTGGATCCTCGCGTTCTTTACGCCTTGATCGGCGTGGCGGTAATATCTTTCACCATCACCACCCGCTTCAAGGTAGTACGCTCTGTGCCGCCGTCGGCGGAGAAGTGGGCGGGTCCACTGGCTGGTACCTTCGGCGGTTTCCTTGGAGGGATATCGACGATATGGGGTCCGCCGATGATGATGTACTTCGTGATGCTGCACCTGCCTAAGGAGGCCTATATCCGAGCGGTTGGTCTGGTGTGGTTCATTGCCTCGATACCGCTCGTCCTCGCCTATATCCGACATGAAATCCTGACAGTAGACACGGCGACAGCATCAGCACTCGCCTGCATTCCGGCCTTTTTAGGCCTCGCGGTAGGGCAAAAGCTGCGCCAACACATCAACCAAGAGAAGTTCCGCAAGTTACTACTTGTATTTTTGCTCCTAGTTGGCCTGAACCTGATCCGCCGCGCGATCTCTTGAATCAAGTTGCAGCTAGTAAGTTAATGGTGCCAAATGAAACGTTAGCTTTTTTCTTGCTACTTACTGCTTGCTACTGAAGTTTATGCCTGTCTCCCTCCAGCTCTTTTGGACGCAGGGCCACCAGACCCAACAGGCCCAGCGCCATCACCACGCCCATGGAGGCAAAGGCAAGGCCCCAACCGAGCACGCTCTCGCCGCCCGCAAGGTCTAGCACCCACCCAAAGGCCAACGGCCCGACAAAGGCAAACGCGAATCCCAGCGTCGAGTGCAAAGCCATAGTGGTTCCGCGGTAGCCGGGCGCGGCCGTACCAATTGCACCGGCGGTCACGGCCGCCGACTCCCCGGCCACGGTCACCCCATGAACCAGACAGAGCGCAGCCACCAACATGTACGAGAGCGCGGACGTGAAGCCGATAAAGGCGCAGAGCACGGCGGAGGAGAACATGACAACAAAGATCAGGCGGCGGCGGCCGAAGCGCATCGCCAGTTCGTTGCCCATTATGCTCGCCCATACACCCAATAAGGTCATGATGGTCGCAACAATCGTCGGGCTGAGCGCGCCCACATCAGCGTCATGCCTTGCCTGCGTGAACACCAGCAGAGCCACCACCCAGGAGCGCATACCGAATAGCTCCCAGTTGTGGACCGCGTAACAGAGCGTGTACGCCATTGCGGAGCGATTGCGCAGCACGGGGCGAAAGTCGAGCAATGCAGTTGGGGGGACATCAGCTTTTTCCACCTTGGCTGGCGCCAATGTTCTGGCCACAATCACGAATGCTGCCAGCGACCCAAGCGCAGCTGCGCCAAACGCCCATCGCCAGTCCATCAAGGCCGTGATCGCCCCGGTTACAAGAAACGAGGTGGCCACACCTACACCGAAACCGCCGGTATAGAAGGCGATGGCGCGCGGTTGTTGGGTCCCCTCGACCCGGTCGCTCAACGCTTTCAGCCCAGGCATGTACGTGCCGGCGAGGCCCACGCCGGCCAAACCGCGAAACAGCATCGCCGTCCAGAAGCCCTCGGCAAACAACGCAAACCCGAGTGCGCCCATGGCGCCAAGCGCGGTCGATATCAGGTAAATGCGCCGCGGATCGATGCGGTCCGTCAGGCTCACCAGGACCGGTACCGAAGCAGCGTAGCCACCGAGAAAGATCGCCGATATCCAACCTGCCTGTGTGTTAGTGAGCTGCCAATCCCGAATGAAGTCGGGCAACAGCGCCGCGAAGGTGGAAAAGCCGAGCATACCCAGCACCTCGGCACTGCACATGGCCACCACCAGTTGCACAGCGGACATAAATGGATTTTCCTATCGTCGCGATCGCTTGGCCTGACTTTAACACAGGCTGCACAAGGCGGATGAGGTACCTATGACTGCGCAAGGTTCAATATAATTTGAATCCTCGCTATCCCGAGCGCTCTGGAAAAAACGCAGCGAACGCAAAGGCACAGAGAACTCAGAGAATTCCTAGCGTGTGCGGGAGTTAGAGTGTGATCACGGCCTGGTAAACAAAACCAACCAGCATCGACCCCGTCAGCCCAAGCACCACGTACAGGGCGAATACCGGTCGTTTCACCAATGCAAACACCGCCATCGCGGCCGGAATACTGGTCACGCCACCCGCGACCATGAACGTCAACGCCGCCCCCGGCGCCATTCCCATGTCCATAAGCGCCGAAACCGTAGGAATGGCCGCGTAGCCATTGAGGTAAGCCGGCACGCCCACCACGGCACTCGCCGGTATGGCCCACCACTGCTGGTTTCCAAGCGAGGCCGAAATGGTTTCGGCGGGCAGATAAGCCAGCATCAGGCTCTCGATAATGAACGCGAGCGTCAGCCACTTGAGCAGGAACCAGCCTGTCGTCCGGGCTCCCGCCACAAAAGTCTCGCGCCGTTCCGGGTATCGCCACAAAGCCCACCTAACCTCTGCCTCGTTTTCGAGCGCGGGGCGCCGGCACGAGGATTCGCAGCTTCGCACAAGCGGATTGAGTGAATTGGCAAACACACCCTGGCGCACAAGCATGTGAATGATAAACCCGGCGGCTATCCCCATCAGCAAGGCTGCCATTGTTTTCGCCAGCACGAAGGGCAACTCGAATTGGGCGAGCATCAGGATAAACATCTCGGGATCCATCAACGGCGAGCTTATCCAGAACGCCATCACCGGCGCCAATGGCACACCCGCACCCAGCAAGCCCGCAATAATGGGAATAACGCCACACGAGCAGAAAGGCGAGAACGCGCCGAACACGGCCGCGATGACGATCGCCCGCGTTGCGTGCCCGCTGAACACGGTCGCGATCTGCCGGTCAATGCCCGAGGCCTTGGCGCTCGCTGCCACCAGCACGGACAAAATGAGGAACGGGGCAATGTACGCTAACGATTGTGCGGTGAACACCAACGTCGCGATTGCTTGGGTGGGGACTACGATTACCAACAGCACCATGAGCCCTGCACTTGTCAGAAGCACCCGGTCCAGGCGACGGACTCGCGTTGTGAACGCCATTGCGAGGGCATGCGTAGTCATTTCTCTGATCTTTCTTGATATCGCCTAAAGCTCTGAAAGGTTGGAACTGGCCACAAGAAGCTTATTTACCGGCGCGCTGCCGGCGCGCGCTGCTCCGCACCCCCGAGCAACACTCTTTCGACAGGAATGCCATGAGCGCATCCATGGTCTCGTACACCGCCGCACAACGTTGTGTGCGGCCATCTCGCACCTGCGTGATCAATCCGGCCCAAAGCAGATGGGCAATGTGATGCGACAATGTCGACTTCGGGATCTGCAGCTGGTCCTGGATCTCGCCCACGGAAAGTCCCGCGGGACCGGCCTTGACCAGTAACTGGTACGCCGCGAGGCGGGTGGGATTACCCAGCTCGGCAAGACACTTGGCGGCGGTCTCGAGATCCATGGCGTTACAGTAGCGCCACCGTCCCCAAATGTCAACGATAGTTCTAGAATTATAGTTTCCATGCCGCCTAGCCACAGAGGCAATCCCGTGGCATCGACCTGAGCGCTAGCGGTCCAATGCCATCCTTGCCTATTTCTGGCAATCCCTTAACCTGTGCCGGAGTACGCAGCAGGAATCCGGAAGGCATTGAACGTAACCCATCAAATAAACCCCCAGGTTAACGAGGAGGACAATGATGTCAGAGAAATTGTTTGAAACCGGCCGCAAGATACGCACGGACGTGCTTGGCGAAGAGCGCGTCAGAAAAGTGCTGGATGGGGCCGATGCTTTTAACAAGGATTTTCAACGACTGGTGACCGAGTACTGCTGGGGTTTCTGCTGGAGCCGGGAGGCACTCAGCCGCCGCGATCGTAGCCTGCTGAACCTCGGCATGCTTGCAGCGCTGAACCGTGGCCCCGAGTTCGAGATGCATTTCCGTGGCGCTTTCAAAAACGGAATGACGCTGGATGAGCTTCAGGATGCGCTTATCCAGATCGCTATTTATTGCGGCATACCGGCCGGCGTGGAGGCCTTCAAGATCGCCAATAAAGTGATTGCTGAGCTGAAGCAGTCGGGTGAGTTGCTGACGGCCTAGATGGAAGCACGTGGCCCGTTGGCATCCCGAAAACGGGTGGGGTGTATCCAATTTTTCAGTAATATTCGCCAGGTCTCTGGCTGCCCAATCCGGTGTCTGCGTCGAAACCGTGAGCCACTGACGCTCTCACGATAATTGTTGGAGCCATCTGCTTGGAAAAACAAACACAAGAGTTAATTTCAATTGTTGTACCAGCATACAACGAGCAAGAAGTGCTGCCGGAGTTCCATCGCCGCATTGGTAAAGTGCTCTCCAGCCTCAATACGGAAGCAGAAATAATATATATTAACGATGGTAGCAATGACCGTACCTTGCAAGTATTACAACAATTGCGAGATACCGACGATCGTGTTGCAATTTTGGACCTGAGTCGTAACTTCGGTAAGGAGATCGCGATGACTGCAGGTCTGCATCAGGCGAAAGGCGATGCAGTGGTGGTCATCGATGCTGATCTGCAAGACCCGCCTGAGCTGATCCCGGAATTGATCTCTGAATGGAAGAACGGTTTCGATGTCGTCTACGCCAGGCGTAAACGACGGGAAGGTGAGACATTTCTTAAAAAAGTCACGGCACACACATTTTACCGGCTGATGCAGAAAGTCGGTGATGTCAATCTTCCGAAGGATGCTGGAGATTTTCGCCTGCTGAGCAGGCGTGCCATCGAGGCGTTGAATACGCTTGGTGAACGACATCGTTTCATGAAAGGGTTGTTTGCGTGGATTGGATTTCGTCAGAAATCCGTTCCCTACGAGCGTGACCCGCGCCATGCAGGCGAAACAAAATGGAATTATTGGAAATTATGGAATTTCGCCATTGAAGGTTTCACGTCCTTTACGACCGCCCCACTCAAGTTTGCAACTTATATTGGATTCCTTACCGCCCTGGGGGCGTTTGCTTATGGATTGTTTATCATTGTCCGCACCCTGCTCTATGGCAATCCGGTACCGGGGTATCCATCCATTATCGTTATCGTGCTCTTTCTAGGTGGAATACAACTTATGGCCATTGGTGTTCTGGGCGAATATATCGGAAGGATTTTTACTGAAACCAAACGCCGCCCGCTCTATTTCATCAACAAATATTACCCCAGGCGGGATAACGCCGAGTTTCACGGTAAAACCTAATCAACAACTGCGACGTTGCGATCGATAGAAGAATTGAGATGGTTTGGGTCCCGTTAAGACACAGCAAAACAGCGAAGCAGTTTATTACATTCGCTGGTGTCGGTGCTATCGGCACCGCGGTACATTATATGACGTTGATCTCTTTAGTCGAGACTATCAATGTCAAACCCGTCTATGCAACCACCGTCGGGTTCATCGTTGGGGCACTGATTAATTACATCCTTAATTACATATACACCTTCCAAAGCAACAAAGCTCATGTCGAGGCTGTGACGAAGTTCCTCACAGTCGCGGCCATTGGTGCCGTGGTTAACAGTTCTATTATGTTTCTTGGGCAATCAGTTTTACAATTTAACTATATACTGGTACAAATTATCGCAACCGGTATAGTGCTCCTGCAGAATTTCTCTCTTAATAAGTGGTGGACGTTTGCCCGCTCAAAATATGAAGCCTAGAACGTGCTGTACTATGGATCGTACGTAGCGCTAGCCGTCAATAAGAACTGTCAACTATTTGCGCGCGAGTGCAGAGCCCCTTGGAGGGCTTGGCGACTGAGCCACCCATTAATTACACGAACGAATAACCTTTGTGTCAGCATCTCCCGTCCTAAACAAGATTCTTGACGAGCTGGATCGTCGCTCATCGGGGATTCACATCATCTTCTTGACCGGAATTATTGTTATAGGATTTGTCCTTCGGTTCTATGGGTTTTATGCCGGCCAAGGCTATCACTACTTCGCAATAAACGATGAGCTCAGTGCCTACGAGTATGCCTTGAGTTTTTTGGCCGGCGACGAAAAGGCGTGGTATCTGGGACAGCCGAGTTTTGCCGGCGGCCATGCACCGGGACCAGTTTGGACCATTTTTTGGGTTTCGTTGTTGAAGCTGGGAGGTAACTCAGTTGATGGTGCAATTTTTTGGATGGTTGCGCTGAATACTTTTACCATCTATCTCGTATATTTAGTCGCTAGAAAATTTCTAGAATCACGATATGCACTCGCGACTACACTAATTTTTGCGACTGCTCCCTGGCCCATTTATTACTCTGTGGGCGTATGGAATCCGATTCCTCTTGCTTTCTGGGGGGGCTTGCTTTTTCTATCGTTATGGGCAGTGGCCAATCAGCATTATTCACGCCGCATTTTTTGGGTATGCCTTATCGCGGCGATAATTCCGCAAATCCACATGGTGAGCATATTCTACATCCCGGCAATCTTGTTGATTCTTTTTCTGATACCTACGCGACTAAACAAACAATGGTTCGTAGCGGGAATGATCGCAGGTGCTGCTGTTTATGTTCCATACATTATCGGTGAGATCTACCACGATTGGGAAAATACCCGTCACATACTTGGAAAAGGCACAGATTTCTCATTTGGCGTGTTGAAAATCATCTCGGCACCGGTAACGGTATTATCGAGTGTTCCGGCCAGATGGACGGAGGGGGGTTTTGCAGAATTAAAGCACTTTGGTAATAGGTATTTTGGCTCATATTTTGTTCTGGTTTTTTTCGGTCTGGTCTCGTTTGCCAATGCGGTTGTCTATCTCGCGAGTTTTCTTTCATCGTTTTTTCGTTCGCTGAAGGGCAAATGGTTGTCTCTCAGGGAGGCCTACGAAAGTAATTCCGCATTTTCGTTCATAGGCATTCTGATTGCTGTTCCCATATTGCTTTTTTCGTTATCGGGACAGAACTATGCAACACGGTACACGATAGTTATTTTTCCACTGCTGTTTCTGCTACCGGGATTGTTTCTCAAGAATATTAAAAATGCCAGAACCAAACGCTTTTGGATCGGCAATATTGCGTCAGTAACCGTATTTAACATATTCCTCGTTATTTCTTTCTTTACCTACCAGAATGGCCTAATCGACGAATCGAACAATTTCCTGGCAACTTTCAGAAAGCTTGAAATGTTGCGTCAAACACTTAGGTCGGATGCGGGTGATGGTGCGTTCATCAAGGTTCATATCGCGGACGACGTAAATGCACTCCCTGAAAAGAGCAGAAAGACAAAAGCAGCAATCCCGCATTATATGGCTATCCACCAGCAGTTTATTAGTCATACAACGTCGTCAAGGCAAACGAAGGTCTATCTGCTGCAACTGGCAGAGAACCTGAAGGGACGGGAAAAAGGTGTTGTTTATAAAGGCAATGGAATTGCTATTGTCGCGGTAGACAGCGGACGCTAAAGTCCAGACCTCAGGCCAAGGCGCTTTACCCCGTTCGGGGTCGGTTCGCCGTTAGGCATTACTTGTGGAAGTAGGGATTTTTTGCCAACAAAACTCAATGGGAGAAAGATCATGGCCAGAGCGACTGCACGTCATATTTTAGTGTCTACCAAAGAGGCCTGCGAAGAGCTCAAGACTCAGATCGAAGCTGGGGCTGATTTCGCGACATTGGCCAGGGATCATTCGGATTGCCCTTCAGGTAAACAAGGGGGAGATCTGGGTGAGTTCGGCCCGGGCCAAATGGTTAAGGAGTTCGATGACGTCGTGTTCAATGCTGAGGTAGATACGGTCCATGGTCCGATCCAGACGCAGTTCGGGTATCACCTGATCGAGATCACAAGTCGCACGGAATAGGCAGCCAAGCCAATCCTGTGTAATGCGTTTATGTGCGTGACGTGCGCTGGCGCTGAAGCCTACCGCTGAAACGCTGATGGCCTTCAAGCACGTCGCCGGCTGCGCCATCCGGGCGCACGGTCAGATCGCGGGTATCCGATTGTGACCGGATGCCCGCGGTGGTTATGTTTGACATCAAAACCAATAAACAATGAGCACCAGACTTGCACCAAGATGGGTTGCCATAACGAACGCGGCGTTGGTGGGCTGGAACACGGGGTTGTTTTGCGCGTTCCTATCAGCAATAACAATTATGCTTGGACTTGCCCGGCTGGGCGTCGCGGTACACAGCGGCGTCGGGACCCTACTCGTCAGTGCCACCGCCGTAGCTCTCGGGATATTGGTTGGTTCCACGACGGCGAGGAGATTGGTCAGCTGGTTCAGGCGTCGGGCGCCGCAGCACGGTTACATCTGGCTTGTGCTGTTGCTTATGTTTACTGCCCTTTT
>JBHHZP010000115.1:0-11565 GCA_046758085.1 Acidiferrobacterales bacterium
CGGCAGCACCACCAGCCCGCACAGCGCCATGAGCGCGAGCTGGCGGTGGGAGAGGTTCACAATTTGACCCTTTCGTACGCCCTCAGGAACCAAGATAATATTCATGCCCTTACATTTATAGTCTGCAGGGCCGACGTCGTCCATCGCGCTCGTCGGACCAGAGAGCAAAAAACATGGCTAAAACCGGTGCTAAAAGGCTCGCTAACTGCCTGTCAGATGAGGTATTTGCCCGGTTAGGGCGCCAGCTCGAGTGGTTACAGGTTCTGGAGCGGGTATGGGCTGCACATGTGGCATCCCCGCTTTCATCACATACACGCCCCGTCAGTTACCGCTCCGGCCGTCTGACCGTGCACGCGGAGTCTTCGGTCTGGGCCAATCGCCTGCGCCATCAAAGGGCGGGCGTGATTGCTGCGGTGCGGAAAGAGCCCGTGCTCGAGGGTTTACTCGAGTTGACGGTGCGTGTCGCCCCCTCGGGAGCGGTCCGTGAGACCGTGACACCGCGCCGGCCCGCGAAAACACCGGGTCGATTGTCGGAATCTACGGCTGCCCTCATCAAAGCGATGGCAAGCGACATTCAGGATCCCGAGCTGCGCTCAGCATTGGAAAGGCTCGGGTCCCACCCGGGCAAAGTGCGGCGTGACCGGTCTTGATTCGCTATCCTGCGCCGGCATCAGTGGCTATGATTATTCTCATTCCATGCAAGCTGCACAGTATTTTCAGCGACCGCCGCAGGCGCGAGCCATGGGGCTGAACAAAACGCGCGCCATCTCGGCCGTGGTGTTGCGCTTGTTTGTTCTCGGCGGCGCCTGTGTTGTCGCCGTGGCATGCACATCGGTGTCCCCGACACAGCCCGATGAGCGCTCCCCACAGCCGTCACCCGCGATCGAAGCACTACCGCCTGGCGCCACCACCGAGACTCCGGGTGACGGGCCCGAGCCCATCATCACCACTCCATCCGGTGACGCCGCCCCGCCAGCTGGCGAAATCGTACCCCCGCAGCCGCAAGCACCTAAGAAGATAGCGGTCCCGCCACCACCTAGCGTGCTGCGCATCAGCGCGGTCGGCGACATCATGCTCGGGGGTAGTGCAGCGCCCGAGCTCGCGAAGCTTGGCTACGATTATCCGTTCGCCGAGGTTCGCAGCGTTTTTCAGGACTCTCACCTGGTGTTCGGCAATCTGGAAGGGCCGTTGACCGATGCGGGACTGCCCGAGCCCGATAAGCGCTACGTGTTTCGCTCACCGCCCGAGCGCGTAGCACCCGCGCTGGCAGCCGCCGGCTTCAATGTCGTCGCCCTCGCCAATAACCACACGATGGATTATGGGGTAGAGGGGTTGCGGCAGACAATGGCGGCCCTGCAAGCAGCGGGAATCCAATTTGTGGGCGCGGGGGAGAATTTGCGCAAGGCCAGAGACCCGGCGATCATTAAGGCGGGCGGTCACAGCGTTGCCTTCCTGGCATACTCGCTTACCTTTCCCGAGAAATTCTGGGCGCGTGACGACCGGGCTGGTACTGCATTCGGGCACCGCGAGCATATTCGCGCGGACGTGACGGCGGCCCGTGAGCGCGCCGACGTCGTAATCGTGTCATTTCACTGGGGCCGCGAAATCACAACGGCGCTGCGCGCGTACCAGCCGCAACTGGCACGCACCGCGATCAATGCAGGTGCGAGCGTCGTGCTGGGTCACCACCCGCACATTCTCCAGGCGGTCGAGCTCTACAAAGGTGGCGTTATCTTCTACAGCCTGGGAAATTTTGCGTTCGGTTCATACAGCCGAAATGCGATACGCAGTATGATCGCTCAAATCAAGATCCAGAACGCCCGTTTAATCGAAGTAAAGCTAGTGCCCATCAATGTCAATAACACCGAGGTCGTGTTTCAACCGAGGCTGTTGTATGCGGACGATGCGAACGAGGTTATTGAAGGCCTGCGCGGATTATCAGAGCCCTTGGGTACGATTATAAGCAACCACAAGGGTGTCGGCCTCGTTGTACTGGAGGAAAACAAGGGTCACCGATGGTTGTCTAAAAAAAATGATGTGCGCGACATTTACAATATCCTACCTTATCTACCGGGACGCTGAAAAACTGTTTTCAGCATCCCGGCAATATCACATGTGATTCGCGAATCGTGATACCATCTTCCGCTAACGGCTATTATCCCGCACACCGAAATTGAGCGACTTGCCATATATGGCACCGTTGATGTTCAACGCGCCGCCAATAACGAGCTGACATTTTGATAATGCGCCCATTCGAGCTTTTTGTCGGATTACGTTACACCCGCGCCAAACGACGAAATCTTTTTATATCGTTTATTTCTCTAATCTCTATTTTGGGGATGGTGGTTGGCATTATGGCGTTGATCACCGTGCTGTCCGTGATGAACGGCTTTGGCAATGAGTTACGTAGTCGCATCTTGGGTTTTGTGTCTCATGTCACGGTCACGGGCTCAGAGGGTACTTTAAGCGACTGGCGTGGCGTGGCAGAGAAACTCAACCCAATTTCCGACATCGTTGGTTATGCGCCATACATCGTCGGTCAAGGCATGCTTGTTCACGGCAAAGAAGCCAGCGGTATTCTCGTGCGCGGCGTGCTGCCCGCGGAGGAGCCTCAGGTCTCTGACCTGGATCAAAAGATGGCGGTAGGAAGCATGAAAAACTTGCGACCGGGTGAGTACGGCATCATTCTCGGCCAGGCGCTCGCGTGGAAGTTGGGTGCGACGATCGGCTCGCGCGTGTCGCTGGTTACGCCACAAGCGCTTTTTACGCCCGTGGGGGTGGTGCCCCGTTCCAGGCGCTTCACGGTGGTCGGTATCTTCAATGTCGACATGTATGAGTACGATAGTGGGTGGGCGCTGATCCATATAAGGGATGCGGCAAAACTCTATCGCCTGCCTGATCAGGTCAGCGGACTGCGTTTGAAGCTCGATGATCTCGACTTGGCGCCACGGGTCGGCAGGAATATTGCGACGGTGCTGGGGCCCGATTATCGCGTACAGGATTGGGCGCGAACGCATATTAACTTTTTCCGTGCATTGAAAATGGAGAAAACGGTCATGTTCACTATTGTGCTGCTGGTCGTTGCCGTGGCCGCGTTCAACGTTGTGTCGACCCTCGTTATGGTTGTGACCGATAAGGAAGGCGACATTGCCATTCTGCGAACATTGGGGGCCAGTCCGGGCGGGATAATGTTGATATTCATGGTGCAAGGAACGGTTATCGGAATCGTGGGTACCGTGCTTGGCACTGTGTCCGGCATTGCATTAGCGACAAATGTTGGTGAGATCGTGCAGTACGTCGAGGGACTCTTTAATATTACTTTTCTTTCTCCCGATGTTTATTACATTAGTGAACTCCCATCTGATGTGGAATGGCGGGATGTGACAGTGATTGCCGGCGCTTCGCTTGCCATGGGTTTGCTGGCGACGCTCTACCCTGCGTTTCGCGCCGCTCGCGTTCAACCTGCTGAAGCCCTACGATACGAATGAGCAAAGAACTTGTTCTACGATGCACCGGGCTGGTCAAGGCCTTTCGCGAGGGGATTTTCAACGTCGAGGTTTTGAATGGCGTATATTTGCGCGTGGTGCGTGGTGAGCAGGTGGCGATAGTTGGTGCCTCCGGATCTGGCAAGAGCACACTATTGCACTTGCTTGGCGGCCTCGATGAACCCACGGCGGGCATGGTTGAAGTCGATGGTGTGGACCTAGCCAAGTTGAGTGTGGCAGAACGCGGACGTTTACGTAATCGGATGCTGGGGTTTGTGTATCAATTTCACCATTTGCTGCCCGAGTTTACGGCGGTCGAAAACGTAGCGATGCCGCTGTTAATCAGACGCATGCTCGCTGCGGACGCAGCAGCGCAAGCACGAGAGATGCTCGCCAGAGTTGGACTCGAAGATCGTCTGCGACACAAACCGGGCGAGCTGTCCGGCGGTGAGCGCCAGCGAGTAGCCGTAGCACGGGCGCTGGTCACGCGACCTGTATGTGTATTGGCAGACGAGCCGACGGGTAATCTCGATCGGCGCAATGCCGATGCCGTCTATGAGCTCATGTTGGATCTCAATCGTAAGCTTGAGACGAGCCTTGTAATCGCCACCCATGATTCGGCGCTTGCCGCCCAGGTGGATCGAGTCGTTCGGCTGGAGGATGGTGTGTTGAAACCCGCAGGGAGTGACACCCTAGTAAGCGAGCGCCTCGCGTAGGCACACCAGAGACCGCAAAGCACTTCCCGCAATAAGACTTCCAACACTAAGACGCTAAGATGCAAGGAACTTCTGTATTGATTTGGTTGGCGCCCGCTTTCTCAAGCCGAGTGGGGGGCGCAACCGAAGCCCAGGCCCGAACCCACTGAGGCCAGCTCCGAGCGTGGGAACCCCGTTAGTACATATTCGCCGGACAGGCGACACCATGTTACCGGGTCCTGTTCTTCAAATGCGTCTGCAATCCCTGTGTGCTTGGCGAGGACATTCGCCGGCGTTGCGCGGCCCGTTTTCTGGCCCGGGCTTTCTTCCTATTTTCCCACTCCCGCACTACACGCCAACGCCACAGGGTGCGCATTCCAAAATATCCCAGTAACGCGGAAAAAGACGCGACGACACTGCTGCCGATCAAAAACGGTTCCCAAACTTGCCCCAGCTGCAGCCGGAACCACTCCCAGGACCACGCGAATGCCATTTCGTCGCCCACGTTTCCCATTACCCAGGCGCCGACGCGGTAACAGAAATAGAAAAGCGGCGGAATCGTTATCGGGTTGGTGACCCATACGAGCGCGACCGCCAGCGGAAGGTTGAGACGCAGCATGATGGCTAGCGCAGCGGCGGGCAACATCTGGAAGGGAATGGGCATGAATGCCAGGAACAAGCCCACAGCAACCGCCCCGGACGTCGAGTAGCGGTTCAAGTGCCAGAGATTGGGGTCATGCAGCAGTCGCCCGAATACCTTCAGCGGCTTGGATTGTCCGATGGCGTGTCGGTCCGGCAGGTAACGCTTGATAAGCTTTCTTGGCATTTGGTACGGGTATTTCGGCTACAGGCGCTCAGTCTTTAGTGTATATTCTGACGCTACAGACGACCACAATAAGACCTTTGTTTGACGGGGGCGCACCATCCGCATCGGCGCGATCGCGTTTCTGCTCGGGATCCTTCTGGTCCAGCAGCTTTCCCACTTACCCTCGGCCTGGTGGGGCCTGGGGCTGGTCCCGCTCGCTTGGCTGAGTCTGCGCCGGCCCCAGTGGCTACCGCTGCTGTTTCTTCTCGCCGGCGCTTTCTGCGTAACCTTGCGTGCCGGATGGCTGCTCGACGATAGACTGCCGGTCGAGCTGGAGGGTAAGGACATACGCATCGAAGGGTATGTCGCCGACATCCCGCAGAAATTCAATCGTGGGACTCGATTCCCGTTCGACGTCGAGCACGCGGTTTACAAAGGCACCAGCGTACCGCTTCCGGGCAAGATCTTGCTCAGCCGTTACGATGATAATGGTAGCCCGGAGGTTGGTGACCGCTGGCGTTTTACGGTACGTCTCAAACGACCTCACGGATTTCAAAACCCCGGTGGTTTCGACTACGAGGGGTTCCTGTTTCGAGAACGTATCGGCGCCACCGGTTATATCCGCGCCCCTCAAGCCACGCAGCAGTTAGCGGGCTATTCGATCTTGTACGCGGTGGACCGACTACGCCAGCGGTTGGGCGAACGCATTCGTTATCTGCTCGACGACAATCCGGTGAGCGGGATCATTGTCGCGCTTACCAATGGTGACAGGCGCGGGATTACGAACGCCCAATGGGCTAGCTTGCGCCGCACTGGCACCAACCACCTTATCGCGATCTCCGGACTGCATATTGGCTTGGTTGCTGGCTTCGTATTTTTTCTCGGACGCTGGTTATGGGCGCTAGCAGGCTCCGCGGTGTTGCGCTGGCCGGCGCCCAAGGTGGCGGCAGCCAGCGCCATGTTCGCGGCGGTCATCTACGCGGCGCTGGCGGGGTTTTCAATCCCGACACAGCGCGCACTCATTATGTTGGCGGTGGCAATGGGTGCCGTGATACTGCAACGGCGGATGGCGGCAACCCAGCTGTTGGCAATTGCCCTGTTTGTTGTCCTCGTGCATGATCCGTTGGCGGTGATGGGTGCGGGTTTCTGGCTCTCATTTGCTGCTGTCACCGTAATCATCCTTTCCGTTCACGGACACTCAGCCGGCCGTAACAACTGGTATCGCCTGGGCTACGTGCAGTGGGCCATCGCCATTGGGCTGTTACCGTTAATGCTGGTGCTGTTCCACCAGGTCTCTATCGTGGGGCCAGTGGCGAATATCGTCGCCGTGCCCGTGTTCGGCCTGTTAATCGTTCCGCTTACCTTGCTTGCTGCAATCCTGAGTTTTCTGCCGGACGCGATGGCGCGGGGGCTGTTCGTGCTTGCTGCCTGGCCACTTGAGCTCATGTGGGGATTTCTGGAATATCTTGCCGGTTTTGCACACAGCTTATGGATACAACATAGCCCAAGTACGTGGGCGCTTGTGGCCGGCTTAATCGGGGTGGCGCTATTACTCGCCCCCAGGGGTTGGCCAGCACGTTGGGTCGGTGTGGTTTGGCTGAGCCCGTTGTTCTTGCTGCGACCGCCAGCGCCTGCGGCGGGAGAACTCTGGCTGACACTGTTGGATGTAGGCCAGGGCGTCGCAGCGGTCCTGCGCACGGCGGAGCACACGTTGGTCTACGACACCGGGCCCCGCTTCAGTGCGCGCTTTGACGCCGGCGCGGCTGTAGTCGTGCCGTATTTATTTTCACAGGGCATTTCGCACATCGATACACTCATTGTTAGTCACGGCGACAATGACCATATTGGCGGGGTGCGCTCGGTACTTGAGTCGGTGCACGTCGGTCGCGTGCTCAGCAGCGTGCCGGGCAGGGTGGATAACGCGAGGGAATGTTATAGCGGCCAGCAGTGGCACTGGGAAGACGTCGAGTTCGCTATCGTGCATCCGCCCGGCGACGGCAGCTTTCGCGGGAATAACGCGGCCTGCGTGCTTATGGTGCACAGCCTCTTCGGCAGCGTCATGTTGCCGGGCGACATCGAGAAGAGCGCCGAAACCGCCCTGGTCGAAGGCGGGGGCGCTCAGCTTGCTGCCGATGTGTTGGTCGTGCCTCATCATGGCAGCAAGACCTCGTCCACCGAGCCTTTCCTGGATGCGGTCCGACCACGAATTGCGCTGATCCCGGCCGGCTACCGCAATCGCTTTCGCCACCCGCACGTCGACATAAAGGAGAGATACCTCCGACGCGGTATTCAGCTGTATGCCTCACCCGTTGATGGCGCCATAGAGATTCAGCTCGGCCCTGAGGGTATTCAGACGTCTTCCTATCGTGAGCGTAAGAGGCGATACTGGTTTAATCCGTAGCTACTCCCCAGAAACTCGCGGAACTGCTTTCAGGCAAGCCGCGCGTTTGATAAATTACGCGCACGCTTTTTACGGGATGATATTATTTTCATATGTTCGAGCTCGTTAAAGCCGGCGGTTGGGTCATGTGGCCCATCATCGCGTGCTCAGTGGCCGCGCTCGCCATAATCGGCGAACGGCTATGGTCATTACAGAAGAAGTACATTTCTCCACCGAATCTGATCACGCAGATAAAACAGTGGTTGGAACGTAAGCAGCTCGATCAGGCCCGTATCAAGCTCATACAGGAGAGCTCACCGCTTGGCCGAATTTTGGCGGCAGGATTGATCAATCGCGATCATGATCGCCAGATCATCAAAGAGTCGATTGAAGATGCCGGGCGACACGTTGTTCCAGAGCTTGATCGCTATCTGAACAGCCTCGGGACAATTGCGGCCGTATCTCCCTTTCTAGGCTTGCTTGGCACTGTTCTAGGCATGATTGAAATGTTTGCCGGTATTAGCACCCACGGTATCGGCGATCCGGCGGTGGTGGCGGGCGGGATCGCACAAGCACTGATTACCACGGCGGCAGGACTGGGGGTGGCGATTCCCAGTGTGATGTTTTTCCGCTATTTCCGCGCCCGCGTAAACGAGCTGCTGGTAGACATGGAGCAGCAGGCCATCCGGCTTGTGGAGATCTTACACGGCGAGCGTGAGGAAGATTAACAGTAAGGTAATTATCTATGAAATTTCGCGCCCCTCGTAGCGATGAGCCTGAGCTCAATCTGGTTCCGCTCATTGACGTCTTACTCATGACCTTGATCTTCCTCGTTGTGACGACGAGTTTTTCCCGCGAGGCGCACCTGCGTATAAAGTTGCCGGAGGCCTCGGTGCAAAAGACATTCAAGGCGAAAACCCTGCGTGTCTCCATCGATGCGCGTGGGCACTACTACATCAACGACAAGCAGCTGCTTAAGTCTGACCCCGACGTACTGCGCAACGCCATGCTCCTGGCGGCGGGGGGGAAGAAAGATCCGGTCGTCATCGTTGCCGCGGATGCCAAGACGCCGCATGAAGCAGTAATACGAGTGCTCGATACGGCACGGCGACTTGGGTATATGCGTATCACCTTCGCTACGCAGCAGCCCCAGGCTCGTCGCTCATCACCGTGACGGATTCCTCTCAAGTCAGTGGCCTACAGATATACAGGCGCCTGTTAGGTTATGTGAGGCCCTACGTATGGGGATTTGCGCTGTCCGTGCTGGGTATGCTGGGGCTCGCGGTGACCTCGACGACATTTGTCGCGCTCTTGAAACCGCTGGTCGATGGCGGTTTCGTGGACAAGGACCCCGAAATCATTCGCCTGGTTCCGATAGCTGTGATCGGATTGTTTGCGTTCCGCGGTGTCGCCAGTTTCATCGCCGAGTACATGATCAACTGGGTCGGACGACGAGTAATCTTTAATATTCGCAATGCACTGTTCTCGCACATGGTGCGCCTGCCTAGCAGGTATTACGATGCTACTGCCTCCGGCACGTTAATAGCCAAACTTATTTTTGACGTCGAGCAACTCTCACAGGCAGCGACCCATGCCGTGTTTGTGATGGTGCGGGATGGTTTGACAATCATCGGTGTGGTGGCCTGGATGTTTTACCTCAACTGGAAGTTGACACTTATTCTCCTGGTACTCACCCCCATCGCAGGTCTCGTCATAAGAGTCATGAGTCAGCGGTTGCGCAAGTACAGCCGTATGATTCAAGAGTCGGTGGGAAAAATTTCACGGACAGCCCAGGAAGCCACGGAAGGCCAACGTGTAGTCAAGGCATTTTGCGCACAGCAAATAGAAACCGACATTTTTCGCGACGCAAACGAACAAAATCGTCGCCGATTCATGCGGCGCGTTGCGGCCTCGGCGGTGGGGGTAGCGGTGACGGTGCTGTTAGCGGCGACGGCGGTTGCAGTGGTGCTATATTTGGCCATTGCGGCCGGGGAGGCCACAGCTGGTGAGTTCGTGTCCTACACGTTGGCCATGGGGTGGATGATGAGCCCCGTTCAGCGGGTAGCCCGCGTCAATGAAGTGGTTCAGACAGGAATTGCTGCTGGGCAAAGCGCGTTCGGGTTGTTGGATGAGGCGCCTGAGCCCGATCCCGGAGATAAGGAAATCAAGACAGTTCGAGGAAATGTCGAGTACAGAAACGTTGGTTTTCGCTACGCAACCTCGTCGGCTCGAGCGCTAACCGATGTTTCCTTTGTTGTCGAACCAGGCCAGACCGTTGCGCTCGTTGGAGCATCGGGTAGCGGTAAGACTACCGTGGCGAACCTGCTTCCACGTTTTTACATAGTTACAAGCGGAGAGATTCGCGTCGATGGAGTAAACATCAATGAGCTTACGCTTGCGAATCTGCGGAGTCACATCGCGATCGTGGGCCAAGAAACGATACTATTCGACGATACCATCCGCAACAACATCGCTTACGGAAGCGTGCAACCTGTCGACGAGATGAGGATCAATGAAGCTGCCGAGGCCGCCCACGTCACCGAGTTCGTAGAAAATCTAGAAGACGGCCTCGACACGATGGTGGGCGAGAAGGGTTTACGTCTTTCGGGCGGACAGCGGCAACGGATTGCGATTGCGCGCGCACTTTACAAGAACGCTCCTCTCCTGATTCTTGACGAAGCGACATCTGCGCTAGACAGCGAGTCAGAGCAGCACGTGCAAGCCGCTATGCAAACACTGACGCTAGATCGTACGACATTGGTCATCGCACACAGATTGGCGACCATAGAGAAGGCGGACCGGATTGTTGTTCTGGCGCACGGGCGGGTGGTAGAGACCGGGACGCATAAGGAGCTGCTTGCTGCGGGTAGGATTTACGCCGGATTACATCGTATGCAGTTTAATGAACGTCCAAACTAACCGCCGAGTTTGACGTGTCAGACACAGTGGTAGCGGGTTTCTGGTTTTCGCGGCTCAGCTATTCGGTGGTTTTGAAGTGAGCGTTCTACAGAAATGCTGGCACAAAAACACGCTACTGACTTTCGTGCTCTTGCCACTGAGCTGGTTTTATTGCGCGCTCGTAATGTTGCGCGGGGCACTGTACCGGTTGGGGGTGAAGCGAATGGTGCGCTTACCGGTTCCGGTCGTCGTTGTCGGCAACATTACGGTAGGCGGAACGGGGAAGACTCCATTAGTACTTTGGCTCGTGCGGTTTCTGAACCAACGCGGCTATCGTCCCGGTATCGTCGCTCGCGGTTATCGCGGGCGCTCGGCTACGTGGCCGCGGCATGTGCACCCGGAGTCCGACCCGCAGATGACGGGTGACGAGCCAGTTCTGTTAGCCAGGAACGCGCCATGTCCGGTTGTTGTCGGGCCGGACCGCGCGGAGGCAGCGCAAGTCCTGGTGCGCGAAGATCATTGCGATGTCATTGTCAGTGACGATGGCCTGCAGCATTATGCGATGGCGCGTGATGTTGAGATCGCAGTCATCGATGGTGATCGTCGGTTTGGTAACGGTCATTGTCTGCCTGCGGGTCCGCTGCGGGAACCGCTTCGGCGTTTGCGACGCGTAAACACACGGGTGACCAACGGTAAGCCACAGGCGGGCGAGCTCGGGATGCAGCTCGAGCACCTCGGATTTAGACGTGTCGATGTACCTGGCGTGGGAAAACCGCTCACTGCCTTTGCTGGCCAACGTGCACACGCGATTGCCGGGATCGGTAACCCACAGCGGTTTTTCGATCAATTGCGTGCGCTGGGTATAGAGGTAGTGGAGCATGAGTTCCCCGATCATCATCGGTTTCGCGAGTCTGATGTCCGGTTTTCAGATGAGGCTCCAGTGATCATGACAGAAAAGGACGCGGTGAAATGCAAACACCTTGTCGGCGATCGCCACTGGTACCTGGCCGTCGAGGCCAGGCCGGACCCGTCACTTGGAAATTCGGTACTGTCGTTGTTGGAGCAGGGGTCCGCAACCGGGGCGGGCGCGCCTAAGGGCGGTACTTGTGATGAATGAGTCATGATGGTTGTGCAGCCGGTCCGACGCACAATTTGGGTCGCAAGATTGCAAATAATTGTAGTGCGTGACAGACGCAGATCACGCATGGCTAGTGGCGTTGCAAGGCTGTCGCTAGCAGATCAATCGGGTCGCCTACCGGCGAGTATTCTAATCGGGTTCTCGCACCCGAAGGCGAGGTACTT
>JBHHZP010000116.1:0-11535 GCA_046758085.1 Acidiferrobacterales bacterium
CGACTACATGGACGTAGGAGCTAGAGTAACGCATGGAGCAGTTACCGACGACTACTTGGACGTAGGAGATAGAGTAACGCATGGAGCAGTTACCGACGACTACATGGACGTAGGAGCTAGAGTAACGCATGGAGCAGTTACCGAGAAAACATTGCCGTTAAGCACGGTGAGAGCCTGCGCTGCGATGATGCGAAGTGTTGCGCCACACCGACTTCGCCGCCATGAACAAGATCTAAAGAATTCAATAATCTCAGTGTGCTCTGTGGTGAAAGTCGGGCCAGCTGTTATCCACCTGTCCCGGTGCGCTCTTGAGTCGCGAATGCCTTGGCGACCACGCCCGCAGCAAGCAGCGCCGTACCGTAGGCGGCCATCCCGAAGCGCGCTGTTTTTGTCTCGACACCAAGAATGCGCTCACGGATGCGCAGCCAGGCGGGGTTGACACTGCCACCGCCGGTAGTGAGCACCTGCGTAAGCGCGGGGGCCCCGAGCTGGGCCAGCAGCTGATAGCCTTTCGCCTCGATGCGTGCGATGCCTTCGAGCATGCCCTGAAAAAAAGTCACACTGTCTGCAGGCAGCGGCTCGAGCCGCGGCGCCATCTTGGGATCATTAACGGGAAAGCGCTCCCCAACCTGGGGTAAGGGATAGTAGTCGAGCCTGGTGAAGTTTTCCGGATCGAGCTGAGGGGTGAGCTCGCGCATCTGTGCGGTGTCGAAATATTGCAACAACGCGGCCCCACCGGCGTTGGAGTTGCCGCCGGCGAGCCACAGTCTTCCCAGGCGGTGACTGTAAACACCGTGCTGCGGCGAGAATACCGGCGTATTCGACACCAGCTTGAGTCCCAGTGTGGTGCCCAGCGACGTAACCGCTTCGCCCGGCGAGTGAGCACCGGCAGCCATAAAGGCGGCCACGCCGTCGGTCGTGCCTGCCACCACCCGGGTGTCCGCCGGCAGGCCGAAGGACTCGGCCACCTTGCGGCGTATGCGGCCGATCTCCTGTCCCGGCGCGTAGACGGTGGGCATGAGCCGTGTGTTGGCCCCCAGTTGCACCAGCCACTGCGGCCATTGCAATGCCTGCGGGTCGAAGCCGAGCTTCAGGCAGTTGTTGTAATCACTGTGTCCCCACAGCCCCGTCAGGCGCCCGACAATCCAGTCCGCCTGATGCAGGGCGTAGCGTGCCTTGGCGTCCATGTGCTTTTCTTGCAGCCACAGGAGCTTGGCCAGGCTGCTGCTTGGGCCCTGGGCGCCGCAATGCGGCCCGGCGCGCTCGGCAATGAGCTCCGCCTGAGCCACCGCACGACCGTCGTTGTACATCAAAGCCGGTGTTATGGGCCGGCCGGTTTCGTCGCACAACAGCAGGGTTCCCGACGTGCCGTCGACCGCGATGGCGCGCACCCGGCCCGCATCGATCTTGGTCAAAAGGGCGCTGAGGCTGGTATTCAATGCGCGCCACCACTGGGTCGGATCCTGGGTGACCTGGTCTTGGTTTCGCAGCGGGGCCGGAGTGATGGCCTCGGCATGCGCCAGGAGATCGCCCTTGCGGTTTACCGCAACGGCGCGACAGCCGGTGGTCCCCAGGTCCACGCCGATAAATACTGCGTGGTCCACCGGTTCGTCTGCCTCCTTACGCACTGGTGCAGGCGCCTCGGTCTGAGAACCGGCCGTCCCACGCACGTGCTGCGGGCCTGCCGGTTGGGCGCCGGGGACGGCACCGGCCGGCGCCGCGGCCTCGCTCCGGCCCACGTGTCCGGGCGACGGCGACCAGTGGGGCAAATAGTCTGGGGACGGGGGCGGCGGCGCCCATCCGGGTGCACGGTGCTCCGCGAACACGGTGGTATACAGTCCCCCGCGCACATGAAACTTGGCACGCAGCCGCATATAGCGTGGCTGGGTTGCTGCCACCAGATCGTCTAAAATGGCGTTCGTCACATCCTCGTGAAAAGCGCCTTGATCGCGGTACGCCCAGAAGTAGAGCTTCAGTGATTTGAGCTCAATGCATGTGCGATCCGGAACGTATTGCAGATAAAGGGTGGCGAAATCGGGCTGGCCGGTCTTGGGACACAGACAGGTAAATTCCGGAATTTCGATTGCAATTATATAATCCCGTTGTGGACTAGGATTATCGAAGGTCTGTAATGTCTTGCTGGGTTTGGTGGGCATTTACGCTTCCATATGTTACCTTGAATTGTAGCTTATCCCTCCTGGGGAAAGCAGGGATCAGAATCGACAATTAATGCGCCTCAAGACGATAAAGCTCGCCGGATTTAAGTCCTTTGTCGACCCCACCACTGTCCCCGTCTACGGTAATCTAATCGGCATCGTAGGTCCGAACGGCTGCGGCAAGTCCAACATTATTGACGCCATACGCTGGGTGATGGGCGAGACCTCCGCGAAACATCTGCGCGGAGACTCGATGGCGGATGTGATCTTCAATGGCTCCAGCGCGCGCAAGCCGATCGGCAGAGCCTCGGTCGAGTTGCTGTTCGATAACAGTGATGGGACTGCGCCAGGGCAGTACGCACGTTACGCGGAAATATCTATTCGGCGCGAGGCCTCGCGCGACGGTTACTCCGATTATTTTCTCAACAAAACACGATGTCGACGCAAAGACATTATCGGACTGTTCCTCGGCACGGGGCTTGGTCCGCGCGCCTACTCCATCATCGAGCAGGACATGATCTCTCGCGTGGTCGAAGCCAGGCCCGAAGAATTGAGGGCATTCTTCGAAGAAGCAGCGGGAATCTCCAAGTACAAGGAGCGCCGGCGCGAAACGGAAACTCGCATCCGCCACACGCGGGAAAACCTGGCGCGCGTTGAGGACATCCGTGGTGAGCTGGCCACGCAGCTAAGGCGCTTGCGCAGGCAGTCGAACGCGGCGGCGCGGTATAAGGATTTAAAACAGCAGGAACGCCTGACGCGCGCGCAGTGGCTGGCTTTGCGCTGGCGCGCGTTGGACGAGCAGGTGCGGGAGGCGGAGCGGGCCACGGCGGCGCAGGACATTGCGCTGGAGCGTGCCGTGGCAGACCAGCGCGCCATAGAGGCCACGATCGAAAAGATTCGCACCCAGCAGACGGAGGCGACCGATCACTTCAACACAGTGCAAGCGGAGTTCTACTCCATCGGCGCTGAAATCGCCGGGGTCGAGCAGGCCATCCAGCACGCGCGCGACACTCACCATGAGCGCGCGCGCGAGCTGGAGCAGGTCAACCTATCGTGGCAAGAGGCAAGCCAGCACTTGCAGTCGGATCTTGCTCAGCTCAAGGAACTTAGCTCTGGGCTCGAGCAAGGTGCACCGCGCATAAACGAGGCGCTGACGCAGCGAGAGGACACGAACGCTGCGTTACAACAAGCCGAGCAGGCGATGCGCGATTGGCAGGGCGATTGGAATGCGTTTGCCGAAGCGGCGGCGGAGCCTGCCAAGGTACGCGAGATCCAGCATGCCCGGATCGAGCAACTGCGTCGGCACATGAAACAGCTTGAGGAGCGCGCGGCACGGCTGGCGGCCGAAAACGAGGAAATCGTCTCGGCCCAGCACGGTATCGAGCTGGAAGACCTGCGCCAGCGCGCGGCGGAGCTGGAGCAGGCCTGCGGCAACGCCGAACAGCAGCTCGAGACTGTCGAGCGCGGCATCAAGCAAGCGCGCGAGCTTGACACCAACCTCGCCCAAAGCCTCGAGGAGTTACGTGGCGAGCAACACACCTGTGATGCGCGGCTGGCATCGCTGCGGGAGCTGCAAGCGGCTGCCGAGGGCCGGGACAACACCGCGCTCAATGCGTGGCTGTCGCAAAGAAACCTGAAGCAGGCGCCACGGCTGGCGGGGGTATTGTCGGTCGAGCCGGGCTGGGAGCGGGCGGTGGAACGCGTCCTGGGGGTTAATCTGGCGGCTGTTTGTGTCAACGGCCTTGACCGCGTGGCCGCAGGTCTGCGCGGCGATGAGCAGCTCGAGCTGGCAGTGTTTGATCTGGCGCAAGCCGCTGGTCAGGCAGGCCCCAGTGCTACCTCAGTGTTATTAGACAAGGTACGGGCCGAGGCCGATCTGGCGCCGTTGCTGGACGGAGTTTATGTCGCCGAGGGGCTGGGTGAGGCCCTGCGCCAGCGCGCCGATCTGGCCTCGCACGAGTCGATCGTGACGCGTTCCGGGGCATGGCTGGGGCGCAACTGGCTGATGCTCGCACACGATCAAGACAGCCGGGCCGGCATGCTGGCACGCGAGCAGGAAATAGAAAAACTCGAGGTGCATTTACGTGAGCTGCATCAGAAGTTAAATGGGGCCACCGAGGAGCGCGCGCGAGTGCAGGAACGGCTCAAGGGTCTGGAGAGTGAACGCGAGCGTCGCCGCAGCGATTTGAGCGAACGGTTGCGCGAGCGCGGTGCGACCCAGGCGCAGCGGGCGCATCAAGAGGCGACCCTGGCGCAGTTGCAACTGCGGGCACAGCAGATCGGCAAGGAGCGTGACGAGGTCAAGCTGCAGCTGGAACGTGACAACGATGACCGGAGCGAGGCACAACAGCTGCTGCACACAGCCGAGGGTGAGACCGATACCCACGAGGAGCAGCGTCAGATCCTGCGCACGAGGCGCGATCAGCTACAGGCCGAGCTCGAGCGAGCACGCGCAGCGGCGGCCCAGGCCCAGCAGGTATTACATCAGCTCGACGTCGAGCAACAGCGGATGCACACGGCATGCGAGTCGATCCGCCAGAGCGTGACGCGCCTGGAAAGCCAGATAAAACAGCTGGCGGTGCGACGCGACGAGCTCGATCGTATGGTCGCCGGTGAGCGCGAACCGGATGCCGAGCTTAAGCAACGATTGGAGGAGTTCCTGCAAAGACGTCTACAGGTGGAGCAGCGCCTGCACGATGCGCGCAAGAAAGTTGGCGATCTTGACGCGGCAATACGGGAACATGAACAGGCCCGCAGCCGGCAGGAGCAGAAAATCGAGGAGATCCGGCAAATTCATGAAGAGGCGCGCGTGCATCGCCAGGAGCTCGTGGTGCGGCGCGATGGTCTGGGCGAACAGGTGGCAGAAGCAAGCTTCGACTTGAAGGAGATCATCGAAGAGCTACCCGAAGAAGCTTCAGAGCAAGCCTGGCAGGCGCGAATCGAGGAGCTGCAGGCCAAGATCGAGCGCCTCGGTGCCATCAACCTGGTTGCAGTCGAGGAGTACGAAGAGCAATCCGAACGCAAGCACTACCTGGATAAACAGTACAAGGACCTGTCCGATGCGCTCGAGACTCTGGAAGAGGCGATCCGCAAGATGGACCGCGAATCGCGAACCCGCTTCAAGGAGACATTCGACAAGGTTAACGTGGGTTTTCAGTCGTTTTTCCCGCGCCTGTTCGGGGGCGGCAGTGCTTACCTCGATCTTACGGAAAATGATCTGCTCAGCACCGGTGTGACCGTGATGGCGCGCCCGCCGGGCAAACGAAACAGCACCATCCACCTTTTGTCGGGCGGGGAGAAGGCGCTGACTGCTGTGGCGCTGTTATTTTCACTGTTCGAGCTGACCCCGGCGCCGTTTTGCTTGCTTGATGAGGTCGATGCGCCACTGGACGATGCGAATGTAGAACGCTACTGTGAAACATTGAAGACACTGTCGGACAAGACTCAGCTGATCTACGTCACGCACAACAAGATCAGTATGGAAACCGCGAAGGTGCTGATCGGTGTGACCATGACAGAGCCCGGTGTCTCGCGCCTGGTCGCCGTTGACATCGACGAGGCGTTGGAAATGGCCGCGCGGTAATGGATCTGCAAAACGCCCTACTGCTCATAGGTGCGGTAATCATCGTGGCTGTCGCGATTAGCACCTACGACAAGGCGCGTCTGAACATACGCGCGCAGCGGCGAAAGGCTAGGCACGCGGCGGCGCACAGCAGCGGTCTGGACGACGTAGCGGGTGATGCCGAAGCCGGGAAGGCCGCTTCCGAACCCGTTCTCGATATCAACCCCGGCCCTCCCGTTGACCTTGAGAAAAGATCCCTGACATGCGACATACCCGTTTCCGGGCCAGCGACAGGGGAAGGCTCACCGTTTTTTGAGGAGCTCGAAAGTCTTGAACAAGTAGCTGCGAAACCGCTGGACCTGGGTCCTGACATGCGAAGACCATCCGCTTCTTCGCAGCGCACGTCGCCCGAAGACATGGAACGCGTCTTTCCCGCCGGACATGAGGACGCGCCGAACCCGCAAATTGATTTCATCGTGCACCTGCCCGGGCGCGGTCCGGTGTTGCGTGACCGGGCGCTCGGAGTTTTTAAGCAGAATGAATACGTGCTCGAGAAACCGCGCCAGCTGTACGGCCTACGCTATCTGGTCGGGCGGTGGTCGCCACTCGGGCGCGACCCTGATGATGCGCAGTACAGCGATCTCGCCGTGGCGATCCAGATGTCGGATGCCAGTGGGCCGATCACCGAGTCTGAGTTAAACGCCTTTGTGCAGGTGGCGTTGAAACTCGCCGATGCGTTCAAGCGCCCGACAAAGCTGGCGATGACTATCGAGCAGGCGCTGACACGTGCAAAAGAGCTCCAGGAGTTCGCGGAGACGTACGACGTGATCGCGAGCATCAATGTTTTGGCCGACGACGCCCAGGGATTTAGTGGTCGCGAGATCGCGCAGACGGCGAAAGATCAGGGTATGCACTTCGGTGCCATGAACATTTTTCATATGAAGAACGAGAACTCTGCAGGCTGCCGGCACTTGTTCAGCATGGCGAATCTTTACCAGCCGGGCGCATTCGATCTGGAAACAATGGATCGGTGGCGAACGGGCGGCCTCACTTTTTTCATGACCATACCGTGTGTGTGTGAACCAACTCGCGTGTTTGAAACGATGGTGGAGACTGCCAAGGCGCTGTGTGACATGCTTGGGGGGAGATTGACCGACCAGAACGGGAAGCTTCTTACAGACGAAGGAATAACAGCGATTCAACAGCAGATCAAACGCATTGCGGCGGATATCAATGCGCAAGGCATTGTTCCTGGCAGTGAAGTAGCATTGCGTTTTTTCAGCGCATGAAGACCGGTCAGGTCAAAAGGCGCGCCAGGGAACTGCGCGATCTTCTCGACTATCATAACTATCGTTATTACGTGCTCGACAGTCCGGAGATCTCGGATGCGAAGTACGATCGCCTGTTTCGCGAGCTACAGGCACTGGAGGAAAACCATCCAGAGCTGGTCTCCCGCGATTCACCTACCCAGCGTGTAGGTGCGAAACCGCTCAAAGCCTTCGGCCAGATACGTCACAGCGTTCCGATGACGTCTATGGACGATGCCTTCGAGGAGTCGGAAGTGCGTGATTGGGACCGGCGCATGCGCCAAGGTTTGGCGTCGTCTGCAAGCGTGAGCTACACGGCGGAGCCCAAGTTCGATGGGGTTTCCGTGAGCCTGCGCTATGAGAACGGGATCCTGGCGCGGGCCGGTACCCGCGGCGATGGCACGACGGGCGAAGACGTGACCAACAACGTGCGCACCATCAACACTGTTCCACTGCGTTTACGGGGCACGGGCTGGCCTGCGGTGCTGGAGGTACGCGGCGAGGTCGTGATCCCGAAAGAGGATTTTGAACGCCTGAATGTCGAGCGCCTCGAGCGCGGGGAAAGCGCATTCGCTAACCCGCGCAACGCCGCAGCTGGCAGCCTGCGTCAGCTCGACCCCCGCGTCACCGCCACCCGCCCTCTGACCTTTTTCCCATGGGGGCTGGGCGAGCTGTCGGCGCCCGTGGCACCGCGTTACTCGCAGGTCGCACGGCGCTTGAAGCAGTGGGGTTTTCGCGTGAGCAAGTTTCTTGAGGTCGTGCATGGTATCGACGCTTGTCTGACGTACTATCAGGACATGCTAAGCCGGCGTAACGCCCTGCCGTTTGAGATCGATGGCGTCGTTTACAAGGTGGATGACCTTGCCGCGCGCGAGCAACTGGGTTTCACCGCCCGCGCCCCACGCTGGGCGTTGGCACATAAGTTGCCGGCACACGAGGAAACGACACAGGTCGAGGACATAATCGCATCCGTCGGACGCACCGGGGCGATCACGCCGGTCGCGATTCTTCGACCGGTTCAGGTCGGCGGCGTCACGGTTAGCCGGGCGACGTTGCACAACGAGGACGAGCTGCAACGCAAGGACGTGCGCATCGGTGACACGGTGGTCATACGCCGTGCCGGCGACGTTATTCCGGAGGTCGTCAGTGTAGTACGGTCACAACGCCCGAAACGCGCCCGCCGTTTCAAAATGCCCGATCAGTGTCCGGTGTGTGGATCTGACGTGGTGCGCTTGTCCGGCGAGGCGGCGACGCGTTGCACCGGCGGGTTATTCTGTCCGGCGCAGCGGCGCGAGGCGATCAGGCATTTTGCGTCCCGGCGCGCCATGGATATCGATGGCCTGGGCGACAAGTTGGTGCAGCAGCTCGACGAGCAAGGACTGGTGCGGGATATCGCAGACCTCTATCGCCTTGAAACAACGGCGGTGGCGGGGCTGGAGCATATGGGGGAAAAATCCGCTGAAAACCTGATGCGGGAGCTGGAAAAAAGCAAGAATGTGACCTTGGGTCGTTTTCTTTATGCTCTCGGGATCAAAGATGTCGGCGAGGCAACGGCGCAGACATTGGCCAATTATTTTCGCACGCTTCGCAATATCACGCGGGCGAGCGTCGACCAGCTCCAGCAGGTACCCGATGTGGGGCCGGTTGTGGCCCAAAGCATATATGCCTTTTTTCGCGAGAAACACAACCGCGACGTCATCTCGAAGCTAAAGAAAGCAGGTGTTATGCCGACGGATGTAGCGGTGGGACCAGGCGGCAAGCAACCACTCGAGAACAAGACCTTTGTGTTGACCGGAACGCTCTCGTCCATGACTCGCGATGAGGCCAAGGCCCGGTTGCAGGCTCTCGGCGCCAAGGTCGCCGGCAGCGTGTCCAAGCAGACGGACTATGTGGTGTTGGGTGTCGATCCAGGCTCGAAGGCAATTCGCGCGGCCGAGCTGGGCGTCACGATACTGGATGAGAAGCAGTTTTTAAAGTTGATTAAATAAGTATATCGGGTGTCGCCTGACCGGCGAATATATTAACGGGGTTCCGCCCCCGGACGACGGGTTCCTTAATGTGACCCCAAAGACACTTGTCTGGAACAAACGGATGCACTTCAGTGCGCCCGATCAGGGGCCGCACCAGGGACGGTGCGGCTCAAAGGAACCGAAAGAAAGGGCACCCCGGACTCTGCGCCCCGTACCAGAAATAACGGTGCGGGGGGGGCTTCGCTCGGCGTTTGCCTCAGTGGGTCCGGGCAAGGGCCATCCCTGGCCCGCACGTACGGTGTCCTTACCGTGCCCCTTCGGGCCTCGCTTTGACTGCGCCCCTCCCTCGGCTTGAGTAAGGGGGTCAAAAAAACCAGACCCCTTTTCCGACCCGGTCTTCGTCTCGCTCGGCGCTTGGCTCGGCGAAAGGCGCCAAGAAAACAGCAACAACAACTGCACCCCAATTCTCCCTCCCCGCGGGCCGGGGAGGGCTTAAGGGAAACCCGTTAAGGCAGTTTTTGCGTCTAAGCGTCTTTGCGTTGGAAGTTTAATTGCGGGAGTCTCTGCGAGCTTAGCGATTTCTGCGGTGAGTTGGTGTGTTGCCGGTTAGCGGCCCGTCAGGGCAGTGTCTTGCGAAACGGTTTTACGCTGACGCTGACGCTGGCGTAGACCCCGGCCTTGACATAGGGGTCGGCGTCGGCCCATGCGCGCGCGGCGTGGAGCGACTCGAACTCGGCCACAATCAAGCTGCCGGTGTAACCGGCCGCGCCGGGATCTTCGCTGTCGATCGCGGGCAACGGGCCTGCCAGCAGCAAACGCCCCTCGTTTTGCAATTGCTGCAGGCGGGCGGCATGCGCGGGGCGTGCCGCCAAACGTTTCTCCAGACTGTCGCTGATGTCAGTACCGATCACGACGTAATACATCAAGACCTATCCTTTTCGGGTTGTTCTTGAACGTACCTCGTCATCACAAACGCCTGGGCCAGGACAAATACCACGGTTAATCCTATGAGCCCGAAGACCTTGAAGTTGACCCAAGCCGCGAGCCGGGTTTCGGGATCCTGATCGAGGCCGTAATAAAACGCGACGTACAGATTGAGTGCGCCGAGGACCAGAAAGAAACCAACCCAACTGAGGTTGAGCCGGGCCCAGATCTGCTGCGGGAGCGTGATCTGGGAACCGAGCATCCGCTCGAGCAGGGTCCTGTTGCCGACAAGTTGGCTGGCCAGTGTGAGTGCCGCCAAAATTGCGTAGACAATGGTCGGTTTCCAGCGAATGAAGGTGTCGTCGCGAAACACAAGCGTCATGCCGCCGAATACCACAAGCACGCCGAGTGTGGTGAGGTGCATCGTCTCGAAGCAATGGGTCCTGAACCAATGCGCGCCGACCTGCACGAATGTGGCGGCGATAGCGACGGCGGTGGCGATGTAGATGTCGAATAGCTTGAAGGCGGCGAAAAAGAGCAGCAGTGGGAAAAAATCGAACAGGAATTTCATGGTGTGTTATTCACGGTTTTAGCCGATTTTCGGCATGCCTCGCGCCCGTACGCAAACCGGCACTGTAAATCGCGGTCCCGTGTCTCTTAGGAATACAGGCTTTAGCCCCCACCCAACCTTGCCGTTACTACCCTACCCGTAGCAGGGTTTTGCCTCGGGGGTGAGCGTATCTATATATTAGATGGCCGGCGCAATGCAAGCCGGCCCGGCACCGGGGGCAGGCAAGTACCGGCCGTGACGCACGGCCGCTTGGTCCCGAACTTTCAGGCTGCCAGCGCCGGGCTGATGCAACAGCGTCCAGCCGCGCGCTATTCACGCTAAGGCCTGCATCCGGTACTATGATAACTTACGGGCGGAGCGTGCAGGTGGCGTCTAACGGTATGTATTCGTGCGGCCGCCCATCAACAGCCGTCGCGCCAGTCGAGCGCAGAATCTTCACAATAACAAGTGACGCCAGGAGGACACTAATGGACCAAGTAACCCAAACTATCGAAACCGGTCGCGGTTTTCTGGTGCAACTGGGCGAGTTCATGCCCAAGCTTCTTCTCGCCATCGTTATCCTGGTCGCCGGATGGCTGATCGCCAAGTTCCTGTTGTTTATTGTCGTGAAAGGCCTGAAGCTGATCAATTTCAATGTCGTGACGGAAAAGGCGGGCATCGACAATTTCCTGAAACAGGGAGGTGTGCAGGCGAACACGATCGACATCCTCGGTGTCCTGATCTACTGGTTGGCAATTTTGTTCACATTACTGATCGCATTTGAGACCCTGGGCCTGGCCGTGGTGTCCGACCTGTTCACGCAGATCACCTTGTTCATACCCAACGTCATCGTGGCGGTCATTATTCTAGCGATCGGTCTCTACTTTGCGAGATTTGTGGGCGACGCGGTCGTAGCTTACGCGAAGAATATCGGTCTGGAAGACGCTGACCTGATGGGAAAGCTCAGCCGTTATGGCATCATGGTTTTCGTGGTCATTATCGCGCTGGACCAGGTCGAGGTGGGCGGTGATATTATCCGCCTGACATTCTTCATTCTCTTTGGCGG
>JBHHZP010000117.1:0-11431 GCA_046758085.1 Acidiferrobacterales bacterium
GGGAGGTGCTGGAGCTTCTCGAGACGCAGCCAGACACAGGGCTCGACACCTTCGAAATTGGGCATCGTCAGGAGCGGTTCGGGCCGAACGTGCTGACGCAGAAAAAAGAGCAAGGCCCATTGATGCAATTCTTGCTCCAGATTCACCAGCCACTGGTCTATATCCTGCTGGCCGCGACCCTGATCACGGCGCTGCTGCAGGAATGGGTGGACTCGGCCGTGATCTTTGGCGTCGTGCTCGTGAACGCCGTCATCGGCTTCCTGCAAGAGGCCAAGGCGCTCGAGGCGATCGAGGCCTTAGCACGGACCATGACCAGTGAGGCCACCGTGCTGCGGGCGGGAGAAAAGAAAAGGGTTCCGGCATCGGAGTTGGTGCCCGGCGACATCGTGCTGTTGCAGTCGGGTGACAAGGTGCCGGCCGACCTGCGCCTGATTCGTACCCGCGAGCTGCAAATCGATGAGTCGGCGCTGACCGGCGAGTCGATCCCGGTGGAAAAACGCACAGAGACACTCGGTCGCGACACGATATTGGCCGACCGCAGGAACATGGTCTACTCATCAACGCTTGTGACCTATGGGACGGGCACGGGCGTTGTTACGGCTATCGGTGACGGCACGGAAATCGGACGGATCTCGGAACTGGTTTCGTCGGCAGAGGTGCTTGTTACCCCTCTGACTCGGAAGATCGCGCACTTCAGTGGCATTCTCTTGTACGTCATCCTTGGCATGGCGGCCTTGACCTTCGTGGTTGGCATGCTGCGCGGCGAATCCTGGTTCGACATGTTCATGGCCGCTGTAGCGCTGGCGGTCGGCGCGATCCCGGAAGGGCTGCCGGCGGCCGTCACCATCACGCTGGCCATCGGGGTCGCGAAGATGGCCAGGCGTCACGCCATCATCCGCAAGCTACCTGCCGTGGAGACGCTCGGCAGCACGACGATCATCTGTTCGGACAAGACCGGGACGCTCACGCAGAACCAGATGACCGTGCAGCAAGTCATGGCCGGAAACGAAATCTTCGGTGTCTCCGGAGCAGGGTACGTGCCGCAAGGAACATTCGAGCGCGCGGGTGAACCAGTGGACCCAAGCAAGAGCCGGGCGCTGCTTGAATGCCTACGGGCGGGACTGCTTTGCAACGACTCTAGATTATCGCAAACGGAGAATTGCTGGCGCGTCGTGGGTGATCCAACGGAGGGCGCGCTGATCGCTTCCGCCGCCAAGGTCGGGCTTACCTCGGAGCAGGTCTCAATGGAGCTCCCCCGCGTCGACACGGTTCCGTTCGAGTCGCAACACCAGTACATGGCTACCCTGCACAGTGGCGGACCGGGTCAGGCGCGTCTTGTCTATGTCAAAGGCTCGGTGGAGCGCATCTTGCCGCGGTGCACGGCTGCCTTGAACGCGGCCGCCGAGCCAGTTGAGCTGTATGTCAAGGAGATCAAGGAGCTTGCGGAAGAAATGGCGGCAACAGGGCTGCGGGTGCTGTCCTTCGCGCGCCGTCAACTTCCCCCGGACTCGGGCACGATCACACATGCGGATGTCGCGGTCGGTCTGACCTTCCTGGGCCTGCAGGGCATGATCGATCCGCCGCGCCCGGAAGCTGCTAAAGCGGTACGCATGTGCCAGGGCGCCGGCATCCGGGTGAAGATGATCACCGGGGACCATGCCGGCACGGCAGTCGCCATCGCCCGCAAGCTGGGACTCGATAATGACAGTGAACCGGCCGGCATCACCGGACAGGCCATCGATCGGCTTTCCGATGCCGAGCTCACCGATAAGGCCGAGCACACGGCAGTCTTCGCACGCGTCGTTCCCGAGCAGAAGCTGCGCTTGGTGGAGGCGCTGCAGGCGCAAGGACATGTCGTAGCCATGACCGGTGACGGGGTCAACGATGCGCCGGCCTTGCGCCGCGCCGACATTGGCATTGCCATGGGCATCGCCGGCACAGAGGTTGCGAAGGAGGCCGCCGATATGGTGCTGGCGGACGATAATTTTTCGTCTATCGAGGCCGCCGTCGAAGAAGGCCGTGGCGTGTTCGACAATCTCATCAAGTTCATCACCTGGACATTGCCGACCAATATCGGCGAGGGCCTGGTCATCATGGCCGCGGTATTTGCCGGTGTCACGCTTCCTATCTTGCCGGTACAGATCCTGTGGATCAACATGACCACTGCCGTGCTGATGGGGCTGATGCTCGCGTTCGAGCCGAAGGAGGTCGGTATCATGGAGCGGCCTCCACGCAACCCACGCACACCGATTCTCTCCGGGGTGTTGGTGTTCCGGATATGGCTGGTGGGTGTGCTCCTGCTCGCGGGCGCGTTCGGCCTGTTCGAGTGGGAACTGAGCAAGGGCACGAGCGATGAGGTCGCGCGGACCGTGGCGGTCAACGTGTTCGTGATGGGAGAGCTTTTCTATCTCTTCAACTGCCGTTCGCTCACGCGTTCCATGTTCGTGCTCGGTGTGTTCAGCAACCACTGGCTGCTCGCCGGCGTCGGCCTCATGGCTGTGCTGCAAGTACTTTTTACTTATGCGCCGGCCATGAACCGGATGTTTCAGAGCGCCCCCATCGACCTCGTTTCCTGGGCCTGGATCGTCGCTGTGGGGGTCGTCATCTATGGTGTGGTTGGCGTCGAAAAGTGGCTGCAACGCCGTTATGCTACGAGAGCTGGTAACGTGCAAACATCAACCATTGCCAAGTAAATTGGGTGGTGTATTTCGAAATCGAGAATCCCCACCGCCGGGGCGCCACAGCATTAATGCGCCTTGATAACTGCGTCACCGGTAAGGGCGCTTACTCTTTGATCGTGGCCCATCAGCAGATCTAGCGCCTGGTCGGCCGCATCCGTGTACGGTTGCAGTACCAGATCGGTGCCGGCCGCCACCAGCATCTGAGCGTCGTAGTCGGTGTGGGCGGCCAGGGCTACGCGCCCGCGGTAGCCGTGCCGGCGCAGCGCCTGCAGCAGAGCCAGGTTGACGTCCCGATCAGGCACGCTGCTCACCACCCAGGGTGCGTGGTCGAGGGGCAGGGTGCCGGGCAGTTCCTGATCTTCGCCATCGCCATAGCGAGCGGGGATTCCCTCGGCACGGCACCGGCGTACGCGGTCGGGGTCAAAGTCTACGCCCAGGACCCCAAGCCCGCGCTGATGCAGCACAGTTGCCATGCGAGCACCGTAGCGCCCTAAGCCGAACAGGATCACATCCACATCCTGCCCGGTGCGCCCGCTCTCTTGAGCCTGCTCGTGGGGCGCCAGGCGCCGTTCGAAGACTGCCAACCAGGTTGCTAACTGCTCATACAACTGGTGTGAATAGCCGATCCAGTAGCTGGAAAGAGTAATCGTGACGAGTGCGACCAGGGTCATCAAGGTCACGGTTCCGGCATTGAGGTGACCGACGCTCAGGCCCATGGCGGCCAGGATCAACGAGAACTCGCTGATCTGGCCCATGCTGAGCGCCGTCAAGCCCAACGTGCGCTTGCGGTAGCCGGCGATGCCCAACAGCATCGCGATAATCAATGGCTTGATCAGGAGCACGAAAGCGGAGAGCGCCAGCGCAATCCCGATTTGCCCCACGAGCAGATCGGCATTCAGCTGTGCGCCCAGATCGATAAAGAAAAACAGCAACAAAAAGTCGCGCAGGACCGTCAGGCGAGCGCCGATGGCCTCGCGATAAGTGGTGGAGGCAATCGATACGCCCGCCACGAAGGCGCCTACTTCTTTGCTGAAGCCCAGCGCATCGCCGGCGGCGGCCAGTGCCACCGCCCAGGCGATGGCGGCCAGCACGAGCAGCTCTTGCGAGTGCGCCAGCCAGTGCAGCAGGCGCGGCAGCACATAGCGCATGATCACGGCCACGGCCACCAGAAAAGCGGCGCCCTTGAGTGGCGTCAGTACCATGTCGCGGGCGAGCGCGCCCGCCGCCTCGGCGCCAAACGCCGTCAGCAGGATCATCGCCAACACCACGACCAGGTCCTGCACGATGAGGATGCCGAGCGCGATGCGCCCGTGCAGGGCATCGATCTCGCGCTTGTCCGAGAGCAGCTTGATGATGATGACGGTGCTGGAAAATGCCAGACCCAGCCCCACATAAAGCGCTGCTGTAGACGACAGGCCCAACAGCACCGCCAGCGCGTAGCCGAGAACAGTAGTGATCGCCACCTGCACCAGACCGATGAGGAGCACGATCAGGCCCATGCTGCGAATCAGGTGCAGGTCCAGCTTCAGGCCGACCACGAACAGCAGCAACGCGATTCCCATCTGCGCCAGTAGGTCCACCTGGTCGGCGGCGGTAACCCAGCCGAATCCCGCTGGCCCCACCAGGATGCCGACGGCGATGAACGCCACGATCAGCGGCTGGCGCAGAAACATGCCGAGCGCGCCACCAACGGCGGCAACACCCAGCAGTGCCGCGATCTCGTAGAACACGTTGGTAAAGGGTGTCATGTGTTCTATCAACGGGCATCGACGCTTTGAACACAGTGACGCCGAGCATGAGTCGTTCACGTTTCCAATGCAACCCCGGTATTCGCCAGTGTTGAACTCACGGGTTGCGCAACGCACCAAACGCTCGACCAGTCGTTATTTATCACATTCACGCGCGCAGTGCGTGGCGGCCGAGTAGTCGTCGGCTGTGCCGGGGACATGCTGAATGGGATAAACTTCCGCCGCATGTGGGAACCGTATTAGAAACGCAAAGGCGGGTTATTGTGAGTGTATTTTTGGTTGCCGGAAGACCGCCTGCCTTCGGGAGCCCGCGCTCCCCACGCGGGTACGGCGTGCGCCGCTGAAGGTCGCTGCCCCGTGGACGCCATACCCCTGCAGGGATTCATCGACTGGGTCGGGCACCATGGCGCCTGGGCTGGCGCGTTCATTTTCCTGATCACGCTGGCCGGGTCGCTCGTGGTGGTCGGCATGTTTATTCACACGGGCCTGCTGCTGTTCGGCGCCGGCGCGTTGGTGGCTGCGGGGGCGCTGGATCTAGGCACTACTCTGGGCCTGGCGTTCGCGGGGACGGTGAGCGGCGACGCCCTGAGCTTCTGGATCGGCCATCATTTCCAGGACCGCCTGCGTTACGTTTGGCCGTTTCGCCGGCACCCGGAGTGGCTGCTGCGAGGTGAAACCTTCTTTCGGCGCCACGCGGGCAAGAGCACGCTGCTTGGCCGTTTCGTCGGTCCCGTTGTCCCGGCGACCGCGGGCATGATGGGGCTGCCACCGCTGCGCTTCTTTGTCGTCGACGTGCCGGCAGCATTGCTGTGGGTCGCGGCTTTTATCCTGCCGGGGATGGTGCTTGCGGCCTCGCTGGAACTCGCGGCGGACGTGGCGCCCCGGCTGTTGGTGCTGCTCGCGCTGGTTGTGGGCTTGCTGTGGCTGACGTTCTGGTTGGTGCGACGCCTGTTCGCGCTGCTTCAGCCCCGCGCCGCCGCCATGCTTGACTGCGTGCTCGCATGGAGCCGGGGCCGGCGCATCGTCGGTTGGCTCACGGCCGCGCTCACCGATCTGCGACAGCCCGAGTCGCGCGGGCTACTGACACTCGGTGTTGTGCTGCTGGTTGCCGCCGCCGCCTTCTTCGCCATCCTTGAGGGCGTGGCCACCGGGAATTCCCTGGTACGCATCGACAGTGCCGTGTACCACATCATGCAAGGGCTGCGCACCCCTTGGGGTGACCGCGCCATGGTTGCGGTGACCAACCTTGGGGATACGGCCGTGATCTGGACCGTGGTGACGATGGTGCTCGCATGGTTGCTCTGGCGGCGCTGCTGGGGTGCGGCCGCGCATTGGCTGGCTACGGGGGTCTTCGGGGGGTTGCTCACATGGACGCTCAAAACCGTCTTGAAGATCCCGCGCCCGCTGACAGGCTATCAGGACGGCCTGTCGGCCTATGCGTTCCCCAGCGGGCATGCCACCATGAGCATGGCTGTCTACGGTTTTCTCGCAGTGCTGATCGCCCGTGAGCTGCCACCGGCGCAGCGCCGGTGGCCGTACTCGGTGGCCGGACTCTTGATCGTAAGTATCGCCTTCTCACGGCTGTATCTCGGTGTGCACTGGTTGTCGGACGTGCTGGGTGGCTTGAGCTTCGCGCTGGCGTGGGTGGCGTTGCTGGGCATCGCTTACGGCCGCCGCGTTCTCACCAGACTGCCA
Organism: Acidiferrobacterales bacterium; assembly: GCA_046758085.1. GTDB lineage: Bacteria > Pseudomonadota > Gammaproteobacteria > Acidiferrobacterales > SPGG2 > VRUB01. Next base: position 6,125 of record JBHHZP010000117.1, read on the forward strand.
CTGTCAGGTCTGCTGCTTACGGGGCTGGGCGGCCTGTTCATCGCGGGAAGCTGGCAGCTTTATCATCAGTACTCGGGCGATCTCGCGCGTTATGCCCCGCGCCATCATGTACGCTCGATGCAGACCGCCAGCTGGTGGGAACGCGAATGGCGTTTGCTCCCGGCTTATCGTGCCGACCTCGGGGGCGGATTCGAGCAACCGTTCACCGTGCAATGGGCGGGCGGCCTCGATCGGCTGCGCGCGCAGCTGCACGCCCAGGGGTGGCGGGCGCCGACCCAGGTCAGTCTGGCCAATTCTCTGCACTGGTTCGCGGCGGACACAAAACTGGCGGACCTTCCTGTGCTGCCGCAGGTTCACGACGGCCGCCACGAGTCCTTCTTGATGGTCTACACCATCGTGCACCGAGTGCGGATTCAAACCGGCGATGATGTTGCGGAAGCTCAGCTGGTCCTGCGCCTGTGGCCGGCCGATGCTATATTGACCGACAAGCAAACCTCACTGTGGGTGGGCTACGTCGCAATTCAACGGCGTGTGCGCATACCGCCTTTTTTGTGGGTACTCCGTACGGCGAACGAGCTCGATCAGCCGATTACGATGCTGCAGTCGTTGTTGAAGGGCGTTCACTGGAAGCGCGTATATCGCATGCCCGCGGAGAATCAGGCGGACATCCAGTGGAGTGGCGCCGTGCTCCTAATACAGGAGCCAATTGACTATCTTGCCCGAAAGTATGAGCTGAATAAGATATTGTCCGTCTTGAGCAACTCTGACGGCGCTGCCACACGTTTGACAACAGAACGAGCTTTCCTTCACTATCTTTCGACGCTCAAGAGCCCCAATCTGCAGGGAACCGATTGGAGGCCGCAGGGTGTGCCCAAGGCAGGATGATCCACACATCACTCATGCAGGTGCCACCCTAGGGCGCGGGTAATGGCGTGACTTCCTCGAACCAAAGGCAGCGTTTCGGTTTATGGGGGAAGCTGGTCCTGGCCATTGTGGCCGCCGGCACGATCCCGATTGTGGTGGGTCTGTCGGTCGCGTACACCAAGGGAAGCACCGAGCTACAGGCGGTAATCGGGGCGAGTTTTCGGGCCCTGGCCGAGGAAAGTGCCTCGAAAGTCGGCGCAGAGATCCAGCGGGTAATCGCCAGCGATCGCCTTTTGGCCAAGCAGGCCAGCGCTGATCCGGCCGTTCGAAATGCGCTCCCGGGCGTGCGGCAGCGAGGTGGAGACGCGCCCGCTAAGGGGATTCGGCTCGATTGGCCCCGTGCTCGGGAGGCAGCCGACGCAAAATGGATTCTCCGCGCGTCCGTGGTGACCGACGTGGGTAATGGTCCGCCCCCGGGGGGCATCCAAGGTTCAGCCCGTTCCTTTGATACAGCAACCACAAGAGTCTCCGGCCTTCACCTTCGCGGGGAAGCGCTGCGCTATCTCTTTCGAGTCTCGACGCCGATTCAGGGGGAGCAGGCCAATACGCTTCTTGGTTGGCTCCATCGGGAATACGATGTAAAAAATCTCTTCGATCCCCTTGTCTATCCAATCCGGTTCGGTCAGACAGGCCACGTGATGCTCATCGACAACCTTGGGGCAATCGTTAGTTGTCCGCTCCTGGTCACTGGTAGCCGCATTGCGAATCTGACTCTGACCGCGCGGGTCGCAGGCGATAAGGCCGGATGGATCACTGCAGAAAACGACGGGCACGGCGGGCGAAAGTTCTCCATCATCGGCCATGCGCCCCTGGCCGGGTTGAACCCCTTCCTGCCACCGGGTGTGTCCTGGCACATGTTCGTCTGGCAGGATTCGCGGGAGATTTTTGCCCCGGCGAAAAGCCTGCTGACAGGTGTAGCCCTTGCCGGCCTGCTAGCTATCGGGCTTCTTGGAATCCTCGGCTACTACGCAAGCAGCCGCATTGTGAATCCTATCCGGCGGCTTCGACAGGAGGCAAACCACATTGCCAGCGGGGACCTGAATCGGACGCTGGATATCCGGACCGGGGATGAGATCGAAGAACTCGCCGGCCAGTTCAATGAAATGAGGATTCAACTGCGCCAGTTCATCGGCACGTTGGAAGAGAAAGTCGAGGAGCGGACCCGCGAACTGAAAGAAGCTCAAGACGAAAAAAATCGGGTTATGCAGCAACTGATTCAAACGGAAAAGGTGGCAGCAATTGGTACGATGGCCAGCGGAATCGGTCATGAGATCAACAATCCCTTGTACGCCATTCTGGGAATGGCCGAGGCGATACGAGACGAAAAGGATATTTCACGGTGTAACGAGTATGGTCAGGATATTGTCAAGCACTCCAAGCATATTGCGGAGATCGTGAAGAACCTCGCTGGATATATCCGGCCCGCCGGCAAACACGATTTGGAACAGGTCGATGTGAATAAGATGCTCTCCGAGGCCATATCGATGGCTCAGCGCTCGCTGTTGAGTGATCGTATCGAGTTCAAAAAAAACCTCGCGCCCATCCCCAAAGTTTTCGCTAAACCGGAAGAGATTCAACAAGCCTTCTTCAATGTCATCCGCAACGGGATCCAAGCGATGAATGGAAAGGGGATTCTGGAAATCACCAGCCGCTACGAAGACAACCAGGTCGCGGTGCGCATTCGGGATACGGGGGTGGGCATTCCGTCGGAACATCTCGGGAGGGTCTACGATCCGTTTTTCACGACGAAGGGACCGGACCAGGGGGAGGGCTTGGGGCTGTATATCGTGCAGCAGATTGTTAAGAAGTACGAGGGAACAATCGCCTTGGAGAGTCAGACAGGAACGGGGACAGTCGTGACTATTCAACTTCCCAGTGGGGGACGAACCTGAAAGGAGGGACAGCCATGTTACACAAGATCTTAGTTGTCGATGACGAGGAGCAGGTCCGCAAGACAATCCGCCTCCAACTCAGCGGGACCGACTATGAGATGATAGAAGCGGAGGACGGTGAAAAAGCGATCGAACTGCTCAATGCTGAAAACACGCTGATCGTGGACGCAATCATCTGCGATGTCCGGATGCCCAAGATCAACGGCGTCGAGGCGGTCACCTACTTCCGGCAGGAATATCCCTCGATCCCCGTCATCGTCTTGACAGGATATCCGGACGTTAACCTGGCCGTGGACTTTATGAAGGAAGGCGTGATCGAATATCTCGTCAAGCCGGTGGAGAAAGAGAAATTGGTCGAGACCGTCACCAAGGCCGCGCAGCAACGAACGCTTTTCAGCGGAGCCGAGCCTAAAATGTAAGGCGTGCGTAATCGTGAGATGGGGCGCTAAGCTCAAGAAATTCGTGGTTGGTAGATGGTATAGAGGGAGAGGTAAATCAGTACGCTGGTGATCATGGCCATGAGAAACATAACCATGGTGTACCTTCCTGCGAGCCGGTGTCTATCCGCCGCCTTTGGGCACACCTTCTCAATGATCCGCTCGAGGAGGAACGTGAGGCTAACAATTATAAGACCTGCTCCATAAACGGAGATGCACCGAAGCGTGCCGCACCGGATAAGGGCGAACAGACCCAGAACTACGAGGATGACTGACAGCGCTGTGTAAAAGTTCCTTTTGTTTACTTTGAGTTCACTTCCTTTCAGTAGTCTCCTTCCACTTTCTTTGGAGGATGCCCTGAATCCAAGGATTATCATATAGACAGCCATTACAAGACAGAGGCTTACCAGCAAGATGTGGGCGGTCAATACCGGACTGAATGCGTAGTTATAGAACCAGTCAGGTCCGCCAAACCCTTCTCTTCCTTCAATGGCTAATACGCCAAGGCCCCTGGTCAGATAATACGATGAGAAATAGACAATCATTGCCGACGTGGCCGACAGAATCATGAAATGGTGTCTATTGCCTTGATGTTTCCTCGCCACATACCATGCTGTCAGGAAGAGCGTTGTAAAGACGATAGCCAAAAGAAAAGTTATATCAGCCCCTACGGTTCCGTAGGTCCCCAAAAAACCAGGTTTCGTGAGGAACTCCTTCATGTTGACCCCTTGTCTGTTGACGCCGTTCCGGCGAGGGAGACAAATCGCAACAAAGGTTGACATAGATCAATGCAAACAAATCCGTTATGTGTACCTAGTAGCGGCTCAAGGAAAAGGACGCTTCGCGACACCATCGTGCCCCATTCTGTTCACGGGCAGAATGCTGAAAAAGTCCGTCCATGGCATTTTTTTTTACTCGCGACGTCCCTGTGGTTCGCGCCTACGGCGTCGCTTTGCGATCCCATTGCGCTCCCCCGGCGCAATCGGCCAGCTCGCAGAGCAAAAAGTATGGAAAGCATACGGAGGAGACCATGAGTACTTCAACAGCAGATTTTTCCGTTGCAAATGTGAAGACAGCGGAAATCAAGCAAGTTGTAAAAGGCCGCTATGGCAAAGCCGCAGAGGGGGGTGGCGCGAAGGGATCCTGCTGTCGTCCCAGCGAGCCTGCCTCCAGTTCGAGCTTCGCTACTGAGCATGGGCTTTACGGGCAAGAAGAACTTTCGCAGGTCCCTGAAATAGCTCGCAATCTTTCCAAAGGATGCGGTAATCCAACGGGGTTCGCTAACCTTCAGCCCGGCGAGGTGGTTATGGATTTCGGTTGTGGTGCAGGGATAGACATCATTCTGGCGGCTCGCAAAGTAGGCCCTAGTGGAAAAGTATTTGGGCTGGATTTCGCTCCACAGATGATTGCGCGTGCAAAGCAAGCCGTCGCGGAGGCGGGCTTGACAAATACAGTCGAGCTTGTCGTTACTGATATGGAGCGGCTGGATCTCCCAGACGGCTTTGCCGATGTGGTGATATCCAATTGTGTCATCAACCTATCCCCTGATAAGGACGCAGTCTATCGAGAAGCCTTCCGTATCCTGAAACCTGGTGGGCGCTTGGCCATTTCCGATATTGAATATTCAGAAAAGGTTAATCCCCAAGTACAAGAGCGTTTTCGATCAATCTGGTCAGGATGCGTAGGAGGAGCCATTGACGAGGAGAGTTATTTCGAGATAATCAGGAAAGTAGGTTTCAGACAGCTCGAAATCGTGGCGCGTCATTCCCTACGTCAAAAGGAGTTAGAGGAAATGGCGTGTTGTCCGGGGCCGGAATTCACCCCTGCTCCTGCGAAAGAGGATCTTGCTGTGGTGCAAGGGAAAGTGATCAGCATTAAATTCACGGCGACAAAGCCCAAACTCAGGTAACCCAAAGTAACAGGGGCGATATGCTTTTGGATTAAATTTGGTTGAATGTAGACACATTCACTGCTGTCCCACAACCAGCCGATATATGGATCGCACCTTTGTTTCCGAGACCGTTGCCAGCAGGGATGCTGGCACCGAGCCTACA
>JBHHZP010000118.1:0-11400 GCA_046758085.1 Acidiferrobacterales bacterium
ACGCCGTTGGCAGCAAGCATACTCCACGAGACGGTCGAATGATACGGGAGAATTTGGCTGCGATCATGGATTGACGGCCCCCGTTTCGGGTGGGGCGCATGCCGCACCAGTGCAGGGAGGCCAGATGTAGACTCCGCAGGAGCACAGCGATATCCTCGATGGCGATTACCTAAGGCAGCTCACAAACCGGGATGAGTCAAAGCGCGACGCCACCGTTTTTCCGGCGAGCGCTGTGTTCGCCGCTGCGGCGGATCAATTTAGACAGAGGAGACCAAATAGTGGATTTTCGAGAACGTGCTCGTAGTGCCGCGAAGAACGTGTCCGGAATTATACAATCCGCACCGTCGGATGAACTTGAGCAGCAGGTGGCCGCGGTGATCGAGCGTGCCATGATCGATGCCGTGCTCGAGGACGGGGAACGTTGCGTAAAGGCGGCGGTGAATTGCTGCTCGGCTGACAAGGATTTGGCGCATAAGATCACCGATGAGATCCGCCGCTCGAATACGGCGCTGATAGCGAATCTTTCGAGCTTGCGTTAGTGTCCACGCGCGTGCACTCGGTGGGGTGGACGGTGAAGCGACTGTCCTCGGGTCAGCGTTCTAGCGTGCGGGGGCGAGGAGCAGCAATCGCTCGATGATCCCCAACCAGCGCCACCTGTTCGAGCTGCCCGACGACATCGCCTACCTGAACTGTGCTTATCTATCGCCGCTCATCAAGGCGGTGAAAAACGCCGGCATGGAGGCGCTCGCACGCAGAGGCCGGCCATGGGAGATCACCGCGCGGGATTTTTTTGCCACCTCCGAATCAACGCGTTCGCTGTTCGCGCGAATCATCAATGCCCATCCTGATGACATAGCCATTGTGCCGGCGGTGAGCTACGGCATCGCCACCGCGGTTCGCAATCTGCCTTTGGCAAGCGGCCAGACCGTGGTTCTGCTGGCGGAGCAATTTCCCTCGAACGTCTACGCCTGGCGCGAGGCCGCCCGCGTGACTGGGGCGAAGATCGTCACCGTGCCGCGCCCCGCGCACGGCGAGTGGACCCGGGCGATCCTGGAGGTCGTCGATGAGCACGCCGCCGCCGTGGCGCTGGCTAACTGTCACTGGACCGATGGCGGGTTAGTGGACCTGGTTCGGATCGGCGCGCGTTGCCGGGAGCTCGAGGTGCCGCTGGTGCTCGACCTGACGCAATCGGCCGGCGCGCTGCCATTCGATGTCGCAGCGGTGCAACCCGACTTTGCCGTTGCCGCGAGCTACAAGTGGCTGTTGGGGCCGTACTCGCTCGCGTTTCTCTATGTGGCGCCACGTTGGCAAAATGGCGAGCCGCTCGAGCACAACTGGATCGCACGCCAGCGCAGCGAAGATTTCGCCGGGTTGGTGGACTATCAGGATGATTTTCACCCGGGTGCACGCCGCTTTGACATGGGCGAGCGATCCAACTTGCAGCTGCTACCCATGGCCGAGGCCGCCATGCACCAGATTCTGGACTGGGGCGTGGCAGCGATTGCCGAGACACTTGCGCAGAAAACCGCCTCGATTGCGCAACGCGCCGGGGAACTGGGGTTGGGCGTCGCCTCGGCAAAGCAGCGGGCAGGGCACTTTGTAGGCTTGCGCTTCGATGGGGGCGTACCCGCCGGTCTGCTTGAAAAACTCGGTACGGCGAGGGTGTGTGTAAGCGTACGCAGCGACTCGGTGCGGGTCACACCACACCTCTACACTACGGATGCCGACGTGGACCGGCTTTTCGACGTGCTCGCGTCCGTTCTTTAGCGTCGAGAACGGACGATCTTTCGCTATTTCTTATTTAATCGGTTTGAAAGAAAATTTCTGCCCGCCGATCGAGGCCTCGAACATCAGGCCCCCCTTGGCGAGGGTAAAGATCGCGACACCGTTGCTGTAGTCTGCATTGGCCGCGGCACCCTCCGTGGCTGCCACCGCCGAGGCCTGTGCCGCGAACTTGAGCTTGCCTTCTATGAGGTGCTGGAGTGCGGTCTTGTTCTTGAAAAAGATGATCTCGCTGTAGGTCTGTCCGCCCAACTGGGCGCCGATCGAGCCTTGCGACAGGGTCGCCTTTCCGATGACGGCACCTCTTCGAAAGACGGTTCCTTTTCCGTGAGCGCCGCCGATAATGAAGCCACCCTTGGCGACGGTGGGAAAAACGACGTAACCGTATGCCTGATTGAAGTAGGCCTTGATACTGGCATCCTTTTTCTTGAAGGCCTTAATGGTGTCCCGGGTCTTGTCGAGTTGTTTTTGTTGCTTGTTTGGATCCCAGCCTGCCTGTGCCGATACGAGGGTGACCGCGGCCAGGCTGAATGCGATAAATGTCAGGGCCGTGACTAGTTTCATGATTTCTCCCATCCAATCAGGATTGCGCCATATAAGGCGGTGAGGCCGGAGGCTTGCATAATTTAGGTGTCTCTTGCCGGGTGCGCGCAGTATGCCGTAGACACGCGGGCGAGTACATAGGATCCGGACGGGAGCGGCGGGAGGGGAGACATACGGTACCCGCATGCCGGTGTTACAAAGCGCGGGTCAGGTCATGACCCAGAACTCCACTGCGGCGATGGCCGGCGCGTGCATGCATCACCGGCCGGTTCCACACGGCTTGTGGGAAGCGCTGGCACTCGCGTGCCCGGCCAATGGGCGCGCAATCTTCGCTGGCCGTCGTCCCGAGTAAGCGGAATGACCGTCAGCCACCACCAGGAGCAATTCTCGTTGGCAAGATAGTTGCGAGGTGTTTTGCTATTGCATGCATGAGATCAACAGCTGGGGCAAGGTGTTTTGCCATACATTCCTTTCGCGCAAACTGTGTGAGCCATGGTTCATGCTAACCCTGTCATGGTCGAGGTAAGGCGCGGTGACCTGGTCGAAAGCGTACACCGTGGTGCCGCTGCTGCTGTTGACACCGATGGGCGCGTCGTCGCTGCGTGGGGCGACATTGACCGCGCGGTTTATGCGCGTTCGGCCATCAAGCCGTTACAGGCCTTGCCATTGATCGAAAGCGGCGCGGCCGAGCGCTTCGGTTTGGGCGATGACGAAATCGCGCTTGCCTGTGCATCGCACAACGGCGAGCCCAGGCACGTTGGCAAAGTGGCACACTGGCTGGCGCGTATCGGCCTGGGGGCACAAGATCTGGAGTGCGGAGCGCACCTGCCGTTGAGCGACGAGGCGACGGCCGCGCTACTGCGCTCGGGCAGTGCCGCCACTACCATCCATAATAACTGCTCGGGTAAGCACACCGGGTTTCTGAGCACGGCGCTCCATCTCGGTGAGCCCACGCGCGGATACAGTCACGCCCATCACCCGGTTCAGCAACGGCTGCGGCGGGTGCTGGAGGATATGAGCGGCGCCGTGCTGGTAGATGCCCCGGCTGGTGTCGACGGCTGTGGTATCCCCGTGGCGGGGCTGTCGCTGCGGGCCACGGCATTGGCGATGGCCCGGCTTGCGAGCCCAGCTGGCCTCGCGCCTGCGCGCGCGGCGGCGGCCAAGCGCATCGTGCGGGCAATGGCCACGGTACCGTTTATGGTGGCCGGCAGCGGGCGTTTTTGCACGGAGCTTATGCAGCGCACCGGCACGGCGGCGGTAATCAAGGTTGGGGCGGAGGGTGTGTTCACTGCCGCGCTGCCCGGAAAAGGGCTGGGCGTGGCGCTAAAGATTGACGACGGTGCCCGGCGCGCAGCCGAGGTTGCAATCGGCGCGCTGCTGGGACATCTGGGCGCGCTCGACAATGGAGCGCGGGCTGGCTTGGCCGCCTATCTGTCCCCTTGTGTGCGTAACCGTCCGGGCGCGGCGGTTGGCCGCCTGTCGGCGGCGCCGGGCTGGCCAATGTAGCGCGAGTCTTTTACCGCGCAGTGCGCGAAGGCCGCTGAGGCTCTTGATTTGAATAAGAGTGTCTTCTGGCGCCGAGGCTTGTGTGGCGTAACATGTTGCACGGTCATGGCTCTTGACCCGTCTTCGCCTGGCTCGTTGTTTTCGCCGCGCCCCTTAGGCTCTTTGCGGTGTGTTTATGTATTGAGAATCAGCCGGTTGCACAGGTCAGGAAGGGGGAGCAATGAAGCCCGAAGTCCGCAAACAGACACTGCGCGGCGAGTCCTTTACGTCGGAGCAGTTATTCATCGTCGAGATGTGGAACTCGCCAGAGGATAATGACGTGTCCATCGCGCGTGCCAGGGTGGAGCCCGGGGTAACCACGGCGTTGCACTACTTGGCCGGTGTCGATGAACGTTACGTGATTAGCTCGGGTAACGGTATCGTCGAAGTCTCGGGTCTTGTGCCGGTCGAGGTCTCGGCGGGCGACGTGGTTATCATTCCTGCGGGCGCAACGCAACGCATTTCAAATGTCGGGGACACGGATCTGACGTTCTACTGTATCTGCACACCGCGTTTTGATTCTGCCTGTTATCATGAGGTGAACAATGACTGAGTACGGGTTGGCGCACAGCGGCAGGGAAGAGGAGTTGGCGGGGCAGGTTCCCGTGATCAAGAGTCTGTTCGACCTGCGTGGCAAGGTCGTCATCGTAACGGGTGCGTCGCGCGGAATTGGTGCCGGGGTCGCAAAGCGCTTCGCCGAGGCAGGGGCATCAGTGGTCGTTGGCTACCACCGCCAACGTGCCCGGGCCCAGGCGGTGGTAAAAGCCATAGCGGAGTCAGGGCGTGAGAGCGTTGCGCTTGCGGGCGATCTGACGCGGCGTGCCGATGTGGTACGACTTTTGGCCGAGTCGTTGGATGCCTTCGGCAGGGTGGACGTGCTGGTCAACAATGCGGGCACGTATCCACTCGTTTCCCTGCTCGAGATGAATGATGCCGCGTGGCGCTCGGTGCTCCACGCGAACTTGTCGAGTGTCTACCTGTGTACGCAGCTGATAGCAAAGCAGATGATTGAGCAGGGCACAGGCGGTGCTATTGTGAACATCGCCTCTATCGAAGCCGAAGCACCGGCACCCATGCATAGCCATTACAGCGCCGCCAAAGCCGGCGTGCTGATGTACACGCGTGCCGCCGCCGCCGAGCTCGGTGCACACGATATTCGTGTCAATGCCGTGTCACCCGGATTGATCTGGCGCGAGGGAATCGAGCAGGAGTGGCCTGACGGCGTTACACGCTATGGCCAGGCCGCACCGTTGCAGCGCCTCGGCCGGCCGGAAGACGTGGCTGACGCCTGCCTTTTTCTCGCATCGCCGGCCGCGCGCTGGATCACGGGTGCAAACTTGATCGTGGACGGCGGGGTGATGACGCGTATGCCGTATTAGTCAGACCTGAGGCGAGAGGCCGTAGACCGGAGGTAAGGCAACGGATTCTCATGCTCTAGCCTCCGGTCTACGGCCTGAGGACGTTACTTGCATCTGTCCTCGGCCTCGTAGGGCCGAGGACAAACAGATTACCCAGTAACACCATGGCCACCCCGGCGAAAGCCGGGGCATTCCAGCGATATTGCTCAAACAGGGTTGACAGTGCCAGCGCCACCACCGGGAACAGCACGCTGGCGTAGGCGGCGCGATCGGCGCCGATCGTGCGCAGCAGGTGCAGATAACAACCGAAGGCGATAATCGAACCAAACACCGCCAGGTAAACCAGCGATCCCACGTAGTGCGGCGTCCATTCGAAACGCAACTCTGCTCCCAACGACAATGCAGCAGCTGCCGTCAGTGCAGCCCCGTAAGCCATGCCCAGCGCGTTGACCTCTATGATCGGCAGGCCTCGTCGCTGGGTGGCAACAGCCGCCATGTTGCCGAGTGAGGCCACCCAGGTTGCGAGCAGCGAGAGCGCGAGACCGGTCAACGCGGCACTCGAAACCTGCAGCGCCGAGAGTTCCGGCCAGAACACCAGCGCGATACCTGCCAGCCCGAGGATGGCGCCGGCGACCACTCGCACGCGTACGGGTGAGCGAAACAGCAGCGCACCGTTGACGATGTTCATGAAAACGATGGTTGAAAAGATAACCGCCACCAGGCCGCTGGTCACGCCACCGATGGCAAAGTAGAACAGCACGTAGTTGATTGAGAATAGCAATGCCCCCTGCAGTAAAATAAACGCCTGATCGCGCCACCCGAAGCGCAGCCGCCGGCGTGTGATAAGACAAAACGCAATCAGAACAACGCCGGCCAAGGCAAAGCGGTATGCCACCGACCAGATCGGGTCGACTACCTCGAGTTGCAGGGTAATGGCGAACCAGGTCGACCCCCAGATGAGCACAGTAATCGCGTAAAGACCATAATTTGACACGCTAGCTCCTCGAGTCGGCACGGCGGCAATTATGGCCGCGGGCGAACACTCGTCTCTTCATCAGGAGGCTATGGTAAACACATGCGACGCGGATATGCCCCGTCAGTGTGCGGTCCTGGCGAAGAATCGTTTAAATTGCCCGATCACAGTGTGAATGTCGTCCGCGCTCACGTCCAGATGCGTGACCAAGCGCATCGTCGCGCCGGCGCCGATCAAAATACCCTGCCGCTTGAGGTGCGCTCGCAGCCCAACGGCTGAATCTTGATCGAGCGAGACGAAGACCATGTTTGTTTGCACCGACTGGGGGTCAACGCTCAGCTCATCGATATCGGCGAGCCCGAGTGCCAGCGATTTCGCATTGGCGTGATCGTCGGCGAGCCGGTCCACGTGATCGTTGAGGGCGACGATACCGGCTGCCGCGAGTATGCCTGCTTGACGCATACCCCCACCCAGCACCTTGCGCCAGCGGCGGGCTTTGTTTATCAGCTCTGTACTACCACAAAGTACGGAGCCGACCGGAGCACCCAACCCTTTTGACAAGCAAATCGAAACGCTGTCAAAGTGCTGTGTAATCGTGTGTACCGGCACGCCGAGTCTTACTGCGGCGTTGAAGACGCGGGCTCCATCCAGGTGCAAACCAAGCCTGTGCTCGCGTGCGAACCGTGCGGCGTGCTCCAGATAATCCAACGGCAACGCTCTGCCGTCCTGGGTGTTTTCCAGGCACAGCAGCCGCGTGTGGGCAAAGTGTGGGTCGTCTGGTTTAATCGCCCGCGCGACGCTGTTCAGATTCAGGCTTCCGTCGGTTTCATATTCCAGCGGCTGCGGTTGGATGCTGCCGAGTACCGCGGCACCGCCGCCCTCGAACTTATAAGTATGCGCCTGTTGACCAACGATATACTCGTCGCCGCGTTCGCAATGACTGAGCAGGCCGAGCAGGTTGGCCTGTGTCCCACTGGGCGCGAATATGGTCGCTTTGGTGCCGGTGATCTGGGCCGCCAATGCCTCCAGGCGGTTGACGGTGGGGTCCTCGCCGTAGACATCATCACCGACCTCCGCCGCCGCCATCGCGGCACGCATAGCGGCCGTCGGCCTGGTCACCGTATCGCTTCGTAGATCGATCTTTTTCATAAGAATGTTTCCTTTCCGTCGCAGTGACGATTAGCTCGGTTCACCAGCACGATGCCGCCGAGGATCAGCACTGGCGCGATGAGCGCGTGCCACCGCGCGCGCTCGCCCGGTAGTGCAGCCCCAACAAATATGACAGGCGCGCTCGCACGGTCTCAACAGGCGGCGTATGGATGCTGCCATACGCTATTGCGCCGGCTCAACTGTCGGTGGCCGCGGCGCGCGCATTCCCGCTTGGCATGCAGAAACGAAGCGCTCATACTATTTCGATGCCGCGTTTACTGGTTTTCATTGTTGTAGCCGCTCTTGCAGCCTGGCCGGCGGTCACATGGCCGGATCAGACGGATACCCGGTTGGATGCGCTGTTTGAGCGCCTGCAGGTGACCGGCGATGAGGTCGAAGCCCAGATGATCACCGGGCAGATCTGGATCATCTGGCGTGAGACCTCCAACGACGTAGCCCGGGCTTTGATGCGTGCCGGCATGCGTGACATGACACACGAGCACTACGATGAGGCGTTGGAGGCATTTAATACGGTCGTACAGGTCGCGCCCCATTTCGCGGAAGGCTGGAACGCACGCGCAACCTTGCTTTACCTGATGGGGGACTACCCGGGCTCGGTCGCCGATATCCGGCGTACGCTGGGTCTGGAGCCACGGCACTTCGGCGCCTGGTCCGGTCTCGGGCTTATCTACATGAGCCTCGAGCAAGACCGGGCCGCGTTCGCGGCGTTCAAAAAGGCGCTAGAGATCAACCCGCATCTCACGGGTTCAAGGCGCAACGCAGATCTCATCAAGAGACGCCTGAAAGACACGATCATATATAAACGTAGCTGGTAGCTTGTAGCGAGTAGCGAGGAAGAAAATGCGATACCGGCCCCCTGAGCGTGCTCCTCGATATGTGAGACTCGCTAGCCGCTCCTACCGATATCAAAAAACTCATCGACCGGGGTGTAGGGACGATTCTGTACGCGGGCCGCTTCCTCCAGCGTCAGGACGCCGTTTGCGACGGTGAGACCGCGTGCAAGCCAGCGGTTGCAGCGGCAGGCCTCGAGCGCGCCATTCGTGGCGATGAGTTGCACAAATGGAAGAATGGCATTGGCATAGCCCGCCGACGCCGCCACCGGTACCGCACCGGGTATGTTGTCGACGCAAAAATGGCGAATGCCTTCGACCTCATACACCGGGTCTTCCCAGCTCGTCGGCCGGCTCGTTTCAATGGCACCGGAGGGATCGCACGAGATATCGACGATCACTGCGCGCGATTTCATCTGTTTCAACATGGCACGTGTAAGCAAATGCTCGCCGCGGCTCTTGTCCCACAACACACAGTTCACCACCAGGTCCGCACGCCCCAGATATTCTGACAGGCGCTCGATCGTGTCGGCACTGAACCCCCGGTCATACCAGGTTAATGCGGCTTCCTTCCGTGCCGCCACGCTGATATCAAGGCCGACGACGGTGAGGCCCAGGCCGAGAAGGGTTCGCAAAGCGCCGCGCCCGACCCCACCCAGGCCGATAACAACTGCGAAAGCGGGCGCGGCGCCAAAGTGGCGCATGAAGTGTCGTCCGGTCCCGCCGTGCGGCGCCAAAACGAGGCGCACGCCTTCGAACGCGCCGACCTCACCGGCAAGCACGCTATTGGGTGACCCGTGCTCGTGCGTCTCTTCGGCGGCGATCGCAATGAGGCCGACCTCCAGGAGTCGATCCAGCTGAGGTCGGTCGGCAGCGCCATGGATGTTGGTGAAAATAATGTGCTCGCGGCGAAGATAGTCGTACTCCGGCGGCAGGATCTCTTTAACCTTGACAATAAGCTCGGCGGCGGCGTAAACGCTACTGCCGTCGTCGACGATTGATGCGCCGGCCGCCGAATAGTCCTTATCGCTTGCGCCTGACAGGGTGCCGGCGTTTTTTTCCACAACGAGTGTGTGCCCGGCGCTCGTGAGCTGTTGCACGTGCGCAGGCAGCAGGGCAACACGCCCCTCTCCAGCCTTAATCTCGCGTGGGATACCGATTCGCATAGGGTCTAAATGCAGTAGCAAGCAGAAAGTAGCAAGTAGCAAGTATATCTAGGCTGGGAAGCTGCCCTCTATTTCGTCCCTTGCCACTTGCTACTATGCTAGTCGTGGGTCGTCGATGAGGGCCAATTCCTTCTTATAAGGTACGAATCCCGCCCGCTGGTAGACGGCGATTGCGCTCGGGTGGTCGAGGCTGCATGTGTGTACCCACAGGCGTCGCGGGCTGGTTTGCCATCCTGCAGTCACTGCCCAGTCGAGCAGGAAGCGGCCGAGGCCGCGCCCGATGAACTCGGGCATCAGGCCAAAGTAGGCGATTTCCACCTCGCCCGCCACGCGCCGGTCGAGCTCGACATAACCCGCCGGTACGCCCTCCACGCGAAGTACACAGACCTCTACATCGGGATGTTGCACAATCGTCCGCAATGCGTCGTCATCCATAGTGCGGCGCTCATACCAATGCCACGGTTCGCCGATACTGTTGTACAAGAAACGATAGAAAGACACGGTCGGATTCTTCGCGCGCACCACCGTGATCTCACCGCCTGGCGGTTGAGCGCTCGTGAGCGCCGGGCGGGCAGTCATCTCGAGGTAGGTGGTGAGAACCTCGAGCTTGCCGGGAGTTACGGGTGCGGCTGGCTTGCGCGTATCGCCGTTGAACCTACTCATCACGTTCCAACCAGCGCGACATCACGACGCGCGGTTCTACCTGATAACCAATTCGCTCATAGACGCTGCGCACCGCATCGTTGTCGTCACGAATCATAAGCTCGACCTTGCGTATACCATGACCGGCCAGCCAGTCTTCTGCGTGGCGCACCATGGCACGGGCGAACCCTTCACCCCGTGATGTCGGATCGACGGCGAGATAATACAGCCAACCGCGATGCCCATCGCTGCCCGCCATGATAGTCGCGATCAGCGCCGGCAACGGTCCCGGGCGCGATCGCATCGCGACGAACAACTGACTGCTCGGCGTTTTTTGGCATAGTGCAATGTCCCGCTGCGGTGGATTCCATGTGCGCAGCAGGCCGCACGCCTCCCAGAGGGCAACGACGGCACCGAAGTCTGAATCTTGATACGGGCGAATATGCGGCAAACTGAAACGTCCTGGCCAGAGCTCGTACTTGAAATTTCCCATCTTAGCACGTTAGCAGCGTGCAATTAGCCATCATCACCGCACCAACGTTGCTATCGCTAGCACACCAAAGGTGGCCATGATCATTCCGGATGTTCTATTTATCCAGACCAGGTGCTCGCGGCTGAGCCCTCTGTGTATGGTACCAGTTATGATCGCGAGCATTAGCCACCAAACGCCGGAGCCAAGGAATACGCCTGTGACGAGCAGGCTGGCTGAGACGTAGGAAGGGTTTGGACTAACCACGCCAAGACCGGCGAAAATGGCGACAAATGAAAGAATGGTTACGGGGTTCGTCAGTGTCAGAACAAAGGTCGATGCATAGGCGCCTACGTGGTGGGAGCGCTGTTTCAGATCTGTGTGCTCACCGGGTTGCGCGATGAAGGCGCGGGCACCTAGGTAGCACAAAAAGGTACCGCCAACGAGGCGGACCCAATCCTGTTGTTCGATCAGGAACGTCGCGATGAATGTTAATCCAAACGCGGCAATCGATCCGTAAATGGCATCGGCGGTTGCGGCACCCAGGCCCGAGATGAAACCATGAGCCTTTCCGCCAGCCAAGGTGCGCTGCATGCAAAGCACGCCGATGGGCCCCACAGGCGCCGCGACAGCGATGCCGATTATCAGACCCTTAAGGAAGAATGCAGTGTCCATGTAAGCTGTGACCCACCGAAAGCGCCATGATGACAGGTTAACGCTTCTTGTGGTGCCTTTGTCGCCTAATTATACTGTGCGGTCGTCCCTACGACGGCTGTCTTTCAAAACACCAGACCGCGTTCCACGTACCATTCGCTGACATAGAGACCGAACCGTGAAAGAAGTGGTCATCATCGATGGCGTGCGCACCCCCATCGGCCGGCATGGCGGCGCATTGGCCGGTGTGCGACCCGACGACCTGTTG
>JBHHZP010000119.1:0-11275 GCA_046758085.1 Acidiferrobacterales bacterium
GTTGCTCACGCCAGGGATCTCGACGGGGTACTGGAACGCGAGGAACACTCCTTCCTGGGCGCGCTCCTCTGGGGCCATGCCTAATAGATCACGGCCCTGGTAGGTGACCTCACCACCGGTAACCTCATAACCATCACGCCCCGCCAGCACGTGCGCCAGAGTGCTTTTCCCGGAAGCATTTGGCCCCATAATGGCATGTAGCTCGCCGGGGTTAACCTCCAGATTCAAGCCTTGCAAGATCGGTTTTCCCTGCACTCTTACCTGCAAATTCTTGATAGACAGCATTGATTGCACCCTATTGACCAGATCCAATTGTTAAGTAGCAAATGTGAAGCAGTAAGAAAAAGACTTAACTACTTGTTAGTTTCAACGTGCTACGGACTTTAACCCACAGCCCCTTCGAGACTGATACCGAGCAGCTTCTGCGCTTCGACTGCAAACTCCATTGGAAGCTCTTTGAATACTTCCTTGCAAAAACCATTTACGATCATGGATACTGCATCCTCGGTGGATAGGCCCCGCTGCCTGCAATAGAACAACTGATCCTCACCGATCTTCGAAGTGCTCGCCTCATGTTCCACGTGAGCTGTGGGGTTTTTGACCTCAATGTATGGGAAGGTGTGCGCGCCACATTTATCACCCATCAGCAACGAGTCGCACTGCGTGTAGTTGCGTGCGTTGTCTGCACCTTTTAGTATCTTCACCAGCCCCCGGTATGAATTCTGAGCACGGCCCGCCGAGATACCTTTGGATATAATGGTGCTACGGGTATTGCGGCCAATGTGAATCATCTTCGTGCCCGTGTCGGCCTGCTGGCAATTATTGGTAAGCGCCACGGAGTAGAACTCGCCTATGGTATTATCCTTCTCGAGCAGCACGCTGGGATATTTCCAGGTTATCGCCGAGCCGGTCTCTACCTGCGTCCACGAGATCTTGGCGTTCTCGCCGCGGCACGCTCCACGCTTTGTGACAAAGTTGTATATGCCACCGCGCCCTTCCTCATCGCCGGGGTACCAGTTCTGCACCGTCGAGTACTTGATTTGGGCGTCCTGGAGCGCGATCAGCTCGACCACCGCAGCATGAAGCTGATTTTCATCACGCATCGGCGCGGTACAGCCTTCCAGGTAACTCACGTAGCTGCCTTCGTCTGCGATGATCAAGGTCCGCTCGAACTGACCGCTCTTGG
This sequence comes from Acidiferrobacterales bacterium, assembly GCA_046758085.1. Lineage (GTDB taxonomy): Bacteria > Pseudomonadota > Gammaproteobacteria > Acidiferrobacterales > SPGG2 > VRUB01. Next base: position 1,187 of record JBHHZP010000119.1, read on the forward strand.
ACGCGTTGATCCGAAAATAGGTTGACAGCTCCATCGGGCAACGCACGCCCTTGGGTATGTACACGAATGACCCGTCAGTGAAGACGGCGGAGTTGAGCGAGGCGAAAAAGTTATCCGTATACGGGACCACGGAGCCGAGGTAACGCTGTATAAGGTCCGGGTGCTGCTGAACGGCCTCCGAAAACGACGAAAAGATTACGCCTTGCTCAGCCAGCTTCTCCTTGAACGTGGTGGCGACGGAGACGCTGTCGAACACGGCGTCGACCGCGACGCCCGCAAGTGCCTTCTGCTCCTCCAGGGGTATCCCCAATTTCGCGTAGGTCTCGAGCAACTTTGGGTCGACCTCATCAAGGCTTTTCGGCCCGTCCTTGTCGGACTTGGGTGCCGAGTAATAAGTAATCTCCTGGTAGTCGATCGGCGGGTGGTGCACGTTCGCCCATTGCGGTTCCTTCATGGTTAGCCAATGCCGGTAGGCCTGCAGGCGCCAATTGAGCATGAACTGGGGTTCGTGTTTTTTGGCCGAGATCGTTCGGATGATATCTTCGTTCAGGCCAGGCGCGACAGTATCGGCCTCGATGTCCGTCACGAAGCCGGCGTCGTACTCGCGCTTGATCAGCTCTGAGATTTCTCGATTCGCCGATGACATTGACTGCCTCCGTTACAGGCTCGATGCGAAAGTCTTACGTCTTTGTGTATGTCGCATCCCGTGGGCCCCACCATACACGCTGGTGCGCCATCGTAGAACGTGTCGCGATTGTTGGATAGCCGCTCGTTCAAGCAACGCTCTTGGTCGTCTGAACGCCCCGCCCATGACGAGCTTCCTGTCGCACTGCCACGTTCTGTACCGCTGGCCATTCTACTATCTGGCCCAGGGTGATCGCTTGCAAGAAATCATAAAGCTGCTTGCTCAGGTCAACCCAGAGCTCGTGGGTGAGGCATTTTTCGCCGTCTTGACAGTCTTCCTTACCGGCGCAGCGGGTCATGTCGATCTGTTCGTCCACCGCGGCAATTATTTCCGCAATGGTGACCTCACTGGCGGGGCGGGCCAACCGATATCCGCCGCCGGGGCCGCGCATCCCTTTCACCAGTCTGTTCTTGCGCAGGCGGGCGAAGAGCTGCTCGAGATAGGATACGGAAATCTTCTGTGTTTCCGCTATATCCGTGAGCGCAACCGGCCCGACTTCGTCGTGCAGGGCCAGATCAATCATTGCTGTGACCGCGTAACGGCCTTTTGTCGATAGTCTCATAGTCTGTCTCGTCTGATGTTGGTGGACACGAACGCAGGAGCAAATCCTGAGCAATTCGGTCAGAAATACAAGATACAATAACCAAGTAATTAGATCAAGTTTGTGCGGTGGTGAGCAGTACGATCGCACGTGCCGCAGCTATTTATAACCACTTGATAATTAATAGAAATTTGTATAGGAAGTGGGTACGACCGTCTTTGTCTGCGCTGGTTTTCGTCCGAGCAGCGGTTCTCCCTCTCGGGCTCACGTGGCAACGCACTTAGTCTGTATTTCTCACCGGGTATCGTCGCGAGGGCGCGCAGATGCCTTTGGGTAAGCTGCAGCCAGGGGAAGGTCCGGTGAACCTTCGCCCCGGCGAACGGGAAATCCACGGAGGGATTTCCCCGGTCCGCCAAGCGAAGCAGGCGTACGAAGCGCAGGCGTACTTTACATTACGTTGAGCCCGCAACCGGGCACGACGCGGGCACGACTCCAGGGACGGAGGAGGTAGGACCGCGTCGGGAACAGCGGTCGAGGACGACTACAGGGAGGCAGGACGACTGCAGGGAGGCAGGACGACTGCAGGGAGGCAGGAGCTAGAGCAACGCCGGGAGCAGTTGCCGCGCTAGAGCAACGCCGGGAGCAGTTGCCGAGGTAGAGTCGCGTCGGGAACAGCGACCGAGATACACGGTCGCAGCAGATAGCTGGTGAGAAATGCAGGCTAACATAGTCGTCAGGGATTGCCGGGCACGGTAGTGCGTACGTGCTGCCCCAATCGGGGCCGCGGCGTTAACGCTAGCGCTGGGCGGCCCGCAGCGCAATGGGTTTGCGATCTTATCTTGGCGGTACGGGGATGGTTTGTGTGTGCACCCGATCCTGCGTCGTCGCCTGGCTGAGCAGGATATTGAGCAGGTTATCCTGGAACGTCAGGTTGGCAGTTAGTTGAGCATGTCGTTCGCACAGGAAGACCGAGTAGGCAATCGGAAACTCTGTGTGATCATTGCCGGGAAGCGACGGGTCAAGGGAATTTCGTGCCAATAGGGACGGCTTGGTAACAGTTCCGTCACCGGGCTCCAGCATTAAGCTGTCATAATTCAGACCGGGTACGCGATTTACGACGTCACGCGGGTGAAAGCGAACGCGCATCCGGCCTTTTGCCGGTTCGACCAGGCACCTCGCGGGAGTGAGAGTACAATCTCCGCCGAAGACCACATAACGTACAGGTGCTTGGCCCGGTGGAACTGACAGTGCACGGTGAAAATGTTTTGCCCGGAGCAGGTTTCTTTCAAAGTAACGCGTCAGCACATCGATATAGCGCTGCGCATCGTTGCTCGAATCAAAGCGCGACCGGATTCGCGCCTGAGCCTCGGGAGCGAAGATCGACCACTGATTGTCACGCCAGGTCTTGACTGAGTACAGGTCTCGATCCCATTTACTGCCGTCAAGGGCAATCATCCAATCGCGGTCCGGGTGAGGCAGGAGCTCATAGGCAGCGGGCATTGTTGCGAGAATCTCAGGATAGAGTCGCATCAGCCCGAAGCGTTTGCCCTTCATAAATACCTGCAGGCCCTTGATAGAACCCCAGTTCGGAGTACCAATCAGGATCACCTTTCCGATCTTTGCGGCACCCACACCATTGGGGTGGAATGTGTCGGAATCGAGCACGTCCTCACTGCCGTAGCGGATAAAATACCGGGCGAGCAGCCCACCCATACTGTGGGCGATGATATCGACTTTAAGGCTGGGATCAGCATAGTCACTGCGGATCTGCTCTACGAGCCGATCGAGCTGGGCGGCGGTTTCCGGGATGTTCTGCCGCCAGTCGTATAGGAATATATAGTATCGTCGATCGTCCCGCGTGTAGCGTTGTCCTGGCTTGCCGAGCGAGTAGCCGCCGGCGCTCTCCAGTGCCGAGCGAATGCGGCGATAATAATGCACTCCCGCGACCCCATCGAACAAACCATACGCCTCGATGTTGTCGTTGCGGGGCTGTAGCGTCTCTGGATCGATCTCAAGGGCAAGCCGGTCGGATGTTTTGAATAAGAAGTTGGTTAACGGGCCAGGCCAGATCTCACGCCCGTCTGTGTGTCTCCTCAGTCTGCTCGCGCCCGCACCGGGGATCAAGATCACCGGATGTTGGGCGCGTTGCGAAGAGCTGACGGCGTAGAGTCGGTTTAGGTCCGGCTTGCCGGTCACAGTGCCGCAACCCGCCAATATGAACGACAGCACTGTTGCGACAATTACTAGTTTTTTCATTTTCCGGTTCCCCGCTTTAAGCTACTCAGGCGCGCGCCCACCGTAAATGCCACGCCAAGCCGTAGAGACTGTCTGAAAAACGCTCGCTAGGGTCAAAGCACAAGTCCGCGGCTAGTGCGTAGCGAACCAGCACAGCAAATTTCGTCCAGGAAGAAGGACATTGCCGGTGCTTCAGATTGAAGCTTTGGTTGCCCTGACAGCGCGTACGCCGGAGTATGTTTTGCGGGCCACTGAGTGCGAAGCGGGCATTCGGCTCGTGCGGCAAGGAGGTAGAGACTTCGGTAGGAAAACCCAGCGTGCTACCAATTTGATGTAAAATTTGAACACCCCTGGCCAGCCGAGTCCACTGCTGTCCCCGAAGGTAGCACAAACCGCGATGAATCGGTGGCTGCGCTTCTGTGTGAACCTGCGCGGTGCATAACAGCGTAACGTATTGCAGGGCGAGGAGTCGCCACAGATCTACGTACGGCAATGACATAAGAATAAATCATCAACTTCTGTCCTGGAGATTTGGACCGGCGGTGGTTGTCATCGTTCCGGTGGCGCGGGTCAATCACAAGTCGGCACACGAGCGCCTGTGTTGCAGCTGGCATGCAACGAGCAAAGCTTGATTGCGATAACGTACCGTCACAGTGGACGAGGGTAAGACGGACACGGTAGGGCTTTCCGGGTAGAGGGGCACAAGTGAGCAGCACAATGACATACAAATTATCGGGATGATTCGAGGCTCACCAATTTGCCCCGCGCGAGTATGCGGGTTGCGACTCCGTCATGAATGGCCAGACGAGTCAGCGACAAGGCCGTAACGAGCCCCCGCACCCGCGGGCGCGGCAGCTGTGTGTTCAGGCGGGAGACCGGATCAAACGCCGGTACGGCACGCAGCTCGGCAGCGGCGCGGGACGTGCGCATTTGGTGCAACTTAGTTCCTTGGTCGGCTGTCTATAAACTACGGGGACCAGCGCACCACCCGAACCGATGACCACACGTCGCACCGGGCTATATTAGACCTACATATTTTATGCCATTATAGATGGGTCCATGCCGGGACCTACGGTAACCTTCTGCAGGGATTAGGCCTTGATCGGAAAAGAGCCATCAGCCGGGTGTAATGAAAGCACGGATTCGCCGGTCTTTGAACTTATGGGGAGCAAGCAAACCCGCTTCGAGGCATTGGTCCATGCGTTGTCGGCGGACCTTTTCCGTTATGCGGTGTGGTTATGTCGTGATCGCTCGCAGGCCGAAGAGTTGGTGCAGGAAACCTTTCTAAGGGCATGGCGATCCCTGGACACGTTACGTGATGAAAAGGCCGCCAAAGGGTGGCTCATCACGATATTGCGAAGGGAGCATGCGCGGCAGTACGAGCGCCGTGTCCCGATCCGGGATTACGAGGTCGACCCCGACGATCTTCCGGGCACCGGCGATGACACCTCAGCCGAGGCGGCGGCACTACGCCGGGCGGTTGCGGGCCTGGCCGAAGAGTACCGGGAACCCTTGCTGCTCCAGAACCTGGGAGGCTATAGCTGTGAGGAAATCGCTCAGTTCCTAGGTCTTTCCTCAGGAGCCGTGATGACCCGTCTGTTTCGTGCGCGGCAGAAATTACGTGCCGTGCTGGACGGTGATGGGAATGCTGCCGATCGTGAGTTAAGAATATGAATTGTCTGGAATTTCGCCGCCGTAGCCTTGCTGAACCTGGATGCCAGGAAAGCAAGTTTTTGCGGCACAAGCGCAATTGCACGCGCTGTGCCGAGTTTTCGCTTGGCGTGATGCAGTTCGACAAAGGTCTAACCGAGGCGTTGCAGGTCGAGGTGCCGAATAATCTGGCCTCGCGCATCATTTTGCGACAGTCTCTGGACGCCGACAGGGCGCAACGGACGCGGAAAAGGCGGCTGTATGCATGGGCCGCCAGTGTCCTGTTAACGCTCGGGTTGGCCGGTGGCTGGTTCACGGCCACCCACGTGCCGCCGGTGGACCGCTCCGTTATCGCGCGCATTAGTGAGGTACCGGCATCGCAGGTGGCGGCCGAGCAAGTATCGTACGATAGGCTCGTGCGTGTGCTGCGAACGTTGGGCGGAGAACTCAGCGGCAGCCTGGGTCAGGTCAGCTATGCCAGCATCTACTACATGCAGGGGCTTCCGTGCGGCCAGCTGGTTCTGGCGGGGATGAAGGGGCCGGTAAATGTGTTGTTGATGCCCGGGGTGTATGTCGACAATCGCAGGGCCCTGCGCAGTAAGCAATGGAATGGCGTCATCGTGCCCACCGCGAACGGCAGCATGGCGATTGTCGGCGAGCAGGGCGAGGCGCTTGATGACGTGGAGCAGCAGGTACGCTCTGCGGTAATCTGGCGGCTTTAAGTTACACATCATTACGACAGGCCCCGGCCTCTGTCTTCCTGGGCCGATGGATCATCCGTCGCGCGCGGGTTGACCCTCGAATCCTGCGCTCGGACGATGTCACGCTAAGGCGATCATCGGACCGCCTACTGCCCCCGTCCGACTACCCTCGATCTGTCCGCCGCGTTTCACGGCTAAGACCGGCGCCGCCCGGGTGTAGTCTAGTCCTGCGCCCGAAGCCAACGGCTGTACGTCCCATAGCCACACGCGCACCATCGAAGTCGTTGCTCGCACGGACATCGCGATCAAGCGATGCTGATGACTGCCCCCGCGGTTTCAATTCCAGCCGTTCGACACCATACTATACCGGTGAACTATAGGGATGAGCTCCAAATGCTCGCTGGACAGCATGGTGGCGATTGGCACGAAAAACCGGCGGATCGACGACAAGACGGCAGCAGGTCTGGAGGCCTGGATGCAGGCCGTTACTGCGGGCCGGCCCGAGCAGGAGAAGACCCTCATTCGCCAGGCTTATGAGTTTGCGCGCGAGGCGCATGCGGGTCAGCGCCGGGCATCTGGCGAGCCTTATATCCACCATTCGCTCGCAGTCGCACGCATTCTGACTGACCTGTATCTCGATCATGAGACCATCGTCGCTGCCCTGCTGCATGATGTGGTGGAAGACACGGATGTGAGCGTGGCCGATGTCGCCGAGCGCTTCGGCGCAGGCGTCGCCCGACTCGTAGATGGTGTAACCAAGATGGCACTCATCCAGGAGCTGCCTGATCCGGCAGATACGCGCAGGAGGGAGCGCGCCCACTCGGAGAGTCTGCGTAAGATGCTTTTGGCTATGGCCGAGGATGTTCGCGTGGTGCTGATCAAGTTCGCCGATCGCTTGCACAACATGCGTACCCTGGACTTCCTGCCGGCGGACAATCAGAAACGCATCGCTCGTGAGACATTGGACCTCTTCGCGCCGCTGGCCAACCGCCTGGGTATCTGGCGGGTTAAGTGGGAGTTGGAGGATCTCGCTTTCCGCTATCTGGAACCCGCTGCCTACCACGACATCGTTGGATGGCTTGCCGAACGCCGGGCCGATCGGGAACGTTACATTGAGCGTTTCGTGGGCACCCTAAAAAAAGAACTCGAGCGGGGTGCGGTCCAGGCTGAGGTAATGGGACGTGCCAAGCACGCGTACGCGATCTGGCGCAAGATGCGGCGCAAGAACCAGGGTTTTGACCAAATTTACGATGTGCGTGCCGTGCGAGTGCTGGTTAACTCGATTCCGGATTGTTATGCAGCACTTGGTGTCGTCCATACCTGTTGGCAGTTCGTGCCGGGGGAGTTTGATGACTACATAGCAACTCCGAAAGAGAACAATTACCAGTCCATCCATACCGCGGTGATCGGTCCCGAGGGCAAAACCGTAGAGGTGCAGATTCGCACTCATGAGATGCAACATCAAGCGGAGCTCGGGGTGGCGGCGCACTGGCGTTACAAGGAAGGCGCGAAAGAAGATCGTGCGTTCGATCAAAAAATCGTTTGGCTACGGCAACTGCTGGAATGGAAGGACGAGGTGGCGGAGGCCAGCGAGTTCGTCGATCATTTTAAGTCAGAGGTTTTTGCCGACCGCATCTATGTCTTCACGCCCAAGGGCAATATCGTGGATTTGCCCGTGGGCTCGACGCCGCTCGATTTCGCCTATCACATTCACACCGAAGTTGGGCACCGGTGCCGAGGGGCAAAGGTCAACGGTCGTATGGTGCCCTTGACCTATCAGCTCAAGACCGGCGAGCAGGTTGCTGTGCTCACAGTGAAAAAGGGTGGCCCGAGTCGGGATTGGTTGAATCCACATCTGGGGTATTTGAAGACGTCGCGGGCGCGCAGCAAAGTTCAACAATGGTTCCGCCAGCAGAATTATGACGAAAGTGTTCTTGCGGGGCGCGCAGGCCTGGAGCGAGAGCTGCACAGACTGGGGCTCGCCGATATCAACTTTGAAAGACTTGCTCAACGACTTGATTTCGGAAAAGTCGATGATTTGCTCGCATCAGTCGGGCGCGGAGAGACCCGCACATCGCAGATTGTCGGCGCGGTGCAGGAGATGGTGGAACCCACGGTGGCGAAGGAGGATCGATTGCCACCGATCCGTACCGACAGGGTACTGTCAACGTCTGCCGCGCTAACGATCGAGGGCGTGGGAAACCTGCTTACACGTATGGCGCAGTGCTGCAAGCCCGTGCCTGGGGATGCGATTGTCGGATTCATCACCAGCGGTCGCGGCGTGACTGTTCATCGCCGGGACTGCCCTAACGCCTTGCGATATTACAGTGACAGCGATGAACGCGTGGTCGCAGTTAATTGGGGCAGAGAAAGTGGAAACACGTATCCGGTGGACGTTGAAGTTACAATTTACGATCGACAGGGTCTGTTGCGCGATATTACCGCGGTTCTTGCCAATGAAAAGATCAACGTGCTTTCAGTCAAGTCCCTCTCGGACAAGAACCTGAATACGGGGCGCATCGAGCTTACCTTGGAAATTCCCGATATCAGTGTTCTGAGCCGGGTGCTCGCACGTATTGAGCAGCTACCCAACGTCAAGCAAGTCCGGCGTAAAGTGCATTGATGTTGCAAGCAGCCGTGCACGCTGGCGCTGCACACGCCCCTGATTCCCCGATGTATAATCTGACAATGACTCAAGGTGTTGCAAGTATGTTGGGTTACACGCACACCGCGTCGGGGCGAAACGAACGGTAGGGGAGCGGTTACTGACGGCGTCAGGGGGTGACTCCCGGGCGCGAGGGTATGGGTGCGAGCGCCTCAATGGCGTGCAGTAGAGGGGTTCTCGTTGGGCCGTGGGATGGAGCAGGACCGGGATATGTGGGAACGACTGCATGACATAGTAATAAAACACATTTGGACCGCAGACACGAGCCTTATTGCGCGGCCCCGCCGTTTTATCATCGAGTCCCTGAGGTTCGCCTGCCGGATCGCTGGGGACCTGTTGAAAGGGCAACTCTCTTTGCGTGCCATGAGCCTCGTCTATACTACGATGCTATCGCTGGTGCCTTTGCTGGCCGTGACATTCTCGGTGCTCAAGGGTTTCGGCGTGCACAATCAGCTGGAGCCGCTCCTAAGCAATGTGCTTGCACCACTGGGGCCGAAGGGTTCCGAAGTCACGGCCACGATCATCGGGTTCGTAGACAACATCAAAGTTGGTGTCCTGGGTTCGGTCGGTCTTGCATTATTGGTCTATTTTGTGATCTCGCTGGTCTACAAAGTGGAAAGCACGTTGAATTTTATCTGGCGAATCAAGAAACCGCGACGTTTGGTACAGCGGTTTAGCGAGTACCTGAGCGTGATTCTTGTGGGGCCGGTATTGATGTTCGCCGCACTGGGCATTACGGCGTCTATCTCAAGCACTACCATCTTCCAAGAGCTGCTGGCGTTCAAGCCCATTGGCGCCGTTGCGTTATTTGTCAGCCGATTGGTCCCATATTTATTGGTGTGTGCGGCATTTACGTTTTTTTACATCTTTATTCCACATACGCGAGTGAGATTTTCTTCTGCCCTCGCGGGCGGTGTGGTGGCGGGGGTACTTTGGCAGACAGTCGGGTGGATATTCGCATCGTTTGTCGCGTCGTCCGGAAGATATGCGGCAATTTACTCGGGCTTTGCCGTGCTCGCTGTCTTTATGATCTGGATTTACGTGAGTTGGTATATCCTTCTTATTGGTGCGCAAGTCTCGTATTACGTTCAAAATCCACAGTTGCTGCGCGCTGAAACCAAGGAACATCAATTGAGTGGGGCGCTAAGGGAACGACTGGGGCTAATGGTGATGTTCCTTATCGCGTACAATCATTACTACAATAACCCTCCGTGGACCGTTGAATCTCTCGCCTCGTATTTAGGCGTGTCGGTAGAGGCGGTGCAAATGTCGCTGGACAGTCTCTCGGATACGGGGTTTATCCTGCAAGTGCAGGCTGAGCCGACAGCCTATGTCCCGGCCCGGGACATCGAAACTGTAACCCTGAAGGCATTACGTGACGGAATGCGAGAACCAGGCAGCGCACATCAGCGTGCCGCATCGATGCTATGTTCGGTAGCCGCGGTTAACGACGTCTTGAAACGAATCGACATAGCCGTCGCCGACGCGCTTGCGGACCAGACGATCAAGACGCTTGTGCTGGAGCACGGAATGGTGCTACACACACCATCGAGCCTTTCGGCGGACACCGCATCGAGTAAACGCCAGACAGCTTAGCCGGGAAATCGCCCGA
>JBHHZP010000120.1:0-11157 GCA_046758085.1 Acidiferrobacterales bacterium
CCAACACGGCGGTCAGCATTGTCGGCGCAGACGGCACAACACGTAGTGGCCAGCTCACGGAGCTTTATGGTTTTGATGGACTGGAGCGTCAGCGAATCGCGGCGGCTGGTGCCGGTGACATCGTTATGTTCAGCGGGATCGAGGATCTTGGCATCTCCGATACGCTCTGCGAGCGCGATCAGCCGGAGGGGTTACCGGCGCTGATAGTGGACGAGCCCACCATCAGCATGACCTTTCAGGTCAATAAATCACCGTTCGCTGGGCGCGAGGGCAAGTTTGTTACCAGTCGCCAGATTGGAGAGCGGCTGGCCAAGGAGCGGATGCACAACGTGGCACTGCGAGTCGAGAACACCGAGGATCCGGACAGGTTCCGCGTGTCGGGGCGTGGCGAGCTGCACCTGTCGGTGCTGATCGAAACCATGCGGCGTGAAGGTTACGAATTAGCGGTCTCCCGGCCCGAGGTGATCGAGCTCGAATTTGACGGGCAATTGTGCGAGCCCTGGGAGTTGTTGACCGTGGATTTCCAGGCGGATTACCAGGGGGCGGTAATGAGTCGCCTGGCTGAGCGCAAAGGGGAGCTGCTGAGTATGCAGCCAGAGAGCAGGGGACGTATTCGACTTGACTACCATATCCCGGCCCGGGGTCTGATCGGTTTTCGCACGGAATACCTGACTGAAACTGCCGGCACCGGGCTGATGTGTCACGTATTCGATAAATACGATCGCCGTGTGCCGGGTGATATCGGTCAGCGCAACAATGGGGTCATGGTGTCCATCGCCGATGGAAAGTCGCTGGCTTATGCGCTGTTTAATCTGCAGAACCGGGGCCGCCTGTTTGTGGGTCACGGTGAGGCCGTTTATGAGGGGATGATCGTGGGCATACATAGCCGCGGAAACGATTTGGGGGTCAACCCCACGAAGGCCAAGCAGCTGACCAATATCCGTGCGGCCGGGTCAGATGAGAACATATTGCTGACGCCACCGGTGCGGCTTTCTCTGGAGCAGGCTTTGGAGTTCATCGACGATGACGAGCTGGTCGAGGTGACCCCGGCGAGCATACGGTTGCGAAGGAAGCTGTTGACCGACGTCGAACGCCGGCGCGAATCGCGCCAACGGGCATGAACCGGATAGGCCTCCAGGCCGCAGTGTGAAGGCTGGGGGGCGCTCGAAGCGGAGGGCAGGGTTCTGTTATGGTAATTTTGGCTAAGTCTCAGATCGTGCGGTCCCTGGAGTCCTGGCCGGAAATAGGGTATAGTATGAATGCTGCAGTTTGTGAATGTCGGTTTGTTCGGAAGTCCCTCCTGAGGTTCGCCCGCGATTTTCGCTTTTGTGATCTGCATGTAAATCACTTGTATTAATTCATATTGAGGATTGTTAAGTCATGAGTACAGGAACTGTAAAGTGGTTCAATGAGAGTAAAGGTTATGGTTTTATCACGCCGCAGGACGGCACCAAGGACGTGTTTGTACATCACTCCGGCATATCGGGGTCGGGTTTCAAGACCTTGGCCGAGGGGCAACGCGTGACCTTTAGTATCCAGCAAGGCCCGAAGGGCCCGTCGGCGACCGACGTTCAACCGGCCTAAGCGTCAAGCACTGCGCAAGCAGGTTTCGGAAAAAGGCCCCGCCGTCCGGCGGGGCCTTTTTTGTGCAATGCCTTGGTGGGTCGGGATTTCTTGGGTGCGAACCTGTGGATGGGGCCTGGGCCTGCGCTCTTACCAGACCAAGAGCGTTCTTGACGTCTGAATTATCTTTCGTTCACTTCGCGTGAGCGCAATACCGGAAAGATTAATAGTCCTGGGCGTATCCTTGCCCGCTGGCCCAACGCAGCTTGTGGTCGGGTCCTTCTTGTCCCACCGTCTTAGCGGGTTTGTAGAAATAGATAATCGCTCCGGAGTGATATTTTCCGCCCTCATTTTCCACTAGCCGCTCAGCAATCAGCCTCAGGCTTTTCTCATCCAGGTTTTCAGTCTTGACCGAAAAGATCGCCTGGTCCACGTTACGTCCAAACTTCTCACGCACTGTGGTCTTCTCAACGACACTAAACGAGGGCAGCGCAACCGTTTGTGGCGGCGCCACCCGAGCGGTATTTCCCGCTTGGGATGCGGGAGGGGCCCCCTCTTGCGGTTCCGACATCAGGATGATGGCAACAAAAAAGAGGAATATTGACAGGACTCCATATGAGAAAAATGCCCTGAAACGCTTGGAGCGCAGGATAAGCCCGGGCCAGAATAATCCGATTACAGCCAGGGCCGCGAAAACAAAAGAGAGAACGAGAATGACGACAGCCATGTCCATCGGCGTTAGGAAGCTCCCATCCGCTCAATCATCGCCCAGTGGCCCCGCGTTATCGAGCATCCGGCGATACTCGTCGTAGGACGGTGAAAACCCGCCAGTATAGTTGAGCCAGTTGGTGACCGCATACGTGGTCGCGCCGGCCTTATGGGTTGCGTCCAGGCTTTCGAGGATTTCTTCCATCAGCGAAAATGGGAAGCTGCAGGCCACCTCGTGGTCCTGCAGCCTGGCCGAAGATGCGATCATTGGTCCCGTCAGCCTGGCGGCGCCCATATGATTGTGACCTCATTTTTTGTGTCTCTGGGGCTCATTGTAACGCCTCCTCCCCGAAAAGTGGGCAGTAATCACCGCAACTAGCTGATGCGCCACGACCATGCGTAGTCGCAGCTCGAGGAGCCCCGGTGTTAGATGACCTCTGTCTATCTGACCGGCAGCGACTATACTGAGAATGCGCCGCTGATGATGCACAATTATTGGTGCGTCGATGCGATCCAGGGATGCGCTAAGCAAAGGAGGGCTCCGGTATGGCCAGTCTCGATCATGTGCGTCTTGCGCACGCACTTGCCAAGGCATTCGTGCAACCGGGCGTCAGCGATGACACTGTCGAGCAATGCATCTATCAAATCGGCCTCGCATTTGCGAACGATGACCCGGACTTCGATCTTCGCGGCTGGCGCCTGCTCCTCGCAAAGCATCACGCATCACTCAAGCGGTCGAGCACAGTGACCAAGGTATCCAAGGCACGCCTAGAAAAACCCGCGGGCTGTAGAGAGACAGCGAGCCGTCATAAAAAAGAAGCTGATCGTGATGGGAAAGCACGCAGAACTTGACCGGCGTATCGGCATGCGGCGAATCGGGGCATTTCTCTACCGTGAACCGGCTTAGTCAATAAACAACCATAAAACCGGGAGTATTCGCCGCCGGCGCTCATACCCAAGAACGCGAACAGCGCTAGCCGGGGCCCGCGAGCCCCCGACGCGGCCGGAAGCAAGACCAGTCCATCTCAATATATACCCGGAAATACGGGCCTTCGTGGTCGAGTGGTACCGCAGGCCGGCATTATTATGTACCACCCTTTTGGTTGTTGCCGTAAAATAAAACAGCGGTTGACCGCGCCATTAGCCTGGCTGGCGGAACACAGACATATCGAGTAGGACCGGTGTAGTCCCATGAGAATGCGCCACGACGAATTCCTGAGGTGGGAAAACAAGGCAATCACCTTGCTCGGTATGTCGGGAGTCGGTAAGACCACGCTCGCCAATAAGCTACCCAAAAGCCGGTGGTTCCATTACTCCGCCGATTACCGGATCGGGACCAAGTACCTAGAAGAACCTATCCTAGATAACATCAAGAAAAAGGCGATGCAGGTTGATTTCCTCAGGGATCTCTTGCGCAGCGACTCGATCTATTTCTGCAGCAATATCACGGTGCATAACCTCGCACCCATATCCACCTTTCTGGGCAAGATTGGTAATCGAAAACTCGGTGGCCTTTCGCTGGAAGAGTTCAAGGAACGACAACGCTTACACCGCGAGGCGGAAATCGGGGCGATGCGCGATGTTAAATCCTTTATTGCCAAGGGGCGAGACATCTACGGCTATCCCCACTTTATCAATGACACCGGCGGTAGCGTTTGTGAGTTGAATGATAAGGATGTCGTGGATACCCTGGCCAAGCATACCGTGATTATTTATATTCGCGCCGACAAGGATATGGAGGACGAGCTGATCAAGCGCCAGATTGACAATCCCAAGCCGCTTTATTATCAGGAGACTTTCCTGGACCAGCAGCTGGCCGAGTATATGCGGCTGGAAGGCTTGCATTCGACCGATGACATCCACCCGGTCCAATTTATGCAGTGGATATTCCCGAGGCTAGTCGAACATCGCCGACCGCTGTATGAGGCGATCGCGGAGAAATACGGTTACACGGTGGAAGCCCGCGAAGCGGAACTGGCACAGGACGAGGCCGGTGTATTGGACTTGTTTGCCGCTGCGCTACAACAGGCAGGGGACCAACGTCGCTTAAGCGGCGAGGTGTAATGGCATGCCGCTAGTGGATCACTCCGGTTTGCCAGCATTCGAACGCCTTCGTGAAGAAGGGCACGAGGTCTTAAGTGCCGATCGCGCACGGCATCAGGATATTCGTGAGCTTCACATCGGTCTGCTCAACATGATGCCAGACGCCGCATTACAGGCGACGGAACGGCAGTTCATGCGGCTGGTTGGATCTTGCAATCGGATCGCACAGTTCTATGTGCACCCGTTTGCGGTCGACACAGCCGCACGCAGCAGCGCGGCGCAAGCCTATCTAAAAACCTATTACGAGGACTTCCATCAACTGCAGCGGGATGGCCTCGATGCGCTTATCATTACCGGCGCCAACCCTGCCCAACCGGATCTCACCCAAGAAATTTTCTGGGAGCCGATGACCGAAGCTATTGCCTGGGCACGGGAACATGTGTGCTCCATCGTTTTCTCCTGTCTCGCCACGCATGCGTACTTGAAGCAATACCACGGCGTTGAGCGCATTCGCCTGCCACAAAAGCGGTGGGGCGTGTATTCGCATCGTATTCTGGACCCTGCACATTCGCTGGTTAGCAGCATCAATACGCGTTTCGAGGCGCCTCACTCGCACTTCTACGAGGTCACCCGTGAGCAAGTCGAAGGAGCAGGACTGAAAGTGCTCGCGCAGAGCAAAGAGGCGGGCGTGTATATGGCCGCCAGCTCGGATGGATTCAGGATGGTCTTTTTTCAAGGCCACCCTGAGTACGATATCACCAGCCTGTTAAAGGAATACAAGCGCGAGGTGTTACGCTTTGTCGATGGAGAGCGGGAAGATTATCCACTTTATCCGGAACACTACTTTGCACCCGAGGCGATTGTTGTCCTGGAGTCATACAAGCAGCAGGTTTTAAAGGCAAAAGCGGACCGGCGAACGCCGCCCGAGTTTCCAGAGGCGCAGATACAACCCTACGTGGACAACACCTGGACGGACACGGGCAAGGCTATGTTTAACAACTGGCTGGGCCTGGTCTATCAATTAACTGATATAGACCGCAATGGGCTCTTCATGCCGGGTGTGGATCCCCATAATCCGCTCAATCTCAAGAACCGTGACGGTCTCGTCAGGTCAGCGTAGTCGATTGCCCGCGAACCGGCAAACCCCTCTCTAAGCCATCCTCAAGGCCTGCTCAAGGTCGGCGAGGATATCGTAGACATCCTCGATGCCCACCGAAAGCCGAACCAGACCATCTGTCAAACCGCGCGCCTGGCGCTCCTGCGCTGGAACATCAGCATGGGTCATAGTGGCGGGGTGAGTGATCATTGTCTCTACCGCGCCGAGGCTCTCTGCGAGGCCGCACAGCATGACGTTATTCATCACGGCCTTGCCGGCAGGGAGCCCGCCTTTCAGTTCGAACGAGATCATTCCGCTAAAGCCTGACATCTGCGCCTTGGCGATCTCATACTGCGGGTGTGAAGGTAGCCCGGGATAGGTGACCCTGGCGACTTTCGGGTGACTCTCCAGGTACTCCGCGACCCGCTGCGCGCTTTCAGCATGACGCTGCATCCTGAGATGAAGGGTTTTTACACCAAGCAAGGTCAGCCAGCAGTCGAATGGGCTCGGCACAGCGCCGATGGTTTTCTGGATGAACTTCATCTCGTCGTAAATGTCTTGTCGATTGGTGACTACCAGCCCACCGATCAGCTGATTGTGACCGCTCAAGTACTTGGTCGTGCTGTGCATGACGATATCGGCCCCGTACTCCAACGGCCGCAAAAACACCGGCGTTGCAAATGTGGAATCGACACTAAAGTACAGGTCACGCTCTTTGGCGATGGTAGCCATCGCCTGTAAGTCCGTCACCTTAAGCAGCGGATTCGTAGGCGTTTCAATCCAGAGCATTTTCGTTTCAGGACGTATCGCTTCACGCACGGCGTTCGTGTCGGAGGAGTCAACGTAAGTGAAACTCATGCCGTAGCGGGCCAGCACATTGTTGAAGTGCCTGGAAACACCGCCGTAGACGTCGTCGGAGCAGACCACATGATCGCCAGCGCTGAGCAGTTTCATGCAGCCATCCACCGCAGCCATGCCACTAGCGAAGCAGACTCCATACTTGCCATCTTCGATGGCGGCGAGATTGTCTTCGAGCAATTGCCGTGTGGGGTTGGCTGAGCGGGTGTAGTCAAATCCCTTGTCTCTACCTACCTCGTCGAGGACATAGGTGGCGGTCTCGTAGATCGGGGGAACGATTGATCCAGTTGCTGGATCAGGCTTAATGCCCGCGCGTACGACTTTTGTATCGAATTTCACGCTCGGCTCCTTGGTTTTGGATGGGTCAAGAAAGTTTATGGCTGATGTGGGAAGTCTGTTTTTGGCCTGCGGCCGCTACGGTCTTCGATTGCAGCCAGTGCGGCGAGTGCGCACTCGCGTAAGGTACAAGACACAAGAAAGCACTACCGGATTGTATCGCTTGGCATTAGCGGTGATCCTTTGAGAAATAGTTTCTCGTGTCAGCTCCGCGCGGCTAGAAATTGGACGACGTCAATCTTGCTAATAATGCCAATGATGTTCCCTTGTTCAACGACGACGGCAACATTGTGATTATCAAAAACCGACTGGACCCTTGTTAACGGATCAGCCGGAGCAACCTGACCCTCAAGGTTCTTCGCGACCCGGCTCACCTTGTCGTCCGGGGTGCATTTACCGCTCACCAGACCTTGCAGTATATCGAGCTCATGGATCATTAGCAGATTCGGGATCTTGCCATTCGTCTTCACGGGCATCTGCGAGATTCCCAGCTGCGACATCCTGCCGGTCACGTGACCCAGGGTCTCATCCAGCTCTGCAAACTCTACCTTGCCGCCCTTGAACTTCAAGACTTCCCGGACCGTTCCCAGGCGCTGTTCGAGACCCAGGAAACCCATGTCCTTCATCCAGTCATCGTCATAACACTTACTCAAGTAGCGGTCACCGAAATCCGGAATGATTACGACGACGATTTTGCCCGGCCCGAGTCGCTTGGCCACCTCGAGTGCACCGAATAACGCAGTGCCTGCGGACCCACCCGCAAAGATGCCCTCTTCGCGCGCAAGCTGCCTTGCCGTTAAAAACGAATCGCGGTCTGATACTTGCATCACGTCATCGATGACCGAGAAATCAAGTGTGCCCACCATGAAGTCGTGGCCTATTCCTTCAACGCGATAGATCCCGGGATCGCCTGATTCCCCTTTGTAGAACTCGTCGTAATAAATGCTGCCTATTGGATCCGGGCAGACGACTGTTATTTCGTGGCCCGTTTCGGCGGCCTTTTCCTTGAGATACTTCCCCGCCCCCGATATTGTCCCACCGGTGCCTATTCCACCAACCAGGCAATCGATCTTGCCATCCGTGTCCTCCCAGATCTCTGGCCCCGTTGTCAGATAATGGGCCTCAGGATTATTCATATTAAAGTATTGATCGGTGTAAAATCCGCCGGGCGTCTCTCGCGCGATCTTCTTGGCGACTTCCACGTAGCTGTCAGGATGATCGTGCGGGAGATCGGTTCGCGTGATGATTACTTCGGCCCCGTAGGCCTTTAGCATATCAATCTTTTCCTTACTCATTTTGTCGGGCATGGTGCACACACAGCGATAACCGCGCACTGCAGCCGTCATCGCGAGGCCCAGGCCTGTATTACCCGAGGTGCTTTCTACCAGCGTCCCGCCCGGTTTTATCAGTCCCGCCTTCTCGGCGTGGGCGATCATATTGACGGCAATGCGATCCTTGACGGAGCCGGTCGGATTAAATTGTTCGAGCTTCGCATAGATCGCCGCCATACCGCGATCAACGATGCGGTTCAGCTTGACAAGCGGTGTGTGGCCTACCAGAGCTAGGATGTTCTCGTAGTATTCCATCGTCGACTCTCTCCGAAGTCGTTGCGTTAAATTAAGTATACGCGCGTAATCGCGTCAGACCCTAGCGGGCGTACTGGTGTGCGTACTCACAGCGAATGGAGCATGACGGGTTATTCGCACTAGCGGATGATCCCGAGCGCCGTGCCGACCGCCACAAATGCCTCGATCGCACGCTCCAGGTGTGCGTGCTCATGCGCGGCCGACAGTTGCACCCGGATGCGCGCCTGCCCTTTGGGCACCACCGGATAAGAGAAACCGATTACGTAGATGCCGCGCTCGAGTAGCTCGGCGGCCATAGTCTGGGCAAGCTTGGCATCATAGAGCATGATCGGCACAATGGGGTGCTCGCCGGGTTTGATGTCGAAGCCAGCTGCGGTCATCTGCGCACGAAAGTGGCGTGTGTTTTCCGTCAGCCGGTTCCTGAGATCGGGAGACCGCGATAGCAGCTCGAACACCTGGATGCCGGCCGCCACCAACGGTGGTGGCAGCGTATTGGAGAACAGGTAAGGACGCGAGCGTTGGCGCAACATCGCTACAATTTCGCGGCTCGCTGTGGTGAATCCGCCGGAGGCGCCGCCCAAGGCCTTGCCGAGCGTGGACGTGAAGATATCGACCTGATCCTGCACCTCATGGTGCTCGGCGGAGCCGCGGCCTGTAGGCCCCACAAAACCCGTGGCATGGGAGTCGTCCACCATGACCCGCGCGTCGTGGCGCTGTGCGAGCGCCACGATCTCGTCGAGCGGTGCGATGTCACCGTCCATGCTGAAGATGCCGTCGGTGGCGATCAACCGGGTGCGGGCGTCTGCGGCTTCCTCGAGCTTCGCTTCCAGATCCGCCATGTCGGCATGACTGTAACGATAGCGTCGTGCCTTGCACAGGCGTACGCCGTCGATGATGGAGGCATGGTTCAGGGCGTCGCTGATCACAGCGTCCTCGGGCCCCAACAGCGTCTCGAACAGACCGCCGTTGGCATCGAAGCAAGAAGAGTAAAGAATGGCGTCTTCGGTGCCGAAAAACGAGGCGATCGCATGTTCCAGTTCTTTGTGCAGGTCCTGGGTGCCGCAAATGAAACGCACTGATGCCATGCCGAAGCCATGGTCGTCCAGCGCCTTGTGCGCCGCCGCGATGACCTGCGGGTGATTGGCAAGGCCCAGGTAGTTGTTCGCGCAAAAGTTCAGCACCTCCTGGCCGGTCGCGACCTCCACACGCGCCCCCTGCGGCGTGGTGATGATGCGTTCGTCCTTGTAGAGTCCTTGCGCTTTTAGGGTGTCCAGCTCGCTTGCCAGCCGCTCGCGTAGGCCCATGTTCCCCTCCGGTCACCTCAGTCCCAGTCGCACACCACTTTGCCACACTGGCCGCTTTGCATCACGTCGAAGCCCTTCTGGAAGTCATCGATCGGGATTTGGTGCGTCAGCACAGGTCGCAGATCGAGACCGCCAAGGACCATTTGCGTCATCTTGTACCAGGTCTCGAACATCTCGCGGCCATAGATCCCCTTGATGTGGAGGCCTTTGAAGATGACCAGGTCCCAGTTGATGGGGGTCCCCGCGGGCAGGATACCCAGCAATGCGATCCGCCCGCCGCTGTACATATGACGCAGCATGTCGTTGAAGGCCTGCGGGTTGCCGGACATCTCCAGGCCAATATCGAATCCCTCCTTGATGTCCTGTGCCTGCATGGCCTCATCGAGGGTCTCACGGGCAACATTCACCAGGTGCGTCGCCCCCATTTTTTCCGCGAGCTTCAGGCGGTACTCGTTAGTGTCGGTGATGACCACGTGGCGTGCGCCCAGATATCGGCAGATGCCTGCGGCCATAATGCCAATGGGGCCGGCGCCCGTAATCAAGACGTCCTCTCCAACGACCTGAAAGGAGAGCGCGCAGTGGACGGCATTTCCGTAGGGATCGAAGAACGCCGCGATCTCGGAGGGTATTTCCTGTGGAATCAGCCACAGGTTGGCGGCCGGTGCGACGATGTACTCGGCGAACGCGCCATCGCGATTCACGCCAATACCCTCGGTATGCGTGCATAGATGCCGGTGGCCGGCGCGGCAGTTGCGACACAGCCCGCACGTAATGTGGCCCTCGGCCGATACACGATCGCCGACTTCGTAGTTGTGCACACCGTGACCAACCTCTGCGATGTAGCCGACGAACTCATGACCAATCACGAGCGGCGTTCGAATTGTGCGCTGCGACCAGTCATCCCAGTTGTATATGTGCAGGTCGGTGCCGCAGATGGCGGTCTTGTCGACCTTAATCAGCACCTCGTTGGTGCCTACCTCGGGGAGGGGTACCCGCTCCATCCAGATCCCGGGCTGCGGCGCGCGTTTGACCAACGCCTTCATCGTGCTCATGGCATCACCTTTGGGCCCGCGGTTCAGCGTATTCCTTGTTTATTATTACGCCAAGCGCAAGATTGTTCACTCATTGCGTCTCGCCGCTGTCAGCGCCCGGCTCCGGGGTCTGCCTGGGGCCGCGGCGGGGCTCCACCGCTCTCCGGTCGCTGACACCCGCAAGCCCTGAACTAGTGGTTTGTTGTCTCTGCCGTGAGTTCATGCAATTTCCGGGTTAGAGCGCTTGCCGTAGCGAGGATGCAAATTACTTTAAACCCAACTTATTATAGCTATATTGGTGCGTAATGCGCGTGGTAAACAGCTATCGTACTTTTTCTTGGACCAGCGGGATATTATCGGGGGTCGGCCTCTTTATTGGTGTGAATGCCAACAGCGGATTGACTCACTGATTTGATTCAGGGCCCTGTCACGAACTGCGGATGTTCGTGATTGACTTTCCGTCAGAAAGGCGCAGACTGAATTTGTCGTCCTGCGAGTAGCTGCCTTTACCGCGGTTTTGCCGCGCGGGCGAGAAGGGCCATGCATGGGTTTTATTGATTTAGTCAATAAGACAGGTACAAAGGACGGCGGTGGGAGGAATTAGTGCTGTCAGCATAGATACGTCGACTCCA
>JBHHZP010000121.1:0-11154 GCA_046758085.1 Acidiferrobacterales bacterium
GTCACGCCTCAGTCGTCTCAGGGGGTCCAGGCAAGGCACATTCCGTGTGCCTGGCCTGGACGCGCGCAATTCCGTCTGCGCCCGTTTCGGCCCGCTCTTCGCCTCCCTCGGTGCTCGGCTCGGCGAAAGGCGCCTAAAAAATACTTACGACAAAACACCGCTCTTCGTCTGCACTCGGGGCTCGGCTTGACCAAGGGGGCTTCCCCGGGAAAGGGGAGGGAATACAGATTCATAGTGCACCGTCCTCAATCCTTGTATTCCTCGCTCCTTGGTAGTTTTTACTTGCCACTTGCAACTGCAGTCATGGATCACGGTTCACGGATCACAGGTTACCAGGCTCGGTCCTGAAGCGGGCGAGGAAACCTATGATCTTGTGCGCGCGTTTTTGGAAACGTTGGGTACGGGTGGCCGGATTGTTTTTCTTCGGGCTCGGCAATGAAGCCGCGAGCTCCGCCGCCTCGCCCAGGGTCAAGCGCGAGACAGACTTGCCCCAGTAGACTTGCGATGCGGCTTCGACCCCGTAGATGCCCGGGCCAAACTCGGCCACGTTTAGATAGATCTCAAGAATGCGATCCTTACTGAGATTACGCTCCATGCCCCAGGTCAGAATCAGCTCATGCCATTTGCGCAGCGGGTTACGCGAGCTGCTCAAGAACAGGTTTTTGACCGTCTGCTGGGAGATCGTACTAGCCCCGAGTGCAAGCCGCCGCTGGGCTACGTTGTAGTCCATGGCCTCCTTGAACGCGATCAGGTCGAAACCGCTGTGCTGATAGAATCGGCTATCCTCGGCCACGATGACCGCTCGTCTTACATGTCTTGGGATCTCGGTCAACGCCACCGGCCGCCAGCGCAATCTCCGCTGGTTACGGTCCGCACGCCGCGATGCTTGATACTCGCTGATAAACTTCGACTTCGGTATCGCTCCGCCGACGAGCCCGTTCCAGTCAGGCCAGGTCAGCGCGAGGTAAAACAGATCCACGATGAGCAACAGCAGCGCGAGCCGAATGCCCCAGCGCAACGCACGCAGAAAAACACCCGCCATGGATCCCCTTGCCGTGGCTGTGTAACGATGCCGGCGCCGACGCAGCTTCCAGGTCATGTTGTGCTATAAAGGGGGCAAGCGTTTCTGGGTCGTCTTAATTGAAAAACGATTTCCGTGTGTGGCTGGTTTAAACTTAGTGGTTAGTGTAGGAGGCGACCAAGTCGCCAAGCGACGGAGGTTTCCGGTAAACCGTCGCGGCAGTTACGCCATGATCGCATACAAGTACAAGACTTAGCGACGAATCGCAACCAGATGCTAATTTTGTCATCACCACCAACACTACGCGTACAAACACAGCGAGATTCCGAGCCGGGAATCATTGTCTAGGTAATATGGTCGATCGCTATTCGCACGAAACCCCTTTGTTTGTTATCGCGGTCATCGTTTCCGTGTTCTTCTGGGCGGGGCTCGCGCTGCTGCTCAAGGCCAGCACGGACCGTTATCTCGCGAGCTTCGAATTCCATTATGTCGCTGCCAGTCTCGTGGTACTGTTCATTGTAGCTTACCTCGTGGTGTACCTGCGAAAAGCGAGGCGGGTTGCTTACTTGCGCGGAAATGCCGTGGAGATAGGGCCCCAGCAGCATCCGGATCTTTATTCACGTCTAAAAGCGACGTGCAAGCGGCTGCAGATCAATGAGATCCCGGCGGCGTACCTGTTTCAGAATCCTGAGATACCCGACTGCTTCAGCCTTCGCTTTCGGCGCACCAGTTTTCTCGCGTTGAATGGCGAGGTCATAGGCGCGTTAACCGATCGTCAGGGGGCCATTGACTTTGTGATGGGCCATGAGCTCGCGCGTATCCAGGACGGGCGCACCCGCTGGACGCCTTTCATTCTGCCGGCATCGGTATTACCACTGATCGGACCGGCGTACGAGCGCGCCAAAGTTTACAGTTATGACCGCTTTGGCATAGCCGCGTGCAAGACCAAGGTTGACGCAGCGTTCGCGCTTGCGATCATCGCGAGTGGCAGCCGGCGCTGGAAGTCATTTAACATTCCCCAGTTTGCGGCACAGAATGCCTACAGCAGTGAGTTCTGGATGTCGCTCGACGAGCTCAACTCCGCGGTGCCCTGGCTGAGTAAGCGCATGGCACGTCTGCGTGCGATTGCCACCGACAGCGATCCGTTCATACCACGCCGAAGCCCGCTTGCCTACCTAGCGGCAATGTTCGCTCCCCATATCGGCACGCGTGCCTGGCGCGGTGTCTTGCGCGTGCTATTGCTTGCCTTGTGGATCGCCATCGTGACTTATGCTGGTATGCTTGGCTACCAGGAGCTGAAGCGCAGCGGCATCGCCGAACAACTCGCCGCTCGCTGGCAGCAGCTAATGACAACACGAACGAAATCGGAACGTGGCACGCAGTTGCGCGAAACGCAAACACCCTCAACCGTCGCCGTCAAGGCACTCGAACCCGCCTATGCACGCATGGATGCCGACCTGAAGCGACTCGGGGAAATTGCCCTCGCCCGTCAGCAACTCGAGGGTGGCATCCCCTGTGATATCGGTGATGCCCACAGACTGAAATTGAATTTCCGCTGGGACCGCTATGCCTTCAGCTGCGAGGAGACGATCGTCTACACAGCGGTGGGCCGCGGCGAGTTCGAGCCTGGACGGCCAGCCTATATTCGCAAGTATGACTGGCGTAACAAAAAGCTAATTGCCGGGCCCGGCCACTAACCTCGCACGGTTACCAGGCATATTGCACGAGCTCCGCTCGGACGTCGTAAAGATTGCAGCGACGACCAGCATGCAGAAAAGCGCCGCTGGCACCCAAGCTGGAGCACAAATTGTTAGGCCGTATGCGCTTCCGCGCCAGGAGCAAAACTGTTTGAAATCAAATCTCTGTGTGCTCTCTGCGTGCTCTACGGCAAAATACGCCGGCGAATTCCTGGGTGCAGTGCAGCAATTTTGACCTTGAATCCAGGCGGCAAAAACGATCCGCACGGTTGGACAAGCCCCGCCGATTAGGATAAGGTCTCTACCCCCAATTGATCCGGTATCGCCCGAATCGCCACGGAGGAGTGCACCACGGAAGGGCTAGACAAAGGAAAAAGAAGAACTGACGGGCCCGTAAGGGCCCGTTTTGTTTGTGCTGCTGCCTCCGCGTGTCTGCTGTTCGGCGCTTACTCATGGTCGGCGGCGGGTGATATGGCGTGCCCGTACACCCGCTTTGGGCTAGTATTGTGCCGGCAACCAACCGGCTGATAACTGGTTCAATGAAAACACCGCGCAAGGCCGTCGCATTGATCTCGGGTGGTCTGGATTCCATGCTGGCCGCCCGGCTAATCCTCGAGCAGGGCATACAGGTCGAGGGTATTAACTTCTTCACGGGCTTCTGTGTCGAGGGGCACACGCACGCAATTCGTAACCATCACCAACAAAAACCCAAACGTAATAACGCGCTCTGGGTGGCCGAGCAACTCGGTATCAAGCTACACATCATCGATGTTATCGAGGAGTATAAAGATGTCGTCATCAACCCCAAGCACGGTTATGGCGCTAATCTTAATCCTTGTCTCGATTGCAAGGCGTTCATGGTTGGGAAGGCGCGACAATGGATGGAGCAGCACGCCTTTGACTTTGTCATTACCGGCGAAGTCATTGGGCAGCGTCCCAAGTCACAACGCCGTGATACCATGCCCGTCATCGCCCGCGAGTCGGGCGCACACGATCGATTGCTGCGCCCCTTGTGTGCGAAGCTGTTGCCACTCACGCTGCCCGAACGCGAAGGCTGGGTTGATCGTCAACAGCTACTTGGTATCAGCGGCCGCAGTCGCAAAGCGCAGATCACGCTGGCTGCGTGCTTCGGCTTCTCCGAGTATGCGCAACCGGCCGGTGGCTGTTGCTTCCTGACCGACAGGCAGTACTCGCACAAGCTTGCCGACCTGTGGAAGACACGCGGTGAACGCCGCTACGACCTCGACGACATTATGTTGCTCAAGGTCGGGCGTCATTTGCGCCCGCGCCCTTACTTCAAGCTGATCGTCGCACGCGACGAGGGTGAGTGCAATTTCCTTAATGGCTACCGGCGACGGTTTGTCCACCTGTTCCCTACAAGTCACAAAGGTCCGTTGGTGCTTGTGAATGGTGACGCGCACGGCGAAGACTTACAGCTTGCGGCACGGCTTACCGCGCGCTTCAGCCAGGGTCGCGACACCGATGAGGTTAGCGTCACGGTTTGCAACACGCAGGGCGCCGAGCAGGTGTACAAGGTGAGGCCCATGGCCCCCGAGGAGATTCCCGCGCGCTGGTACCTATGAACCACTTCGAGCTCGACGCGCGCAACATGCTGTGCCCGCTCCCCGTCATTCGTGCCCAGGAGCGGGTTGCGACCCTCGCGCCCGGAGATGTGCTCGACATCCTTTGCACCGACCCGGGTGCAACCAACGATATCCCCGCCTGGTGCCGGATCAACGGTCACAAGGTCGTCGCTATGCGTACCGAGGACCGCGATATTGTCATAACCATCGAAGTTGGAACAGGTGCATAGCAATCAACCGCGCGCATTGTTAGCCAGCGTCGACACCGGGCTCGCACCCGATGCACGCTATCGCGCAACTTACCGCGTCACAATCGTGGGTGCCGTGGTCGATCTCGCGCTCGGTGTTGCCAAGATCGCCTTTGGTGTGGTGGCCCACTCGCAGGCGCTGATCGCCGACGGCGTGCATTCACTCTCCGATCTTGCCACCGACGGCCTGGTGCTTTATGCGGCCAAGCATGGCAGTCGTGGCGCGGACGAAGAGCATCCCTACGGTCACAGGCGCATCGAAACCATGGCTAGTGTCGGCCTCGCCTTGGCCCTGATCGCCACGGCGATTGGCATCTCCGTTGACGCCGCACGTCGCTTGTTCCATCCGGAGCTGCTGCTGCAGCCTGGTGTATGGGCACTGGTAGTCGCAGCGCTCTCGATTGTGGCCAAGGAAGCGATCTACCACTACACCATGCACGTCGCCAGGAAGTACCGCTCGTCGCTATTGCGTGCCAACGCCTGGCACAGCAGGACCGATGCGATCTCCTCGGGCATTGTCGTAGTGGGTATCGCTGGAACGATGGCCGGGCTGCCCTACCTGGATGCCATCGCCGCCATTGGCGTGGCTGTGATGATCACGAAGATCGGTTGGGGCCTGGGCTGGCAAGGCGTGCGGGAGCTGGTCGATACGGCGCTCGATAGCGACCGCCTGGATGCCATCCGCCAGACCATCGCGCGTGTCGATGGCGTACAGGCATTGCACCTGCTGCGCAGTCGACGTATGGGCGGCGATGCCTTGGTAGACGTCCACATTCAGGTCGATCCAACCCTGAGCGTGTCCGAAGGACACCAGATCAGCGAGACTGTACGCAGCCGATTGATCGATCAGATCGAAGAGGTCAGCGATGTCATGGTCCATATCGATCCCGAGGACGACGAGACCGCGACTGCAACGGGCGCGTTGCCCTTGCGCCACGCGGTGGAGCAGCGCCTGGGCCGGTATTTCCGTGAAATCGAGGCCGCACGCCACATCGATAAGGTGGCGCTACACTACGTGGAGGGCAAGATCAAGGTGGAGCTGCTGTTGCCACTCGATGTGCTGAGCGACATCCGCAGCGCCGGGGATCTCAGGCGGCGCTTCAATGAAGCGGTGCGCACAGATCCGCAGATTGTCAATGTGGAGCTGCGCTTCCACTGACGCATCATTCCCGTGCATAATGTCCGGCGAGTGCACCATAGACGTGCACAGCGGCGCTCCGGATGGGTCCCGTTTTTATATAAATCAATGGGTTAGCATCGGTTAGGTGATGGCACGCTTCGTGCCATGCGTTAGGCTTTACACCGTGCTGCGTCCCCGCAGCATCGCACGCGTATTGCAGGAGGATTGCAAATGTCTGTCGCTGACGTTCTGAAGTTAATGAAGCAAAACAATGTCAAGTTTGTCGACCTGCGCTTTACCGATACCAAGGGCAAGGAGCAGCACATCTCGGTACCGGGCGCGGTGGTCGACGAAGACACGTTCGAAAACGGGAAGATGTTCGACGGATCCAGCATCGCCGGCTGGAAGGGTATCGACGAATCCGACATGATTCTCATGCCGGCCGCAGAGAGTGCAGTTATGGATCCCTTCATGGAAGAGCCCACGCTCGTGCTGCGGTGTGACATCATCGAGCCCGTCACCATGCAGGGTTATGAACGTGACCCGCGAACTATCGCCAAGCGCGCGGAGGCGTATTTGCAGAGCACCGGAATCGCCGACACTGCCTACTTCGGGCCGGAGCCCGAGTTCTTCGTGTTCGACGATGTGCGCTGGGGCGCCGACATGAGCGGAAGCTTCGTCAAAGTGGACTCCGAAGAGGCCGAGTGGAACTCGGAAAAGGTCTATGACGGCGGCAACCTCGGCCACCGGCCCGGGGTCAAAGGTGGCTACTTTCCGGTGCCCCCAGTGGACAGCCTGCAGGACATCCGCTCGGCCATGGCCCTGGCCATGACGGAAATGGGGATCACGGTCGAGGCGCACCACCACGAGGTTGCGACCGCGGGCCAAAATGAGATCGGCACGCGCTTCGCCGGCCTGGTACGTAAAGCCGATGAGCTGCAGATTCTCAAGTACTGCGTACACAATGTCGCCCACTCTTACGGCAAAACTGCCACCTTCATGCCCAAGCCGCTGGTCGGCGACAACGGCAACGGCATGCACGTGCACCAGTCGCTGTTCAAGGACGGCGAGAACGTGCTGGTAGGCGAGGAGTACGGCGGGTTAAGCGAGATTGCGCTCTATTATATCGGTGGCATCTTCAAGCACGCGCGTGCGTTGAACGCATTTACCAACGCCACCACCAACAGCTACAAGCGCCTGGTACCGGGGTTTGAGGCACCCGTACTGCTGGCCTACTCGGCCCGTAACCGCTCCGCCGCAGTGCGCATTCCGCATGTGCCCAACCCGAAAGCGCGCCGGCTCGAAGTACGCTTCCCGGATTCGGCCGGCAACCCCTACTTCAGCTTTGCCGCCCAGATGATGGCGGGCATCGACGGCATCCTGAACAAGCTCAGTCCGGGAGGGCCGCTGGATAAGGACATGTATGATCTGCCGCCTGAGGAGGAGAAAAAAATCCCCACGGTGTCCCCATCGCTGGACGTCGCGCTCGAGGCACTGGACAACGACCGCGACTTTCTCAAGGCCGGCGGTGTGTTCAGCGACGACACCATCGACGCCTATGTCGGGTTGAAGATGGAAGAAGTCACGCGTATGCGCATGACCACCCATCCGGTAGAGTTTGATATGTATTACAGCCTTTAACGGGACGCTACTCTTGCCAGCTGAACAACGCCCCCGGGTTCGGGGGCGTTGTTGTCTCGATGCGCCTTGCACTATTTTGGTGCATACTGCGCGCTGGTAGAATGGGATAGGGGTTGGCGCAAGAACTCATGCCCGGGCCGCCAGCTCGGGTGCCACAGGCCCAAATGGTTGTAACACCGATGCTCACACTGGCCGCCGAGCGCGTTCTGGACAATCTGGCGACTGCGGTGCTGATACTCGATCGCCGCTTGCGGCTTATATTCATGAACCCGGCCGGCGAGATGCTGTTTGAGGTGAGCGCGGGCAAGGTGGTCGGGCGCACAGTTGCCGAGCTGCTACCGAAGAGCCGCCGTTTGGTGCGCGCGCTACAGCACACGCTGACACGCGGTAGCCCGTTCACTGCCCGTGGCGTCCTGCTGGCGCTTCCGGGCACACAGCGCATCACGGTCGACTGCACGGTCTCCAGGCTATGCGATGACCCGGACGCGGGTGAGCTGCTGGTCGAACTCACACAGGTGGACCGGCTCCTGCGTCTGGCCAACGAACGGCAAATGCTGCAGAGCCAAACCGCCAATCGCGCGGTGATCCAAGGATTGGCGCACGAGATCAAGAATCCGCTGGGAGGTCTGCGCGGCGCCGCGCAGCTGCTCGAGTGCGAATTACCGAATGGCGCATTGAAGGACTACACCGGCATTATTATGGAAGAGGCCGATCGGTTGCGCGCCCTCGTAGATCGTATGGTCGGCCCGAACCAGCCGCTGACACGCGTCCCCACGAACCTGCATCAAGTCCTGGAGCATGTGCGCAATCTCATGCTGGCAGAGCACGCACCGGGGATTTACATCGAACGCAGCTATGATCCCAGCCTGCCCGACTTGCGCGCCGACCCGGACCAGTTGATTCAGGCGGTCCTGAACGTGGTCCGTAACGCGGTCGAGGCCATGAACGCGCGCGGTCGCATCAGCTTGCGTACCGGGGTGGAACGCCAGTTTACCATCGGCCAGAAAAGCCATCGGCTCGTGTTGCGCGCCGATATCGAGGACGAGGGCCCGGGCATTGCCACGGAGCTGTTGGACCGGATCTTCTACCCCATGGTAACGGGCAAGACGCAGGGGAGCGGGCTCGGCCTGTCCATCGCCAACGACATCATCAGCAAGCACGGTGGCCTGATTGAGTGCACCAGCCAACCTGGAAAAACCATATTCAGCATCTACTTGCCCCTGGAGAACGCAAATGGCTAAGCAAGGCTACGTATGGGTGATCGACGATGATCGCTCCATCCGTTGGGTGCTTGAGAAGGCGCTCGAGCGCGGTGGCATATCGGTGCGAAGCTTTGCATCGGCGGACCGCGCATGCGATCTGCTCGCGCGCGAGCAGCCCGATGTCATTGTGACCGACATCCGCATGCCGGGCGCGAGCGGGCTCGAGCTGCTCGAGGCGATCAACACCCAGACCCCCGAGATCCCGGTGATTGTCATTACCGCTCACACCAACCTGCACAGCGCCGTCGCATCGTATCGCGGCGGCGCATTTGAGTATCTACCCAAGCCGTTTGACGTCGATGAGGCAGTCGACCTGGTACGCCGCGCGCTCGAGCAGCACAAGGAACGCGGTATCAGCGCAATCGCCGGGCACGGCGCGGTACCCGAGATCATTGGTGAAGCACCGGCCATGCAAGAAGTGTTTCGCGCCATCGGTCGTCTCAGCAGGGCGCACTTCAGCGTGCTAATAAGCGGCGAGTCAGGTACGGGTAAAGAGCTGGTCGCGCGCGCATTACATAATCACAGCCCGCGCGCCCGCGGTGCGTTCGTGGTCATCAACACCGCTGCAGTACCGCGCGAGTTGCTGGAATCAGAGCTCTTCGGGCATGAGCGCGGGGCCTTTACCGGCGCACAGACACAACGCAAGGGCCGCTTCGAGCAGGCCAACGGCGGCACGCTGTTTCTGGACGAGATCGGCGACATGCCGGCCGAGCTCCAGACGCGCTTGCTGCGCGTGCTGGCCGACGGTCGCTTCTACCGGCTCGGCGGTCACACGGAGATCGAAACCGATGTACGCGTTATCGCCGCCACCAATCAGGATCTCGAGCAACGGGTACAACAACAACGATTTCGGGAGGACCTGTTCCACCGCTTGAACGTGATTCGAATTTACCTGCCGCCGTTGCGCGAGCGCCGCGAAGACATCCCCGCGTTGCTTGCGCACTTCTTGAAAAAATCGGCCGCCGAGCTCGGCGTGCAGGCCAAGCAGCTGGCGGCCGATACCGAGACACATATGGGTCGGCTGCGTTGGCCGGGCAATGTGCGCCAGCTCGAAAATACCTGCCGCTGGCTCACAGTCATGGCGCCCGCTCAGCTGATCCGTATCGATGACCTCCCGCCCGAGCTGCGCTCGCCAGCCGGGTCCGGGAATCCGAATCAGGATTGGGAACAAGGGCTGCGCGACGTGGCACGGCAGTTTCTAGCCCGCGGGGAATCAGCAATATACAAAGATCTGGGCGCACGCTTCGAACGGATCTTGATAGAGGCAGCGCTCACGCATACCAGTGGACGCAAGCAGGATGCGGCGCAGAAACTGGGGCTGGGGCGCAACACCTTGACGCGTAAGCTGAAAGAGTTGGGTCTACTAAAAGGCTCGCGCTGAGTCCGAGTGAGCCGTGGGCCTACGGCTGACTTGAGGCTAGAATAACAGCACGCACAGGCTACTGAAAACAGTTTTTCAACAGCCTGCTAAGTAAAACATGACGATTCGTCCTTATCGCTAGATTGCTAACCGCCGCCGCACACCATGGCCCTGGAGAACAACGAAACGCGTGACCGCTTTGCGCATTTCCTTGCCATCCCGACGCGCTGGATAGACAACGATGTGTACGGCCACGTGAACAATATCGTTTATTACTCCTACTTTGACACCCTCATTAATCAATACCTGATCGCACAAGGTGGCCTTGACATCGCGCAGGCGCCGGTGATCGGTATCGCGGCCGAGAGCCTGTGCCGTTTCCGGCGCGAGCTGACATTTCCACAGGTGGTGGAGGCCGGCTTGCGTGTTGCGCACCTGGGCAACTCCAGCGTGCGTTACGAGATCGGGCTGTTCACGCAAGATCAGGAACGGGCAGCGGCTGCCGGATACTTCGTGCACGTATTCGTGCGCCGTGACACCAACAAGCCCGTCCCCATACCGCCCACCATCCGGCAGGCGCTGGAACGATTACGCATGAACTCTTAACGCGGAACCATTCGAGCCACGGTCAGATATTGCAACGGCGTCGTAAAAACACGTAGTGAGTCACAAAGAGCAGTGGGAAAGCATCTATCGCGCGGAGACACCGACGCAGGTGAGCTGGTATCAGGCGCACCCATCGATGTCGCTCAGGCTCATCGCGTCCACACGCACAGAAAAACGCCAGCGCATCGTCGATGTCGGGGGCGGCGCGTCCGTGCTGGTAGATTGTCTACTTGAGGCCGGATTCAGCCAGCTGTCCGTGCTCGACCTATCTGCTGCAGCCATCCGGCAGGCCCAATCACGTCTGGGGCCAAGGGCCAGCCAGATCCAGTGGTACGACGCCGACGTGACCCGGATTCGGTTTCCGCATCGATTCGAGTTGTGGCACGATCGCGCCGTGTTCCATTTTCTCACGTGCGCGGCGGACCGCCAGCGCTACGTGCGGGTGCTGCGCCAGACGCTGTTACCTGACCGCCAGGTTATTATCGCCACATTTGCGCTAACGGGTCCGGAAAAGTGTAGCGGTCTCGATGTGATGCGTTACGATGCGCTGTCGATATGCGTGCAGTTGGGTGATGAGTTCGAGCTGATCGAAGAGTGTGCAGACACCCATGTGACG
>JBHHZP010000122.1:0-11127 GCA_046758085.1 Acidiferrobacterales bacterium
GCGATACCAGCGAACTCACATCGATCTCGCCAACGGCTTGCCGGAGCCTGACTGCGTTC
Source organism: Acidiferrobacterales bacterium (assembly GCA_046758085.1). Classification (GTDB taxonomy): domain Bacteria; phylum Pseudomonadota; class Gammaproteobacteria; order Acidiferrobacterales; family SPGG2; genus VRUB01. Next base: position 60 of record JBHHZP010000122.1, read on the forward strand.
GCGGGCGAGGCGGTTACACGTTCAAGATCGTTGAACCACTGCATTTGTTCCATGGTGGCGCCCGGTATGAAGCGTGAAGTGAAAATCTGCCGAAAGGCTGGATTCTCCTGCCCCCATCCCTGCCTGATCAGAGTCTGAAGCGCTTGCTCCCGCTCGATCAGCTCCTGAGAGCCGCGTTTTAGCACCCCCTTGACAAACCCGCCATAGAGGACCAAATGCGTGACTCGTCCAGGATGACGCACCGCATAGGCGACCGAGACTGGGCATCCTTGCGAGATCCCCAGAAGCGCAAAGCGCTCCAGACCGACCGCATCAACCACCGTCTCGAGATCACGCACGAAGGCCTCAAAGGAAATGTCGTCCACATCCCAATCGGACAGGCCATTGCCGCGCTCATCGTAGCGCACCAGCAAGTGATCCTTCGCAAGCTCCCTCGGAACGTGACGCCACACGGGGCTTTGCCAATCGTATTCGAGATGGTTCAACCAGTTCGCCGCTTTGACGAGCGGTGGTCCTTCGCCAACCGTGGCGTACGCGATACGCACACCATCGGACGCCGTGCAAAACCGGATCTCCTGCTCCAAGGACGGTTCGCGCTCGGTGCCGGCGGGTTGGGGCGGGGTGGGTAGCGCCACACCGGGCTTGAGGCACGCGCGATAGGCGTGGACGGATTCTTCGATATTCTTGACCTGCTGTGCGCCCATAGACTCGTAATCAAGCGCCAACTTCTTGCCGATGGCTGTTCGAACCGACTCCGAGATGCAGATACCACCGGGTTCAGCAAGGCTCTCTAGGCGGGCGGCCACGTTCACCCCATCGCCATAGATGTCGCCGCGATCCTCGATCACATCACCGAGGTTCACGCCGATGCGAAACTGGACGCGCCGCTCGTCCGGCAAGTCCTGATTACGAGTCTTAAGTTCCTTCTGAATCGCCACTGCCGAGGACAGTGCATCTACTACGGCATCGAATCTGGCGAGTACCGCATCCCCGGCGTAGTGCATCACCTGCCCGCGGTGGTCCTCTACTGTCCTGGAGATGAGATCGAGATACGCGCTAAGGGTACGGTGGGTAGCGTCCTCATCCTCGCCGGTCAGGCGGCTGTAGCCGGCGACATCGGCGTAGAGGATGGCGGCGAGTTTGCGCTCTAGCGGCTCGGTGGCCATCGGGAAGATTCCTTGGTCCGTCTGCCTGCAGGATAATAATGGTACTCCTTTAGGCACATTTTCGTCACAGCCGAGGGCACATTCGGGACACAATCAAGCCTCATTTACTGATTCGGGAGAGAGTGAACTGGACTGTTGAGCCTGTAGAAAAAGTCCAAAATTCGAGACTAGTCAAGAAATTTCTTTATATTTAGATCGTAAGCCTCTGCTCTATTCCTGTCTAGGCAAGGTGTTAGAGCGCAACCATGAACGACACACTACAAAGTAATGTCTTCAAGGGCATCAATCGTCAGATTCGGAAGCCTAGGAAACCGGAACGGTACCCTTTACGGACATCCAAGACTCAACAAGGTACTGGGACAGGCACGGCGACACCCAAGGCCGGCTCATGCTCGACCAATAACACCGGCTGGTATTTCCGGTCATTACCCGGTTTCATGGAAAGGTCCTTAAGACTATCGGCGATGGAGTGATCACATCATTCAAGGTGCCTGACGACGCCGTCAGGGCGGCCATTGGCATCCAGCAACGACCTGCCTGAACAGACCTAAGGCGCATCGTTCTACTGTCGGTATCGACGTTTCCCAAGCACAGCTCGACATCGCCCTTGCACCCCGCACTGGAGCGCTTCGCAGACACCAACGATGAGGCGAGCATCGCGCGCATGGTCAACCGCTTAAAGGCCGTGCAACCCTGTTCTCCTCAAAGCGCCGAAGGCTAGGCCCGTGATGGGCCATCTCGCACTTCGATCGGCATCAGCCCACTAGTAACTAGATACTTGAAGATCCGCTCAGCCAGTTTGCCGCGGTCCATTGCGCGGGTGAAGGCATGATCCACGTCTGGGAGTATTTCAAAAGTGTAGCTTGTATCGAAGTCTAACCTTTCGGCCGCGGCTTTCATCGCATCAACCCATCGCTTTCCTCGTTCCAGTCGATTCCTTCCTTGCTGCTGATTCAGCCGCTTGGACACCCTCAAACCGGGGTCACGTTCGATATCGAATTCTCCCACGAACACATGCACTGGAACCTCCAAAAATTTCTTCGGCTCGAACTGTAGCGCCGGGAACTTCGAGGTCCACCGAATTCCATATGGATAGTACCGGGTCGGATCGGGGAACGTGTACCAGCCGGCAGCGGCAATGACCGCAGCCATCACGCGTCCAGGGTGGGCCATCGCGTAGCGATGCGCGAACTGACCGCCGCCCGAGTACCCGAACAAATAGATTCGATCCGTGCGTGCGCCTGCCAATCGCGCGACGTCGTCTAGGATTCGATCAAGTGCAAGATCGGCTCGCAGCTTCCGTCTCCCGCGTCCCAAGCGCTGGTAGTACCCATACCAGTGCTCGGAAAACCATGGCGCAACAATTACGGTACCATAGCGGTCTGCTAGCGTGCTAAGTCTCGCCACATGTTCTCGGGCATTGCGCGAGATACCATGCATGCTTACTAGGACCGGAGCGCCTGCCGTGTCACTGCTTTTGGGCAAGTATAGAAAATATTGATGCCCAGAATTTGGTCTCAAGGAGCGCCAGATCACAGTGCCTTTTGGCAGCGCGGGGCGATCCAGCCCCGTAGCGACGGTGGTATTCAGCGCAGACTGGAAACTCATGAGCGTAACAGCGATGGGCATAAGGAACGCATGGACGAACCTAGACTCACGACGCCATGACCTCAACGCGTCGAGAGCCGGCGTCGTCTGTCGCTCGATCTACTGCCGCAGGTAGCAAATCAAAGATCAGGTGAATGCGATCTTCGTCTGAATCGTTATAAGCGCTATGGACTTGCTTGTTGTCGAACCACCAAAGCTCACCTTCCTTCATTCTGACCGCTTCGTCGCCGCTTTTTAGGTAACTTCCGTTAGCGCTACGCAAGACCAGATGGTAGCGGTCACGGAGCCTATAATACTCGCCGCGGTCGATGTGGGGATAAACACGACAGCCCGGGCCAAGCTTGACCAGTTTCGCCCGTCCAAGCTCGGCGTTGCGCTCGGCTGCAAAGGTGGTAATGAACCCAATGGCCTCGGTAAAGCTACGGGATGTCGTGGTGAAACGACTTTCATGCACATTCCGTCGCTTTCCGTCTCCTATTTCGGATTTAACCAAACCACGAAGTGGAATTGAGTGACTTTCGCGTTGGACTTCAATCTTGCTCTGCCGACCGGTATTCATGCTCCATGGGTCTGGGTACCGTTGGATTTCATCCAGTAGCCAGCGTACATCGACATGATTCTTGATCAGTTTAAAGTATTTCATCGCTAAGCCTCATCTTTGGCGATGTCGCTTGTCGCTTACTTGTTTCGCGTCCGGCGCGTGCCCACGCTGAACGACCGCCTCAAGCTCCCAACCTGATCCGCGCATTAAGACTGCCTGGTTCAGGGACAAGATCCGGTCTGTTGCATTCACTTCAGGACTCTCAAGCCAAACTCGTTTGCAACAGTGCGGCTCTGATACGGTGGTATTGTCTCGGTGACCTGCCCGTTGTCCAGATGCCAGATGCGGTCGGTCTTGAATACTGCCTGGTCCACGGGCGCCGTCATCAATACCGTGGCTTGGCCCATGGCCAGCACCCGCCGCAACGCCGCTTGTGCTTGCACATCGACAAAAAAAGTCGGATCGTCGATCAACAGCAGCCGAGGTCTGACCACGATGGCGCGGGCGAGCGTGATGCACGCGCGCACGCCTTCCGGCAAGTTCTGGCCTTTTTCCTGGACCTGGCTATCGAGTCCCTGTGGCAACAGGCTGCTGGTTGCGTCCAATCCACACAAATCTGCTGCACGGGCAACGCTGTCCGCGTCCTCGGCGCCAGAACCGTAAGCGACGTTGCTGGCCACGGTACCGCGCAGTAGCGGCATCTTAGGCGAGACCAACTGCACCACGCGATGGTTTGAGGCAAGTGAAAGGTCTCGCAATCGCTGACCATCCAGCAGCACCTGACCACAATCGGGATCGAGCAGGCGCGCTGCCAGGGCCATAAGCGTGGACTTTCCCGATCCGGTGGGGCCCGTTACCAAGACACGCTCCCCTGGGTTAGCGGTCACCGAAACACGCTTGAGCACATCTGCCACGCCGATGTTTCTGAAGGTAATCGAAAGCGGTCCGTCACCGGTTAAGGCAACCGCATTCTTGGCTTGTCGAAGGCGCGGGTAAGAGAGAACCTCAGTCAACCGCCGGTGCGCCTCTTCGAAGGACAATCGAAAGTCCCACGCCTGTGCCACATTCCGCAGTGACGATGTAATCATGCCCAACAGCATCAAGATCGCGACCAGTTCACCCCCGGCAAGCTCCCTCGTGATAGCTAGCAAAAAGATCGTGGCAATAGAAAGTGGAAGCGCCGCATCTGGCAGCGAACGCAGCATACTGGCAATCCGCACGCGTCGTACCATGGCCCTAGCCAACCGCCGGCTCTGTGCCCGCAACCGCTGACATTCTCGTTGGATCTTGCCGAAATGCGCCACGCTTTGAGACGCAAACATTTTCTCGCCCAAGTTGCCGGCAAGTTCCCCTCGGCGGCGCCGGGTTTCCTGCACACGGGCTCGCAGCGCCGATGTCCAGAGCAACCCGCTGCCGATGCAAAGGGTCACCAGTCCCGCCGCCGCCGCCGCTGCCATGAGGTTGAAATAGGTCAGCGCGGCCAGCGACCCTGTCACTGCAACACCCGCCACCGCCATGCGCGCCACGCCGATGCTCACCCAGTTCTTGAGCGCATTCAGGTCGGTGATCATACGGGTCATGGTGAGACCGAACCGGGGAGGATTGTCCGAACGCAATGGTGCAGCGGCAATCCGTTGAAACAATTGCAGCCGAACCTTCATGACATAGTCCTGCCCCAGCCGTTCCGAATCGGTGCGCTCGAGGACCTGCAGTCCCAGCACCGTGAAGCCCGCCAGCAGCAGGCCACCGACGATTTCCAGCGACACTCCGGCGGTCAACGCGGCAGTCGAATCGGCGGCGGTGAACGCCTGGCGCATCAGCCAGGCGATCACGAAGGCCACCACTGCCTGGCCGAGACCATTGAGCAATAGTCTTATCACCAACCCCTTGCGCGGTCCGCCGAATACGCGGGGCAGGGCCATGGAGCGCCCCCGGCGTTTGCCAGCACCGCTGCGCGGTGCAATAGTCGCAAAGATCGACAGTTTGAACCTGCTCATCGTACAGCCTTGGGGATCGGAGTTGAGCTTTTTAATTGCTCGAGCAACTGGGTCGCGATATTCGGATCAGAGAGGTGCTTGACTGCAAGTACTGGCACGCCGGTTGCCTGCTCCGCTTCGCGGGATGCAAGGGGTGAGGCAGTCAGAGTGCCGCTGAGGCCCAGGACGTTCAGCCGCCGTTGCCGGAGCCAGGCTGAACCGGCGCTGGCGGCCATGGCATCGCCCGCCGCAAACAAGACACCGTCGACATTGCTGCGAAATACTAGGGATGACAGTAGCCCTGCGGTTTCTCGTTGTAACAAACCGTCAGCCACTTCCAGCAAAATCACATCTACGTCAGCGTTAGCGAGATGGCCGGTGAGCGTCGTCAAAATGCCCTCGATAGCGTCTTGCGACGCGCGGAAAGTGGAAGAAAAACCGGCATCGATGAAGTCCGCTACCGGGTTGGCCCCCGCATCTTTCATCGCCCACAGATCGCCGCCACCGCCTGTGCCGGTGATCTTGGCGGCGCCCACATCGCATCCTGCGCGTCTAAAGCCTTTGGTCAAGCAGGCCAATGTTGTGGTCTTACCGGCATTCATCGACGTGCCTACGACCGCCACGGTGACCGGCCGTGCGTGCGGCTGCGTAACTTTCGGCAAAGACCAGTCCGCCAGGTTAATGCGCCGACCGTGTGCGTTGGCCAACAGCCCACACGGGGAAATTTGCGTTGCCGGTTTCTTGCTCTCGTGCCGGGAAAGTACCTGGCCGGCGATGCCGCCAGCCGCAACCAGTTCGCACGGGCCTAGATCGGGTGGCACCAGGGCCTCGAACTGATCCGGCGCATAACGGTGACCGTAACACACTATAATTTCGTCACCTTTATAGAGCGGCGCGCGGCGCCCAGTACGCAATTCGAGCCGCGTCTGCTGGCGGATCTCCTCGATACGTGCCAACACCAGATCCCCGGCCTCAGGCTTGAGGTCGCCGTCTAATAAAGTCGTTGCTTCAGTCAACGAGATGCGCCGCGTCGTGTAAGCAGCCTTGGCCAGCGGCAGACGATTGGCATCGATTGGCTGTAACCGAGCAGTCGCTTTTTCGTGGCTATGAAGTTCACATGCATTAATGCGGTGGCCTACTGCTTCTGTCATGGTTGGCTCCCATCAACGGTATGCCGGAACGAAGTCAAACCGACAAAGATTAAAATTCGCTTAAGCGGTGGCAGTTTTCAAGCGGCGGCGAGGATCCTTTTAACCGGTCGCGGAAACGAACTAGACTCTTTCCGGGGCTGTATATGTAGTTTTCGTGGAACAAGACCCGACCATTCGCATCACACAGGATCCAGTCGTACTTTAGAGAGTGGGACATACCCTTATATTCGTAATCTAGCCGTCTGATCTTGATCGTCGCTAGGCGCTTGAGGGGTCCGGCCGCGGTGTATTCGATATACCGGAAGTCCCGCTGTTCACCCCGATTCCAATAACCTAGCGGGAAGATTACCTCGCCCTTGAACGTTCGGTCAGGATAACCGGGTCGGGAGTCATACACGCGACCGATTCCACTCTTGTCCTCGTTCAGGGCGAATAACTGGCGCTTCACGCCGGCTTGTTTCTGGTTGATTCGTTCGTAGACCGAGAGCGTGTCGCCGGTGTGGAGATGCTTCCACTGCATTGGCCCCTTTATCGTCCTATTCTTGCGTTTGCCGGTAACGGTATCAAGTCCAACGAGCCGAATCTCTTTCTTTCCGTCCCACTCGGCTCCAGCCCAAAGTTCGACGGGGATGAACCGCTTGTCAGCTCCGGGCGGCAGCTCCCACACGGAACTAGTCGCATATCCCGTCATTACAACAGTGATAAAAACGATTCCTAAAGCTCTGTTCACTCTTGCCTGCTCAACTGCTCACGAAACATCTCCGCTATTTGGCGCCGCACTAATTCGCTGAAAGTGGCGCCTTACTTCCTACCGGTAGTATTTTCGGCTTTGCTTCCCCGTCGAGGACATCAGGCTCACGCAACCCGTCGCGATGACACGGCCGGCACGATTGAGCTTTTGGGCACTAGTGGGATCATCATCGGCGCTAGGAAGCCCGCACACACGCACAATCCCTCTCCGCGATAAGCCTGTAATTACGGCGGCCCGTGCGATCGACTGCTTAGGTCCCTTGATTCCAAACTCTTCCATGTTTGTGGCCACATCCACGTAGACCCATTTGACGAGATCGACGAATGCCTGATAACCAGCACACCTTGGCAGCCGTTATCGGTGATACAACAGAATGCGCACCACGATGCAGAGTATCCGCAGAACTACCGCCGACAGCAGCTGTCAAGGTGTGCTTACCATTGTGAATTAGGTTCCAAATCCTATCGATAACCACGGCATAGATTACGATTATATGGGGTTGTTTCACAATCTAAGTCTCAAATCTGTCAGACTCGCGGTATGATTTTTGAGACCGACGGCTGGCGAGTGACACGAGCGGGATCGCTTATGGTAGAGTCAGCCCCCGCGCCCAGTCGGTCTGCATGCGCGTGGGCAGCCGTCTGGCTGCCACCGAGTCGGAAAGATCGCCTATGGCCTTGTGGACGTTGGCAGCGTTGATCATTGTGATAGCCGGTATCGGCCTCATAGCAGCCCGTCTGCGGCCACAGCGCAGGGAAAGCACGGATGAGCCGGTAGCGACCAACGTTTATGTGTCGACTCCCCACCGTGCTGTATCCGTGCGCTACGGCAGGGATGCCTGTGAGGCGGTCAGGCAACTGGCCGAGAAGCGCCTGCTCTCAAAAGAGGCTCCCCCGCTGCCGCTGCGCGAATGCACGGCTGAGCACTGCGGATGCCGTTATGTTCCCCACCCCGATCGCCGCAGCGGCGGCGAGGAGCGCCGCAGCGGACTTAGGTCGCCGTTTGCCATGCCGGGGTGGGACCGCCGCTTAGGGAGAGGTCGGCGGTGGTCGGACAAGTTTCCTTCTTAAATCTTAATTGGCTAGCGCGAGACAAGTTGCATCCGGCTCGAGTCGTAGGGGCCTCCGCCCCCAACGTTGTTGTTCTTCCGCCTGCTCGCAAACGAACGGAAACATATTCCTCCCCAACAAGTCGATGAGGGATTCCCTGACATCGGTATCAGGGGAGGTCGCCATGAACAGACGCGATTTTCTGACGAGGAAACGATGAAAACAGTGTCCCAAATTCTATTCTGGGCGGGACTTGTTTCCATCCCGATTGCATGGCTCGCATGGTGTGTCGGGCCAGGAATCGAAATCGGCAGACAGATTGGCGATATCGCCGATCCTGTATTAAGGGCAGCCCTACAGGAAGCACACGGAGAACGCTGGGGTTTGTTTGTGGCGCTTTGGCCAGTCATGCTCCTCGTATTGAGTTGTATCCTTGAACGAAAAGCTCGCCAAGCCTAGATGAATGAGGCGACGTAGAAGGAAAGCTTAAGAACCGATGTGCATCTGCTTTCTACGCTTTAGCGCCCCCCGCTCTTGGGGCAGGGATTTTTTCGCAGGTGAATATCGCGCTTGCGCGAACTTAGATCGATATGTCAACACGTTTCTTGTCTATTTCGATTCGCCACGGGTTCCGAAGCTAAACACAGCGCTGACAGAAACCATATCGACCCTGGAACTGCCGAAGACATCGTCAAAGCGCTCCCATTCGGCACGCACGCCTATCTTACGCTCCCACTCAAAGCCCAAACCATAGGTCAGGTCAGTGCCGCCGTTTCTGAATAAACCCGCCTTACCGAACACTCGGAATTGTTTTGCAAGTGGAATAATACCCGAAGCCGCCGCTTGAAACCCATCGACACTGATCAGCTGCGTGGGTGACTTGAAATCGCCTAGATCGATGTAGGCACCCTCCACGGCGAAGTTCTTGTTAAATTGGTAACCACCGAAAATCTTGAAACCTGTATCATCGTCAAAGCCGCCTCGATCGAGATCGGCGTTGCCGATGCCGATCCCAGCATAGCCGCGCCTGTCGGTCGCGGAAGCAAACGGGACCATGCTCGCACTGACAAATACGACAATTGTGATCGACACCCACTGCTTCATCTTCATGGTGTTCGCTCCCCCGCCGTTTCACCCACCCTGCGCTACCCGTGGCAATTTGGGCCATTTTATGATTGTAGAAGGGATGCTTACGAATCCCTGTTTGCGTGGCAAGAGCGCACAGACGAGTGGGATGGGAACGCCGATGAGTGGTGATAGATGAGATATGCCAACCAGTTCGTGACATGGCTTGTCACTCGCTTCGCTCCCGGTTCTTATTCAAATTGCCACTTAGGAGGGCAAAACCGTTGTAAGCAGCTGCGATGGAAGGTGTTATAGGAGGCGTTTAAGTGATCTGGCGGTGCGGGGATTTTTTAGGGATCCGGTTGCTCTTTTTCTGGCTCCTCGGTGGCGTTGCCCTCCTTGATGGCCTTGCCTAATCCTTTGAAGTCCTTCTTGGCCTCGGGGCCGACGTGTTTAACATCATGCTTAACCTCCCCCCAGTTCTTTTTCCAGTCTTCTTTAAACTGCGACCAGAAACCGGATTTAGCCGGTGTCTCCTCTTCCCCCGCTGCTACCACATTGACCTGTGTGATACCCAACACTATGGCTAGAGCGGGAAGGGTGTATGTCACTGCTTTCATGTCCATGTCTCCTTGATAAAACAAACAGGTTCAGACTCCGTCAACCTCCTTAATCAGTATAGTCTTTGGCGAGGGTTTGGAAGCCAGCTTTCTGCGTGTCGGCATTAGCGTACTCCACGCCATACAATCAGAGACCTTTAACAACGTGGTCGCTGGCTTGTATACGGTCACGGAGGACGATCCCACCCCCAACGTGCTCAGTACCCTCTCCTGCGACGATGACAACAGCACTGGGGATGTGCCCACCGGCACGGCCACGATCGATCTGGAGGCGGGGGAGACGGTGACCTGTAGCTTCACGAAATTGTGGTGAACCCATAGGACGCTAGGTGCTTTTCATCCTGATTCATCTCGAAAGATGACCTGCCCTGTGCGGGCTTTTTTCCTTAAAGATATGGGTCCGGCAAAATCTACTAAACGCACACAGAGCAAACCACAATGCCCTGCTTCTACCTCGCCCCCAAGAAAGACGACTTCAACCAAACCCCGAAAGCCAAGTCTGTCTTGCCGAAGCCCTCTACGACACCGGTCCTGGCAGATCTGCAGGTTGAACCTCGTGTCCCGAGTGAAACTCTTCGACTTCCTCGGTCTCCATGACATCATCACTGGAACGGGCAAGCTGGGGTACATGCACTTCACGCGTCTGTTTGGTCATTCTCACCCCCTAAAATAGCTGTGTCATAAGGCGTACCATAAGCGATACCTTAAGAAATCCTTAAGAACGTCTTAAGGATTCTATTAAGACGTGGCTGGGGGCTCACCGCGACTCACCTCACCCGAGGTGCGCAATGAATCAAAATCGAAACCAGATTCTTGATGTTTGTAGAAGTGCTGATCAGTGATAGCTGGCAGCACCATCTGGTGGCGGCGAGATTTGAAGCCCCGATCACCTCGTTCGAAGTCGCGCGGGCTAAATTAACATTTTAACTGAAACAGGTCGCTTGCGACGCTTGCCTTATTTACAACCCAACGTAAGTCGCTGATTTTCAGTTCCGGCAAATTTCACTGTGACACAAATCTGGCGCACCCGTTGTATTCGCCGAAGCGATCCCGAAAAAACGTTCCTGTCTCAAAAAAAATTCCTGAACACCCTTTTCTCCAAGCGCGACCCGCACAGCCGGCTCCTCTTTGCGCAGCATCC
>JBHHZP010000123.1:0-10973 GCA_046758085.1 Acidiferrobacterales bacterium
TGTGGGGTAACCATGCGGGGCGCAGAGTCCGGGGTGCCCTTTCTTTCGGTTCCTTGGAGCCGCACCGTCCCTGGCGCGGCCCCTGATCGGGCGCACTGAAGTGCGTCCGTTTGTTCCAGACAAAATTGTCTTTGGGGTTACATTAAAGAACCCGTGTACGGGGGCGGAACCCCGTTAGTAAACAATCGCCAGTAGGCGACTCACCCGCTGACCATATAAGGCCGTGCCTAGCGTGGATTTCTGCTCCACGCTAGAATGGCGCCCAAACACAAACCGCAGAGATCGCCATGATTGTCGAACAAGTTTGGACGGCCAACACGTATCGTAATTTTAACTACCTGATCGTTTGTCCGGAAACAGGCGAGGCGCTTGCAATTGATCCACTGGATCACAAGAGATGTCTCGCGGCTGCCAAGAAGCACGGGTGGGAGATCACCCAGATCTTGAACACGCACGAGCACGGCGATCACACTGGCGGTAACCGTGCCATGGTCGCGGCGACGGGCGCCAAGTTACTGGCACATGAGAATGCCGGGAGCCGAATTCCAGGAGTGGACCGCGGGCTCAAAGCCGGAGACGTTATCAAGGTAGGCAAGACCGTGGAGCTCGAGGCGCTGGATACCCCTGGTCACACCATGAGTCATGTGTGTTTGCTCTCACATACCGACACACCGGCATTGTTTTGTGGTGATACCTTGTTCAACGCCGGCGCCGGAAATTGCCATGGTGGCGGCCATCCGGAACATCTTTACCATACCTTCGCCAGCCAGTTGGCCAAGCTGCCGGATGAGACGCTGGTGTATCCGGGCCACGATTACATCACCAACAACCTGAGTTTCACGCTCGACCGCGAGCCCGACAACAAGAAGGCTGCGGCCTTACTGCAGGATGTCCAGGATCAAGACCCCAACCAGGCGCTGGTATCCACGCTCGGGCTCGAGAAGGAGATCAATACCTTTTTCCGCCTGCACAGCCCCACCGTAATTGCGCGGCTGCGCGATGCGTTCCCGGACCTTCCCGACGACCCGGATCCCAAGACGGTGTTCCTCAAGCTGCGCGAGCTCCGCAACAGCTGGTAGTCGCTCGCGTTGACCCCCCGTCCTGAGGCATGCCTGTGTGCCCGCGTGCCTGTCGGGCAGAATTGGGGTGCACGACCCACAGCGGCACGACGTCCCGCAGTCGGACGGGGTCGGTTGATTTAGATTAACAATATTGGCTTTGGTTGGTGATTTGATATAGTGAGTTTTCTGTGGGTTCAGCGGTCTTTTCTTATGAAGGGCGCTTTGACTTGGAGGCTGGCAGTCTAAGAGTGAAGGTCATGGTCGAGAGCAAGGGGCGATTGCCCGATCTAATCCCGGCTGTGGGGGCAGCAATCCTATGGGGCGCGTGGGCGCTCTATGCGAATTACGAGCGTAGCCTTTCGGCAGGTGCTGTAGCCGCACTCACGCAAGCTATCGTGGCTTTTTGTCTGACCTTCTACATTTCGTTGTCCGTTGCTTTCCTGTTCGATCGCTGCGGAAAGTCTGTATGGAAAGTAGTATGCCCGGTGGTCGGCACAGTGGGTGTCCAGGGCACGTTGTTGGTATTGATTCACTACTATGCGAAGACGCCGGAGATTTTCAAGACGACCGCCCTCCCCATCGCACTCGCGACGTTGTACTGCAGCTATCTCACCTATTTACTCTTTCGGCGACAGGCCGCCGAGGGCACTTAACAGATATGATTATGTGGCCGCAGCCATTCGTGGATCTGGCATTGTTTACAGGAGGTTTTTGAACGAGTTTTGCGGTGCGATGCGCGCAAGCAAGCATGGGTCCGATAATAACTAAAAGTCCATCTACTACTAACTACTAAATGCTTCCGACCATACCATGAAAATCAGCGAACTGATTAATCGGCGGCGCAGCGAGAAATTCGCACTCCATGAGCACTACGTGAACCCTCAGATGGTCAGGATGCTCAAGACCATCGGGTTTGACCGCCACTATGTGCGGGCCGAGGGCCCATACCTTTTCGACGACAAAGGCGAGCGCTACTTGGACCTGCTGAGTGGCTTCGGTGTCTTCGCCTTGGGCCGCAATCACCCGAAGGTGATCCGGGTTCTGCAGGACGTACTCAGTGCCGAGCTGCCAAACCTGGTGCAGCTGGATGTCTCCGTACTCGCCGGCCTGCTCGCCGAGCGTCTGGTGGCCACCGTGCCCGACGGCCTGGAGCGCATCTTCTTTGCCAACTCCGGCACCGAGGCCGTGGAGGCGGCGATCAAGCTCAGCCGCTGCGCGACTCGCCGTTCGAAGATTCTTTACTGCGAGCGTGGCTATCACGGACTTACTATGGGCTCGCTCTCGGCGATGGGCGATCAACACTTTCGTGAAGGTTTCGGGCCGTTCGTCCCGGACTTCGAGCACGTCCCGTTCGGCGACCTGGCCGCGCTCGAGCACGCACTGGCCGCTAAGGATGTGGCAGCCTTCATCGTCGAGCCGATCCAGGGCCATGGGGTGTGGCTTCCCGATGATGGGTATCTGCCCGAAGTCGCGGCGCTGTGCCGCCGCCATGGCACACTGCTGATCGCCGATGAGATACAGACAGGGCTGGGGCGCACCGGCCGCTTCTGGGCGGTGGAGCATTGGCAGGTGGAGCCCGATCTGCTGTGCATGGCGAAAACGCTTTCCGGGGGGTTCGTGCCGGTGGGGGCGGTGGCCGGCCGCAAGTGGATCTTCGATAAGGTGTTCGATCGTATGGATCGAGCGGTGATTCACGGCTCGACCTTCGGCAAGAACAACCTGGCCATGGCCGCCGGGCTGGCCACGCTAGAGGTCATCGAAGAGGATCGCCTTGTAGAAAATGCGGCGCGCGTGGGTGGGCAAATCCTCGCCGACCTTGCGCCGCTCGTCGAGCAGCACGAACTGCTGAAAGACGTACGCGGTCTTGGGATGATGATCGCGTTGGAAATTGGCGAACCCAAGAGCCCATCGCTCAAGGCGTCTTGGAAGATCCTGGAGGCAGCGAACAAGGGATTGTTTTGCCAGATGATCACCATCCCGCTGTTGACCCGCCATCGCATTCTGTCGCAGGTTGCCGGTCATGCCATGCACGTCGTGAAGTTCCTGCCACCGCTTACCTTAAACAACGACGACCGTCGATGGATCGTTAATGCCGTGAAAGAGGTCCTCACCGATGCGCATCGGGTACCGGGCTCGGTGTGGAATTTCGGCAAGACCCTGGCCCGCCAAGCCGTCCGGATGAAGGCCGGCACCGGTTGACTCGACGCGTTCCCGGGCGCTTAGCGACGTTCGCGATCGTCCAGCATGTCTGATCGTCCCGGTCTATTCCATCCGCTGTGCGGAGCCAACCTCGCTACGCTCTTGCGGCTATTCGCGACGAACGGCGCGGTCGCGCCACGCCACCTTCCGCGGGCAGCCATTGCGTTCGCGGTCACGCTCGTGCGCTGGCCATTTACCACCGTGGAGCGGCTCATAGTGGAGATGACGCGACGTCGCCGCGCCCCGATGAAGGCACCCATCTTCATCGTTGGGCATTTGCGCAGTGGCACCACGCATCTGCATAACGTGCTAAGCCAGGCGGAGGATTTTGGCTACATATCACCGCTTGCGGCGGCTTTGCCGTGGGATCTACTGGGCATAGTGCGGGCACTGGAACCGCTGCTCGCACGGGCCCTGCCGCCCGACCGCTACGTCGACCGCATTCCCGTCAAGCTGGATTCGCCGCAAGAGGACTCTATCGCGTTGGCGAACATGACGCCGCTGTCCTATTACCATGGCCTCTACTTTCCGCAGCGTTTCCGTCATCATTTCTATCGCGGCATGTTTTTTGACGGCTGCCGGCCCAGGGAAATAGCGCAGTGGCGGCGCCGGCATATCCAGTTCCTGGAAAAGGTGTCCCTCTATCAGGGCGGCAAGCGGCTGCTTATTAAGAATCCCGCCTACACGGGTCAAATCGCGAGACTCATCCAAATCTGGCCTGACGCCAGGTTTATCCACATCTACCGCAATCCCTATGTCGTGTTTCCGTCGACACAGCACTTCTTCAACACGCTGTTGCACGAGCTTGCCCTGCAGAGCTATGACCAGGCACGCGTCGACGAGGTCATTTTGCAGAGCTACCCGCGCTTGATGAACACGCTGCTGGCAGACGCCACAAACCTGCCTGCCTCCCGTTTCGTGGAGGTCCGTTTCGAAGACCTTGAGAACGACCCGCTCGGCGAGACCGAACGGATTTACCGCACCCTCGACCTTCCCGGGTTTGAGCAAGCGCGGCCTCGTTTCGAGACGTATCTGACCGGCGTTCGCGGCTATCGCAAAAACCGTTATCGATTCGATCCCGAGGCCATCCGGCTCGTGCAGATTCACTGGGCCGCTTTCATCGAGCGCTGGGGATACGGGCCGCCAGTGGAATGAAAACCCCATGAGGCCCCAGCGCGCCACGACCCCATGGGCTTGACCCCGAAGCCCATGCCTGACACGACCCGGTTTTGGGCAATAAGAAACCCTGCTCGCCGCCGGCGAGCAGGGTCCTGGCACTGGTTGCACTCCTTCGGTGCCCCCAGTGCCTCGCTGGCAGTCTGCCGCCTCCGGCGGCATTTCGCGCACTAAGGCCTCGAGCTCATGCGCGTCTACCAGCGATGCGCGAAGCTTATCGACGAAGGTGGTCGCGTTTCATTGATCGTAATCAAGTTTTCGGCGAATGGGTTGGATTTCTGCTCTGCACAATAAGCGTTCCTTTATGCATGTGCCTTTAAACCTTCCGGTAGCGTAAGCTCTGCGCAGCGATGCTTAGGTGGGAGGTAGCGTTTTGTTGACCTGGATCAACGACTTTTACGCCGGTGAGCGCGAGAGTTTTTGCATGCGAATAGACCGGGCGGCTGAATCATGGGCAAATGTGAAACTGCGGGCGGCGATGGGCTGGTTGCTCGTGGAGCTTGTCTCAGGGAAATCCCGAAATCGGTAGCGGAGGGCGAGGAGGGGCGCGACTACGTTTATTATTTCTGCGGTGCCAAGTGCTACGAGAAGTGGCAGGCCCTGCCGGGTATTCGGGAAATCACGCTTACCGTTACCGGGCTGGACCTCGATTTCGAAACTGCCGAGAGATTGGCAAGGGCGGCGGCATACGAGTGTGCCGAAGAGGCTATGCTGATCGCTTGGTTTGACTGCCAGCGAGGCGAGGGGCACCCGGAAATCCCCGAATGCCAGCACAAACCCGGCTGGCTGGCCTATGCTGAAAGCCACGACGGCAAGATCAGAATAGATATCAGTCAAGGAATGTACATATTCATGTTCTCCCCCGGGATGTGATGCGAGGCGCGATTTCTCCTCGCCCCCCCAAGCGACCGTTCGTGGTGTAACGCTTCTCCCCCGTAGACCGTCCTACAGGCATGCCTGGTGGAAATTGGACGTAGGAGAAATGTGGGTTTCTGACCTATGGGGAGCGGAATGGTTCTGGCTGCTGCCGCTGGTCTGCCTGGGATTTATGCTCCTGTGTTTCTTTGGGCGGGGGCGGCGCGGGCGGCTGTGTTGCGGCCATATATCAAGTCGCGGTGAATATCGATCCGAAAGGCGTTCCCTGGAAAAACGGCGTTAAGCAATCGGGCGCTTCGAAAAGGATCTGACCTTTGTGCGGTCAGGGTTCGTAGCCAAACTTTCGGATTCCTTGGTGGAGTTTAATCATCAGCATGGAGGTAGACTGTGGACAAGCAAATGATAGAGTTGATTGCAATCGGTGCATCGGCAGCCGTCAACTGCCGGCCGTGCATGGAACATCATTCCGAGCTGGGCAGGAAACTGGGCGTGTCGCGCGAGCAGCTGCGGGCAGCGGTCGAAGTAGGTATGAAGGTAAACCAGGGAGCCGCCAACAAGACGGCCCACTACGTCGCCGAGCTCTTCGGTGAGGAACGGCAGAGCATGCAAACGAAGGGTTGCTGTGGCTGAATCCATATCCAATATGGCGGTTGCACGTCACAGAGGAGCTGTGCGCGGGTTGGTGTTACGGCTTGTACGGCAGGAGGCGCTCGCGGAGGATCTGACGCAAGAAACCTTCCTGCGCGCACAGGGTTCGGCCAGTCCTTGTCGGGACCGCTCCGCCGAGCAAGGCTGGCTTTACAGTATCGCGCTAAACGTAGTCCGCGACTATTTCCGCTCTCAGGCGCGTGCGCCAGGGGACGCTCTGGAAGACAAGTCGTTCACCGATCGGCCCTCCACCGAGGATGTGGAGAACACGGTGCTGCAGACAGAGATGTCTGATTGCATTCTGGAGTACCTCGCAAGCGTGCCCTCGCCGCAGCAGGAGATCCTGATCCTTCACGATATATTGGGGCTCAAGCACTCCGAAATCGGCCGTACCTTGAACATCTCCGAAACTAACTCGAGGGTGGTGTTGCACCGGGCGCGCACTCTGTTCCGTTCGATACTGGAACAAAACTGCGTGTTATCCTTCGACGGCGATCCGATCCCATGTGAACGACCGCCACCAAGAGGCACCTAGCCCGGAAATTGCATGAACTCACACCAGAGATTGCAAGGATCACAGAGAAAACAAACAACTAGACGCTCGCGGGTGACACCCGAGCAGAGGTACACACTCTTGCCGCGTATCCGCTTCGACGGCAGAAACAAAACTGTTTGAATTCAGGCCTCCGCGTTCTCTCGATCGCTTGTTCCCGACGCGATCTACTTCGGCAACTGCTCCCTGCGTTGCTCTACCTCCGTTCTTGGAGTCGTCCGTCCCTGGAGCCGTGCGCTTCGCGCTCCGCGGTGAAATATCCGGGCTAAAGCAGTTTGCATTATTGCTATCCCACAGGTTCATCTCGCTCAACCTGAGTCACGGGGTGGGAGAAAAAACTCAACGGTGGCCAGTTCCCTCGATGCACTATGGCATCCGACGTGGTGAGGTGATGCTGCTAAGCTTGGGTGTAGCAGGGCATCACGTAGAGGCGCCAAAATGACGTGGCGTTTGAAAAAAGAAAGCGACGCTGGCGATATTCTCGATCACTTCAACGGGTTCCACGACGGCTTTATTAAGGCGCTGTCGCTGCGCTCGCACGATTATTTTGAACAGCAGGGCGCGGCGGTGACCGATATCGCCCACGCACTAACCGGCCATTTCGATGTGGTCATCGATATCGCACACTACAACTACGCCCAAGGCACCCAGCCCTACGACCGGATCATACGGTGCCACTTCAAGGACGTTAAGGCGTTCTGTTTTGACCTTCGCGATGTCAGCTCGCATGAATGGCCGATCAAAGTCGTAGAGATTAAATTGGGCCAACGCAAGAACGACCATGACCAGGTCGAGCGTTGTTTTACGCTGGTCTTTAGCTGGAGCAAACTGGTCGACAACCAGTGGTCAACTCGCACCGCGCAAGTCTTGACATTCCGCGAGGCCGAGTTTGATGAGCACTAGCCCCCGGTTTTGTGTCGCTGGCGCGACGATAAAGACAGGACCCAACCGCTAGGCCTGAAGCCCGACGCGACTCTGAAGCCCCGAATTGCATGTGCCATTTTTGGTAAGCTTGGCCACCATGCGTGTGGCGGTGACAGCGAGAAAACAGTAGGCACACGAAGTGCTTGATTGCCGCTCGGCCGGCGTAGGGTCGCCGTCCGTCGGCTGAGGCTTCAGGACCAGGGCCGCTTGTTTATCATGGCACACGCAGCATGGTGATCGACATACGCGGAATGACACTGCCTGGGGGTGAATCATGCAAGCGGGCGCGAGAATCGGGACGTATTTGGGAGCCATAGGGCTCCTCTTTGTACTTGCGGGCATATCCGCAAGTGAGCTAACCAAGGAATCTCTGTTTCGGGAAGCCAACGATGCCTACGAAGCGGCCCGGCGGGCAGAGGCAAACGTATTTGCGCCCAAGAGTTATGCCAGGGCGGTCAAGCATTATCGCAACGCCGAACAGAAGTTCGCCGGGAGCAAGGATGCGGGTGCACTTCGCGCTGAGCTCACTCTGGTTACCGAGTATTTCCAAAAGGCGCTTGAGGCCAGCCAGGCGGCACGGGCGAGATTGGCGTCGGTTCTCAAGGCGCGTGCTGATGCCGAGAAGGTAAAGGCCGCATTGCATGCAGGCACCCTGTGGCAGCGCGCCGAGCAGAAGTTTTCGAAGACCATAAGCGATCTCGAACGCGGTGCCGCCGATGTAGCCGAGCAGCGGGCAGCCGAATCCGAACAGCTCTACCGCGACGCTGAGCTCAGCACCATCAAAAACACCTTTCTCAGGGAGGTGCGCCTTGCCCTTGCACAGGCCGAACGGGCAAAGGTCGGGAAGTACGCGCCCAAGACCTTGCGCAAGGCCAAGGATCTGTTGGCCCAAGCGGAAATTGCCTTGGAAAAAAACCGCTACGATGCCGACCTCCCGCGTAGTCTGGGGCGCCAGGCAAAAGAAGAGGTCGAACATGCGATGTATCTGGCCCAGGTCATCAAAAAGGCCAAGCAAGACAAGTTGACCAGCGAAGATTTAATCCTGGACTGGGAGACACCACTGCGCCAGATTGCAGCGGCCGCTGACATGACGGCGAGCTTCAACAGCGGTTACGAGAAGCCGGCAAAGAGCATCATTTCCTACATCGAAGATCAGCAGGATCGCTCACAGCGCCTGCAACAGGACAACAACGATCTCAAAGCGGGGGTGAAGCAGTTGGAAGAGCAACTCAGCGCCGCCTCCGACGAGCGAACGGCACTGTCGCAACGGTTACAGGGCCAGGCCCAACGTCGGGAGGCGCTGGAGCGGCACGTGAGCAGCCTGCAGGCCGAAGTGCAACAGTTACACTTGAGCCTCGGCGGCGTGTCGGAGGAGCGTGGTGCACTTTCCAATCGCCTGGAAACGCAGACCCAACTTCGCGAGAACCTGGAGCAGGAGATCAGTACGCTGCATCGCGAGATCGAGGTGCTCGAGCAAATGCTGAACAACGTGTCCGAGCAACGCGCACTTCTGTCCAAGCGCCTGGACGCGCAGACGCGGGTGCGCAAGCAAATCGAGCAGGTCGAAGGCATGTTTTCGCCCGCCGAGGCGCGCGTCTTGCGCCAGTTCGATGACGTGATCATTCGCCTCATGGGGTTGAGCTTTCCGTCTGGCCGGTCGGCGCTGCGCCCCGAGAACTTCCCGTTGCTGGCGAAGGTCACCCAGGCCATCGAGGTCTTCCCCGAAAGCGGGCTGACCATCGAGGGCCATACGGACTCTTACGGTGGCGATGCGGCCAACCTCGCGTTGTCGCAGAAACGCGCGGACGCCGTGAAAGAGTACCTGGTAGCCAACATACGCATCGATCCATCCATGGTGGAGGCGGTGGGCTATGGCGAGACCCGTCCGGTGGCCAATAACGAGACCAAAGAGGGGCGTGCGAAAAACCGGCGTATCGACATCGTCATTCGGCCGAAGGTAGGTTATTAGTACGGATTAATCTCCCCGCATCAGCAAAAATCATTAACAGCAAGACCCGACCCCAAAGGCCTTTGCAACTGAAGTCACCCCTGACGACTCACGGTTCACGGATCACGAGCTCATTAAGGGCGTGCGGTCTTCACAGCAGCGCCAGCGATACAGCCTCTTCCGGCGCTCTTGGCCCTGTGAAGATAATTCTCGGCGAGTCGTATGAGCCTGGAAGCTTTTCTGACCCTGTTGGAAAGTGTTCCGATCCCAATGCTGACAGTGACCGGAAGAGGTACGTCGAGGAAGACAATCTTGCGCGATCTGATTCCCCTACGGATCTTTCGCGCGAGCATAACCGCTCCATTGTTACTGATGTCTCGCGCCAACACGATGAATCGGCCTGCACCGTAGCGGGCAAAGACATCGTCAGTACGCAGCTCCCGACGCACAATTCGAGCGAGCGTTTTGATAACGAAGTTGCCCGCAGGAATTCCATACATGTTGTTGATTTCCACGAAGCGGTCGACATCAAAGATTAGCAGAGTCAGGCTCGAGCGATGTCTTTGGGCGTGAGCGCACTCGGTGACGATCTGGGCCAACACGTACTTTTTGGCGTAGATCCCCGTGAGCGGGTCCCGGATTTCACTATCGATGAGCGCCTGATGGAAGTCTCGTTCTAGTTCGTCTTGATAGGAGAATTTCAAGACGGCGTTGGGTCCGATGTGGAACTTGTCCCCGTCTCTCAATGGGTACCTCTCGATCGGTCGTCCGTTCAGGAACGTCCCATTGGTGCTGCTTAGGTCCTCGAGGGTGGCGATACCTTCTGGAGTGATCCTGATTTTCGCGTGCCGTCGGCTTGCCTGTCGACTTGTCAGCCGCACATCGGCATCGTGCCCACGTCCGATTAGGGTGCCCGCCGCGATGGGGAGCGGGTACAACATGCCGATGGGCCCACCGGCAATAACGGTGACACACGGCTTCCGGCCTTTTAGTCGAGGTCCACCCTGTGAGGCCCATGGCGCGGGCGTGGACTGTCGGATCATGTTGTTAACGCAACGAGCTCTAATACTACGTGTACACCGGGCCGCTTGCCCGCCCTTAATTCTGGCGGGGCGATGCCGGGCCACGGGTACGATGCGGGTTTTAACGCTCGCGGGACCGTGAGCTCTTCCCTGGCAGGACAGCAGCCTGGGTGCGCCCTCGGTAGGGGGGATACGCCGACAAGTCAGTGCGCTTTCGGCATTCCACGTACACTACCTGGAGTAATAAAATATTCTAACAGCCCTACCGGGCAAAGGGAATCCGCTAGGGGGGGCTTAAGCCTATGAGAATAAAGACTAAAACGCTCGGGTGTGCTCTGCGCCTTGCCCCGTCGCTACCCCTCACACCTCATCGCTCACGGTCTGCGGTTCTCAATCCTCCACCCCCAGCCGCCCGTCCCTCGCCTTTTCTCCTCGCTACTAGCCACGCGCCACCCGCTACTGCAGTTTTGCTATTTGCCACTCGCAATTGAAGTCGCCCCTCACGATTTAATTCGTCCTTCGTCCTTGTTCTTCCTCGCTGTCCACGGGTGTCATCAAGGCTCAAC
>JBHHZP010000124.1:0-10882 GCA_046758085.1 Acidiferrobacterales bacterium
GATCCCGCCTACAAGGCACGACTGCTCGCCGACGGCAGCACTGCCGTCGAGGAGCTCGGTATCGACATGGGCACGACGAAGCTGGTGGTCGTCGAAAACACACCAACGGTGCACAATATCATTGTCTGCACGCTGTGCTCGTGTTACCCGCGAATGCTGCTGGGGGTTCCGCCTGCGTGGTACAAGAGCAGGGAGTATCGTTCGCGCACGGTGCGCGAACCGCGCGCGGTCTTGGCCGAGTTCGGAACCAGGCTTTCCGACGACGTCGATGTGCGCGTGCACGACAGCACCGCCGACATGCGCTACCTCGTGCTGCCAATGCGACCTGCGGGTACGGAGCAAATGGGCGAGGAGGAGCTTGCGGCACTCGTGACGCGCGACACCATGGTCGGCGTCGCGCAGGTGCGCATGACAGCGTAGCTCACGCGAAGCCGGTCCTAGCAGGGTGTTGAAAACGCCCTGCTAGGCACCGCAGGGAAGCGAGTCGAAAAAGGTCATGGATGCACTGCTGTCCCACAACCAGCCGAAACATGGATCGCACCTTGGTTTCCGAGACACGCCGTGAATACTTCCATGTAGGCTCGGTGCCAGCATCCCTGCTGGCAACGGTCTCGGAAACCAAGGTGCGATCCATGTCTTTCGAGCGCAGCCCATTCATAAGGCATCTTTGTCCTGGCGAGTTTGAGCGTTTCAAGCCGAGACTTGTGGAACACTAATGCCATGGATGCCCTTTTTCGACATCCTGCTAGTGCCGAAACGTTATGGAACTGATAGCCGATTCAGCGCTTCTCTAAATCGGCCGAGGATTTCGTCCTCGCGCACGTGCCGGGCATCGACGACTCGCCAGCGGCCACCGACCATGACGTCTTTGACGGCATTGTGGTTGCCTGCAAATACAAATGCGTCGAGCAAAAGGTCCTCGCGCTTGTCGCTCAAGACAGGTGCGTTGGGATCGAGCACTACCAGATCGGCGCGCTTGCCGACAGCCAGGCCGCCGCCTGCAAAACCACACGCCTGCGCCCCGCCCTCGACGGCGTGCTTGTAGAGACCTGCACCGACCGAGGACGAGCCTGCTTTCGTCAGTAACGCGCGGCGCTGGTGCAATAACCGTTGCCCGTACTCGAGCCACCGCAGCTCCTCGGCCGGGCTCACGGAAACATGACTGTCCGAGCCGACGCCGAACGTGCCGCCGCCGCGCAAGTACGCGACGGCGGGAAACAGGCCGTCGCCCACGTTTGCCTCCGTGGTCGGGCAGAGCCCGGCCACGGCACCACTCGCGGCGAGCCGTTGGAGCTCCCCGTCAGAAACGTGTGTCGCATGCACCATGCACCAGCGCCGGTCGACTCCGATATTGTCGAACAACCATGCCAGCGGCCGCTGCCCGCACCAGGCCTCACACTCCGAGACCTCCTTTTGCTGCTCGGCGATGTGGATGTGGATGGGCGCCGCGGCGTCCAGCCCGTCAAGGGCCTCGACCATCTGATGCAGCAGCTCGGGGCTGACGGCACGCAGTGAGTGCGCGGCCGTGCCGATACGGACGTTGCCGTGGTTACCGTAATGCGTGAACAGTGCTTGCAGCAGCTGCGCATAGCGCTCGATGTCGTTGACGAAACGCCGCTGGCCGCTGGCGGGCGGCTTGCCGCCGAATCCGCCGTGCACGTAGAGCACCGGCAGGTGTGTAAAGGCGATGCCGGTGTTTTGTGCCGCGGCGATAATACGGTCGGACATCTCGGTGAGATTACCGTAAGGCTGGCCGTTGCGGTCGTGATGCAGGTAGTGGAACTCGGCGACCGCCGTGTAGCCGGCCTTCAGCATCTCGACGTAGAGTTGCTCGGTAATACTCTGGACCTGCTCGGGCGTGACCCGCGACACGAAGTCATACATCGACTGGCGCCAGGTCCAGAAATCGCCGTCACCCGGCCCGCGACGCTCGCAATGTCCGGCAAGCGCCCGCTGAAACGCGTGCGAATGGAGGTTGGGAACACCCGGTATTACCGGGCCGGTTATGGTCTGCGCGCTTCGAGGCTGTCGCTTAATATCGCGGCTTATGTGCGTGATAAGGCCGTCCTCGGCCACGTCGATAACAACGTTGCGGGCCCAGCCGCCGACCAGAAGTACGCTTTCAGCAAACAGTTGCATTTACAGTCACTGCGCGCAGCAAAAAGTACGCTTGCATCCTCGCTACAGCAAGCGCTCTAGCAGGCTGCTGGAACGGTGTAGGGAAGCACCGCACACTTTTCAAACATGTAAGTGTTTGAAAAGTGGAACAGAGCAAAAACCGCGCTTTTTGCTCTGCGAGCTGAAAAAGCCAGGGACGGACTTTTTCAGCGCCCTGCTGGAGAAGACGCAGACAACGCAGAGGTACGGAACAGGCAAGGGTCTCCAATGTACGGTTTCGCCTAACGGGCCCTCTGCTCGCTCGGCGTTGCGCGCAGGCATCCGGTGCACAGACTCAGGCCGATAGATTACCACGCAAAAATACCTGCGTTCCGCGTACTATGCGCGCCACGTTTGCACGAACGATAGCATCTGTCCCTATCCTCGCAACAGGGGCGCCGCCGCCCTACAATACCGATCGAGCCGCGACCGACCTCGAGCGATACCGGATGACCGACGCGACGGACCAATGGGATGCGATCTGGCTTGACGCCAACTTGGCCACCATGGCCGCGACTGTTCCCGCACCCTACGGCGCCATCAAAGACGGCGCGCTGGCGATAAAACATGGCCAAATCTCTTGGGTAGGAGCGCGTCGCGACCTGCCGGCGGTGGCCTTGAAAGACATACCTATATATAAGGCAGACGGCCGTTGGATCACACCCGGGCTCATTGATTGTCATACCCACCTGGTCTACGGTGGCCAGCGCGCATTGGAATTCGAGCAGCGGCTCACCGGCAGCCGCTACGAGGACATCGCGCGTCAAGGCGGTGGCATCTTGTCGACGGTAAAGGCGACCCGGGAAGCGGGCCAGGAGGCGTTGCTTCGCGCCGCACAATCGCGCCTGGCCACGTTCACTGCCGAGGGCGTTACTACGATAGAGATCAAATCCGGCTATGGTCTCGATCTGGACACGGAGCTCAAGATGCTGCGCGTAGCCCGCGCGCTTGGCCAGCACTCGCCGGTAAATGTCGTCACCACGTACCTCGGTGCACACGTGCTGCCACCCGAGTACGAAGACCGCCCGGATGCTTACATCGACGTTGTGTGCGGCCAAGTCCTGCCTGCGGTGGCGGCGCAAAAACTGGCCGACGCGGTCGATGCCTTCTGTGAGCACATCGCCTTTACGCCGGCGCAGACCGAGCGCGTCTTCAAGGCGGCGCGTGGCTACGGCCTGCCGATCAAGCTGCACGCCGATCAGCTTTCCGATACGGGGGGCGCGGCCCTGGCTGCGCGCTATCATGCGTGGTCCGCCGATCATCTCGAGTACGCCTGCGAAGATGGGATCAAGGCCATGGCCGCTGCCGGCACTGTTGCCGTTCTGCTGCCGGGCGCGTTTTACTTCCTCGGCGAATCGAAGAAACCGTCAGTCGACCTGTTTCGCCGCTATGGCGTGAACGTGGCGCTCGCCAGCGACAGCAACCCGGGTAGCGCGCCGGTCTGCTCGCTTCTGCTCATGCTCAACATGGCCTGTATCCTGTTTGGCCTGACCCCGGAGGAAGCGCTGGCGGGTGTTACCCGCAACGCGGCGAAGGCACTCGGGATGAGTGCGCGCGTAGGTACGCTGGAGGTCGGCAAGGATGCCGATTTTGTGCTGTGGGACGTAGAGCATCCGCGCGAGCTCGCCTATCGTCTTGGATGCAATCCGTGTCACAGCGTAATCGCGCATGGAACACCCAGTCCCTGAAGGCAATCGCGCCTTGCTGTTGCACCGGCCACGGCTACGCTGAACCTGAGGGGAGCGCGGAAAGCGGCTGACTTTCGTTAGGCACAGGTGTCAAATCTTTGTGCGTGATGCCGTGCGCTGATTTTCACCGGAGGAACACGACCATGAAAGCCCAGATCCACCGCGATGACGCCAAAGCCGGCAGCAAAGGCCGGCGCATCGACACGAATCGTGTAATACGTGCACCGCGGGGCACGACGCTCAACGCCCGGAGCTGGCTGACGGAGGCGGCGCTGCGCATGCTGATGAACAACCTCGACCCGGAAGTGGCGGAAAAGCCGCACGAGCTGGTGGTCTACGGCGGTATCGGGCGGGCGGCGCGAGACTGGGAGTGCTACGACAAGATCGTCGACGCACTCAAAGCGCTCAATGATGATGAATCCTTGCTTATCCAGTCCGGCAAGCCCGTCGGCGTTTTCAAGACCCATCCCGATGCCCCACGCGTGCTCATCGCCAACTCCAACCTGGTGCCGCACTGGGCGAACTGGGATCATTTCAACGAGCTCGACAGACAAGGCCTGATGATGTACGGCCAAATGACCGCCGGCTCATGGATTTACATCGGCAGCCAAGGGATCGTGCAGGGCACTCATGAGACGTTTGTCGCCATGGGCAAGCAACACTACGGTGGCGAGCTGCGGGACCGATGGATCCTCACCGGCGGGCTTGGCGGAATGGGCGGGGCGCAGCCGCTGGCGGCGACCATGGCGGGGGCATCGATGCTCGCCGTGGAGTGCGATCCTGCGCGCATCCGTAAGCGTCTGAATACCGCCTATCTGGATCACATGTCGCGCGACCTCGATGAGGCGCTGAGCTTGATTCAACGCGCATGCCGCGAAGGCCGCGCGATCTCCGTGGGTCTGCTCGGCAACACCGCCGAGGTCTTCCCCGAGCTGGTCAAGCGGGGCGTACGCCCGGACATAGTCACCGATCAGACCAGCGCCCACGACCCGCTCAACGGTTACCTGCCGGCCGGCTGGACGCTCGAGCACGCCGCGCGTATGCGCCAGCACGATCCGCAGGCCGTGATAGATGCCGCCAAGGCGTCGATGGCCATGCAGGTACGGGCGATGCTGGAGTTCCATCATGCCGGCATCCCGACCGTCGATTACGGGAATAACATCCGGCAAATGGCATATGAAAAGGGGGTTGAAAACGCCTTCGACTTTCCCGGATTTGTGCCCGCTTACATCCGGCCGTTGTTCTGCCGCGGCCTGGGGCCGTTCCGTTGGGCCGCACTGTCGGGCAATGCCGAGGACATCTACAAGACCGACGAGAAGGTCAAGGAGCTTATACCGGGTGACCCGCACCTGCACCACTGGCTGGACATGGCGCGCGAACGCATCCATTTCCAGGGCCTTCCGGCGCGTATCTGCTGGGTCGGCCTCGGTGATCGTGCACGCCTGGGTCTTGCCTTCAACCAGATGGTGGCCGACGGTGAGCTCGATGCGCCTGTTGTGATCGGGCGTGACCACCTGGATTCCGGTTCCGTCGCCAGCCCGAACCGGGAGACCGAGGCCATGCCGGACGGCTCCGATGCCGTGTCCGACTGGCCGCTGCTGAACGCGCTGCTGAACACGGCGAGCGGCGCCACCTGGGTCAGCTTCCACCATGGCGGCGGGGTCGGCATGGGCTTCTCGCAGCACGCCGGCATGGTGATCGTGTGTGACGGCGCCGATGCGGCGGCGCATCGTATTGAGCGGGTGCTCACCAATGATCCGGCGAGCGGTGTGATGCGCCATGCGGACGCCGGCTACGAGCTTGCACGGCAATGCGCACGTGAGCACGGGCTCAATTTGCCGATGCTGAAGGCGTAACGCTACGGTGGCGGTCGCGCAGCGGGAACGAGGCATGATCGAGATCGATGGCCAGGCGCTCAACCTGGAACGGTTCCAGGCGGTGGTACTGGCACACGCGCCGTGCACGCTCAGCAACGCGGCGCGCGAGCGCGTGGGCACCGGGCACAAGGCCGTGCAGAAACTGCTGGCGGGCGGCGCCCCCATCTACGGCGTGAACACTGGGTTCGGCGACCTCGCAGGCACCCGCATAGATCCCCAGGACCTGCTGGTGCTACAGGAGCGGCTCATTCTCAGTCACTGTGCAGGCACAGGTGAACCGCTACCGGGCCGCGCCGTGCGCGGCATGCTGCTGCTTCGTGCCAACACGCTTGCCCGGGGTCACTCGGGGGTGCGACCCGAAGTGATCGAGACACTGCTGGCGCTGCTGCACGCCGATGTGCTTCCGGTAATTCCGAGTCGCGGCTCAGTCGGCGCCAGTGGCGACCTCGCGCCGCTTGCCCATCTTGCGCTGCCGTTGCTAGGTAAAGGGCGCGTATGCCTTGACGGCAAAGAGCTTCCTGCCAAGGAAGGGCTGAGGAAAGCCGGCGTTATGCCACTGACACTGCAACCGAAGGAAGGACTTGCGTTGATCAACGGTACGCAGGCGATGACGGCGTTGCTGGCGCTGGCCGTGCTCGAGGCCCGCCGCCTGGTGCGCATCGCCGATGTGGTTGCCGCCATGTCGACCGATGCGCTGCGCGGCACCGACACCGCCTTCGATGCGCGCCTGCATGCGTTGCGGCCCCACCCCGGACAGCAGGCCAGTGCCGCCAACCTATGGCAACTGCTGCAAGGTTCCGCCATCCGTGAGTCGCACCGTCGTAACGATGTGCGCATCCAGGATCCCTATAGCGTGCGCTGTATCCCGCAAGTGCACGGCGCCGTGCGTGACCTGCTCGGCGACGTGGAGGCCAAGGTCACCGTGGAAATGAACGCGGTGACGGACAATCCACTGGTGTTTCCCGATGAGGAAGAGATCCTTTCAGGTGGAAACTTCCATGGCGAGCCAATGGCGCTCGCGGCCGACATCCTGGGGCTCGGCATGGCCGAGCTCGGGGCCATCAGCGAGCGCCGTATCGAGAAGCTCACCAACACGGCGTTCTCCGCGCTGCCACCGTTCCTGGTGCGCGACGCCGGTCTGAACTCAGGCTTCATGATCGCCCAGGTCAGTGCCGCCGCCTTGGTCAGTGAGAACAAGACCATGTGTCATCCGGCCACGGCGGACTCGATACCGACCTCGGCCGATAAAGAAGATCATGTGTCGATGGGAATGTGGGCGAGCTTGAAGCTGCAGCAGATCCTCGCGAACACCAAGCGCGTGCTCGCCATCGAGCTCCTGGCCGCCGCCCAGGGGATCGACCTGCTGCGCCCGCTCATCTCCAGCCCGGAGATCGAGCGCCTGCACGGTGCGTTGCGCGCGTGCGTGCCGGAATGGAAGGAGGACCGCGAGATGGCGCCCGATATCGACGCGACACTGAAATTTCTCGAGCAGATGGACCCCTATATTGAGGAGTTGAATTAAAGCAAGCACAACATCACTGGCCCTTTAAAACACAGCGAATCGTGCCCGAAAACATTCAGTAAGATTGCCTTATTCCGGCCCCCTGAACCGGAATGGGCCACCTTCGGCAAAGCGTGCCTTGGGTCCCAACGCCTCCTCTATTCGAAGCGCTTCGTTCCACTTGGCCATGCGCTCGGAGCGTGAAAACGAACCCACCTTGAGCTGGCGCACACCCCAGCCGACCGCCAGGTGCACGATGGTGACATCCTCGCTCTCGCCGGAGCGCGCCGAGACGATCGCGCCAAAACCGGCCGCACGTGCCGCATCGAAGGCCGCGCGCGTCTCCGTCAAAGTCCCCGCCTGGTTTGGTTTGAGCAGCACCGCGTTGCAGCTTTTCCGCACCGCCGCCTGGCGAATACGTGCGGCGTTCGTCACCAGCAGGTCATCGCCGACGATCTGCACGCGCTCGCCAACGGCGCGCATCAGCTCGATCCACGCGTGCTCGTCATCCTCGGCGAAGGGGTCTTCGATCGAAATGATCGGATACCGATCGATCCAGTCTACTATCAGCTCTGCCAACTCGTCGCTTCCTAGCTCCCGGTCCTCCAGCCCCAGCCGGTAGCGGCCGTTGTGCCCGAACTGGGAGGCGGCAATATCGAGCGCGATCGCCATCTGCTCACCGGGTCTGAGACCGGCGGCCTCGATGGCGCGCACGAGCATGTCCAGCGCCTCTTCGTTGGTGGCGAACGCCGGCCACCAGCCACCTTCATCCGCCACGCCGCAGCGCCGGCCGCGCGCTGCTATAAGCGCGCCGGCCTGGTGGTAGACCTCGGCGGTCCACGCAAGCGCCTGCTCAAAGCTCTCAGCACCCGCTGCCACCACAAGAAAATCCTGCACGTCTACGCGCCCACCGGCATGCGCCCCGCCACCAAAGATCTGGATCTCGGGCAAGGGCAGGGTGGGCTCCCCCCCGTCCAGTAAGTAACGCCAGAGCGGCACGCCCGTCGCCGTCGCCGCCGCATGCGCGGTCGCCATGGATACCGCCACACAGGCATTGGCGCCGAGCCGGTGCTTGTTCTGGGTGCCGTCCCGTTTGATAAGAATCTCATCAACGCCTGCCTGGTCGGCCGCATCGGCTCCCTTCAGTGCCGCCGCAATCTCGTCGTTGACGTTGGCGATTGCCCGGCTCACGTCGTAGCCGCCGAGGTGCTCGCCGCCATCGCGCAGGTCCACCGCCTCACCCGACCCGGTCGAGGCGCCTGCGGGTGCAATCGCGCGTCCGCGCACGCCGTGCGCGAGCTGTACTTCCGCTTCCACTGTCGGTCGTCCGCGTGAGTCCCACACGCGCCGAGCCCGGACTGCCGCGATCCCGGTTGCTCTCACAGCCCGAGTTCCTTCACCCAGGCGGCGCGCACTTGCTCGAGCCGCGCGCGGGGATCGATAAGCAATGCCCGCGCGACGTGGCGCACATGCTCTTTATCGCGCTCCTTGGTCAGATACTCCACCGGTGATTTGCCATCGACGCGCGCGAGCATCAGCCCGGGCAACAGACGTGCGGCCCGCGCCTCCAGCTCATCCTTCGCTTCCCATGTAACGGCCGCACGATATGCCGCCGCCATGGCTGTGAAGCATGTAAGAAAAGCGCGTGCGGCGTGCGGCACCCACACACACTTGAGCAGCAAGTGATTGAGACAAAAGGCCAGGTCAAAGGCGGGGTCGCCGTACCAGGCGCACTCCGCATCAAGAAACACCGGCCCCTTCGGTCCAACGAGAATGTTCTTGGGACTGATGTCGCCATGGACCAGTGCACGTTTCGTCTGCGCGGTGGCCTGCACCAGCTCTTGAAGCTCGGCGGCAAGCTCCGGATGGCGCCGCGCCGTCGCAACCAGGTAGGACTCCAGGCGCAGGGCGTAAAAGATGGGATCCGTCGCGAACCGCTTAGCTAGCTCATTTTCGTCGGCGGTCGCGCAGTGTATGCCGGCCACGGTCGTACCCACACGTGCCGCCAATGCCGGATCGGCCTGGCCTTTACGCAACTGCCCTTTCCAAACGGGATACTTCGCAGGGTGGAGGTACTCCATGACGAACAAGCCGGCGTTGGCGTCATGCGCCATGATCTTGGGCACCGCGTGCGGATAGATCCGCGCGACCGTATCGATCCAAGCGCACTCATAGGCATTACGCTCTACCGGCGCCTCCCACTGTGCATCGACTTTGAGCTGCGGCAGCGCGCGCTTCACGCACACACGGCCCTGCGCAAGATCGACGCGCCATATGTCGGATGACACGCCGCCGGTCAGCGGGACCATCGACACCGGCCCGTCCTCGGGCACCAATCCCAGGTCTCGCAATGACGCGATGATTTGCGCCTGAGCCGAACTTTCCGTCGCAGCATTCATCCACACCACCTCCGGCGCTACGATATAGCAATGGCGCGCAATGGTGAACATGCGCCCGGGCAGGCTACAATCGAGACAATGACCCCGTCCCGGCCGGCGCGCCAGCCCGAGTTGATTGCAGGCGGGAATACTGATCCAATGTGCAGGGTTTTCGCGGAGATATAACGAATGGGCGAGCCAAGCCGCGCGCTTGAATCATCCCGGACCAAGGTTTCGTGCAAAGACTGCGCACTGGGTAATTTGTGCCTGCCACACGGGCTCGACTCCACCGAGGTCGAGCACCTCGATCGTGTCGTGTTGCGGCATCGCCTGCTGGCGCGCGGCGAGCACGTGTTTCGGGCAGGGGATGCCTGCTTGTCGCTCTACGCGGTGCGCTCCGGCTCGATCAAATCCTACGTATCGACCGAGAACGGCAGCGAGCAGATCGTGGATTTTCACCTCCCCGGTGAGCTGCTGGCGCTCGACGGGCTCGAGGACGAGCGCCACACCTGTTCGGCACTCGCTATGGAAACGACGCATATTTGCGAGCTGCCCGTGTTCCAGCTCGAGAGGATGTGCCAGCTCCTGCCCGGGCTACCACGCCAGCTGCTGCGGCTGATCGGCCGTGAGGTGGCCACCGACCACGCGATGTTATTGCTACTGGGCAAGAAGAGCGCCGTAGAGCGCCTGGCCACATTCCTGTTCAACCTGTGCGCGCGCTTCAAGCAACGCGGCTTCTCCGAGCGCGAGTTCAACTTGAGCATGCCGCGCGACGACATTGCCAACTACCTGGGTCTCGCCCGCGAAACCGTGAGCCGCCTGTTCACCCGCTTCCAAGAAGAGGGGCTGCTGACTGTGCAGCGCCGCTACATTCGTATCCACGATCTGGGTCGGCTACAGGCGCTGGCCAGCCCCTGCGCTGGCGATTGATCGCACAGGCCCGGCGCTTGTCCATACCATCGGTAATGGCCGCAGCCCATGCCCGCTGCGCCTGGCCTGAGCCTGCGCCGTGCTCGACCCTGGTATTAAAAAAAGGGCCTACACCTCGACGGCGTAAGCCCTTTTCCAGCGGCCAGTTGCGCTGGCCTACTTACAACGACCCTTTCTTATTTATTTTTATTGGGTAAACCATAATCCGCGGCTGCGTTTCGCATATACGCGCGGGTATTACTTCCACTTGATGCGGCTGCCGACATTGAGCGCGGACACCTTGCTCAGACCGGCGAGATCGGAGTCGGATACCCGGTACGCGGCATAGAGCTCGACGAACTTGGCCGGCTT
>JBHHZP010000125.1:0-10784 GCA_046758085.1 Acidiferrobacterales bacterium
CGCCTCTTGCAGTGCCCGGCCGCATCCTCTGACTACACAGGTGCGCGGATCGTCGGTAATAATGATGGGCAGGCCCGTCTCGGCAGCGAGCATGCGATCGATGTCGCGCAAGAGCGCGCCCCCGCCCGTTACGACGATTCCCTTCTCGGCCACATCGGCGCCGAGCTCGGGCGGCGTTTTTTCCAGCGCAGTCTTGATCGCACCCACAATAGCGCGCAGGCAATCGCTCAGCGTGGTATGGATCTCGTGGCTATCAATCTCCTGGGTGCGTGGCACCCCATCGACGATGTGCTGGGCTTTGATCTGCATACGGCGCACCTCGCTTTGATGCCAGGCGCTGCCGATCTCGCACTTGATCCGCTCTGCCGTGACCTCACCGATCAATAGATCGTAGGTGTGGCGGATGTAGTCGATGATCGCCGCATCCATATTGTCCCCCGCCATCCGCAGGGAGTCAGCATAAACGATGCCGCCGAGCGAGATCACCCCTACCTCGGTCGTGCCACCACCGATGTCCAGCACCATTGACCCCGTCGGGTCGACGACAGGGAGGTCGGCACCGATGGCGGCGGCCATTGGCTCTTCTATTAAATGGATTTCGCGGCCGCCGGCCGCCTTCGCTGCCTCGCTGATCGCGCGCCGTTCGACCTGCGTCGAGCCGCAGGGCACGCAGATAACGATTATGCGCGGGCTTGGCCGGAACAGGCGGTTCTCATGAACGCGACGGATGAAGTACCTGAGCATCTCGCCCGTCACCGTGAAGTCGGCGATCACCCCGTCCTTCATCGGCCGTATCGCCTGAATATTGCCTGGTGTGCGCCCCAGCATCCGTTTGGCCGCCTCCCCTATCGCCAGGATGCTGCGGTTGCTACTCGATCCCCGGTCATAGCGAATCGCAACGACGGACGGCTCGTCGAGCACGATTCCCTTGCCACGCATGTAGACCCGCGTGTTGGTGGTGCCAAGGTCAATGGCGAGGTCGTTCGAAAATAATCCGCGTAAGGGGCTGAACATGTGAGATTACCGTGTTCGTGCCGGACCGCACTCATTCTAACTGCATCCACGGGAAGCGCGGCAGCTCGACTACATTTTGCTTGCCCCGTTCCTTGACGGCAACGGTTTCGCCCAAGAAGACGCCAATGTAAGTTCTCTCCTCGCAGGAGCATTGGAGGCTGACAGAACCTTCCCGATGCGCTCATACTTCGTCAGCGAGCGCCTTCCAATCGGAGACTTCGAGGTGCGCGATAGAGATCGTGGAGATCTCCCGTACCTCGCTTCCTTGCGATATCTTGCTGATAGACAGGCTAGTGGGGCGGCGCCTGGCAGGCGTACTTACGGCACAGCCACACCCAAAGTGGTTGATCTCTGTCGAGCAGCACCGGACTATGAATCCGATGAGCGCGCCCGGAAAGACCCCAACCCCCGACAAGGTGGATAGAAGGAAAGTTCACCATTTAGGTGCTGATTGCCAGCCCCCCGTTCTTAGTCGCTCGATATCGGGGCCAATCTGGGTTATCCACCATAAGACGGACCCTCATCTCGCTAAACAAGGCAAGACACGATCTCTCTCAGAGGGGGTTCGCGCGGACGGCCTTGATCACGTCGCCGATCGAAATCACGCCGATCAGTTTTTTCCCCTCCAGCACCGGCAGGTGGCGGACATGGTGGTCGGTCATCAGCGCCATGCACTCATCGGTCGTCTGCTCGGGGCTTACGTGGATCACTTCCTTGCTCATGATTTCCCTGACCGGCGTATCCTTGGAGGTGAGCTGTTTCAACACTATCTTGCGGGCGTAATCGCGCTCGGAGATAACCCCAACCAGCTGGTCTGCCTCGAACACGGGCAACGCTCCGACGTTCTTATCGGCCATCATTTTGATAGCATCGAATACCGGGGTATCCGGGGTCACACACCAGTACTCGTAGCCTTTGCTTTGCAGAATCTCACGCACGGTTTTCATCGCTCTGCTCATCGTGGGAAATCGGGGTGGTTGGCTTTGCTGCGCGAATCACGGGTGTCGTTGTTTTTCACTATATTCGCTGTCCTGACGGAAGGCGTAAAAAATCACAAAATCGCATCCTGGTCGTTGATCTAGATCAAGGAATAAACAACCTCGAGCTACCGGCACTGTTGTCGTTTTGGTGCGCTGCGATATTTGCATCACAGCGTGCCCTGGCGTGCTCGATCTTCCCCATGTAGCTCGACTTCATGGCGGTCTCGAAGGCCTCGTTGGAGGGGTGGTCGTAGCCAAACACCGGTTTCCACAGACGGTGGTTTTCCATGCACAGATAAAAGAAAACCTTATCGTGCCAGCTTTGTAATCCGTGATAGACATGGCGAAACATGTCGAGCTTCATCTCCTCCGGGTAGGAAAGCTTGCCGTCGGCCTCAACCAGGGGCATCTGTAGGATCTTGCTGTTGAGCTGGCGCGTGCGAATCTGCCGCATGACCGGCTTAGTGAAGGTGAGCGTGCCCAGGGAGACCAGCGCGACCTCGGCGGGCTCGAAACTTCTCTGGACAACCTCGAACAGCTCGGCGTAGTCCTGGCGCCAGTGCTCGTAATGGACCATGGGGTGGAAGTGAAAGCCGACCAGGATGCCCCGGTCGGCGAGCTTGCGCGCCGCCGCCAGCCGCTCCTCGAGGGGCGCGGTCAGATGTTCTTCGTGGGTGATGATGGCCGGCGTGTTTAACGACCAGGTGCAGATGATGTTCCGCGGGGTGTCGTGCTTGAGGAAATAAGACACGTTCCGGGACTTCGTCTTCATTTCCAGGATGACATTCGGAAATTTGCGGGCGAAGCCCGTCAAAGCGTCGAGGACGCCATGCTTGTTGCCCCACATGAGTGAATCCGAGGACTGGCCGGTGCCGATGTGATAGACGCGGTCCGGCTCGATCTGCAGGGCCTCCAGTTTTTCCGCGAACCGGGGGTCAAAATAGATCCTGTTGCCGTGATAGAAGGACTGGATGCTGCAATAACTGCAGCCGAAGCCGCAATTCTCCACTGCATCCAACGTCATGAGATTACAGCAACGCGTCCGGGGCGAGGCTACAGGGCAATAGCCGAGCCCGAGCTTGTTTTTTTCCCGTTGCAGCAGCGTAGTTTTCGGGGTTACAGGTTTGGCCGCCCGACCGAAGCTGTCATAACGGTTGGCACTCCATTTCAGGGCATTCCAATGCTGCCGGACGCGCTCGATTACGCGTACCCTGGCGGCCTTGCCGGTCAAGCCAGGTGGGAGGTCGTGCGGCCACAGCCCCATGATGGAGGTTTCCTTCCAGGTGGAGAGATCCAGCGCTATTTCCGTGATCTGCCGCAATTCCTGCAGTGTGAAACGGTGCTGGCAAGATTTCTCACGCAGAAACGACTGCTCCGCTTGCGGCAGTGCGGCCAGCGGCACCTGCTCCGCGATTCGGTCGAACTTCTGCTCGTAGGTCTGTTTGCTTTTCACCGTCGCTAATGTTTGCATGAGGTCAGGGTTCGCATCATGCCACCCGCTTCGCAGGGCACTCCCTCTATCCGGCATTATGGTACATCAGGAAGCTGGGATTTGCGCTTGTTAAGCGAGTCAAGAAGATCGAAACGACGGAGGATTTCTGTTAACTGCTCGCGCGGTGTGTTGGCGCGTACATGGTAAGCATGGGTCAGACTGCTCTTGTGCGCGAGTGCGTGGTCCCGGCTCAACAGGATGCGCCGCTCTTTGTGCGACAAGGCAATGAGCTCATCGTCCGTACAGTCGCTCCGGTAGACGGTGTCGAAGCCAAGCATCCGCAGGGTTCTAGCTAGTCTGTTCAGATTGCCAGCGACGACGAAGCGGAGCTCACGCAAAGGGCGAACTCGCACCCGCAGCTGCGAGCTGATGTCGAGCGACTCAAATACCGGGTAGACACTGACGCGATCCCCATTGTGCAGACGATGCGAAAAATAAGCAGACTCGCCGTTTACCAGGACGAGTTCGATCTCGTCGAGCGGAACGCCGAGTGTGCGCATAACATGCTCAACTGTGCTGCCATCACCTACAGCGTGCACGAACGACACCTTTCTTTTGTCAGGTGGGAGGTAGTCATTCAGCTCTTCGTATAGGCGTAGGGTGAGCTGGACTTGCATGGCGATCGCCCGTGTTTTGCGCAGATGGGTGGCAACGATGCACTATGCCCGCGCGCGTCCATCTGGGCATCTGTAAGAAGAGTCGAAAAGCTCCAATTGGACCTCGCGCAGTTTAGCGACACGACAACAGCGATGGAAGTGGCTTGCTGCGTGATCTCCTGTTGCCGTCAACGGGAGCGATTGCTGGTGGCGGGCGATGGACGCCAATAGCGGTCCGGCCGCGTAGTGCGTCCGAGTGCGCACCGCGTCAGCCGGCGCGGTTTCGTGGTCGGAGCGGGCGGTGAGGCGATGATTGAGTGCGTGCAATCGGAACTCGGCGCGTTGTTACTTGCCTAACTTTTTGAATCACTGAAATCGGCCGGCGCTCGGGGTGGGCCCGCCGGAATGATCGCGGGAAACACGGCTATACGCGGTCAAAGATGGTCTCGGAATCCGTGGTGCACGGCAAAATGGGTCGTTGCGAGACCTGGCGCTCACCCCAACCTACGGCGTTGCCCCGGATATTAGCCCAAGTAGGCGTCGGCCTTGAATTTCGCCGCACCATAACCCTCTGTTTGTAGTCTACAATTTATTTATATCCGGGCAGGGTGGCATGCGAATTGCACTCAGATGCCCTGTACATACAGCCAAAAGAGAGGTGCCTCGTCATGAAGAGCGTCCAGACACGGGACGAGACGAAGAGGCCCATGGAATCCACGGCGGCCGAGAGGCCCCCGCGGCGTTGTAAGGACCAAACTCAGACTCACGCCGCCGATCGCGCGGGCGAGGTCTCGCCTACCCCGCTTTTTGAGACTGTGACGGCCATGGCCGAGACCTCGGCAGAAGCTGTCACGATGCGCGGACACCTGGCGCAGCTGCTTGCAAAGGCACGATGCCGCGTGCAGGACCCGTATCAGTATCTCCTGGTTCTCCGATTTGCGTTACTCAACCTGGTGGGCTTTGCGCTGCTTGGCGCGGCCTATATTCAGGGCCTGGTCGACATGGCGATCGCGGCCGACCGCACCTATCTGTCCGTAGTCATATTTCTCGTGTTCGTCGCCGGGCTGGCCATTTGCGGGCGGCGAGTCTGGCAGACGAGCCAAGAGCTTAATGGTGTGCGGGAATGCGGTACGCAAGCGAACGCCGTGCATGAGCTGGCGCCGTTGCTGGTTCGAAAACCCGATAACCGCAGAAACATCATCGGTGCGTTACGCTTGCGGCTCGCGCACCGCATTGCCATCGTTCGCCATATTGCAAACAGCCTGGTGATCTTCGGCCTCATAGGCACCGTGCTCGGTTTTATCATCGCGTTGTCGGGCGTTGACCCGGAGCATGCCTCAGACATCAACGCCATCGGTCCGATGGTGTCGATCCTGATCAGCGGAATGTCGACTGCACTATACACAACGCTGATCGGAGCGATCCTCAATGTCTGGCTGATGGCCAATCATCAGCTGTTGGCTGGCGGCACGGTGAAATTGATCACCGCGATCATGGAGCTTACCGAAGAGCATGCGCGAAATTGACCTGTTTGATGACGAAAGCGGCGCCACCGTATTTCGCGACGTCATCATGCTGGCGCTGGCCGGCTTCGTCACCCTGGTGCTGCTGCTGTTGCCGCACCTGAATCCACGCGCGACCCCCAAAGACACGTTACGCAGTCCCGGCAATGTCATTGTCGAGATCCGCTGGCCGGATGACCTGGATGCCGACGTGGACCTCTGGGTACAAGCGCCCGGCGATGTGCCGGTGGGCTACTCCAACAAGGGCGGCGCGTTCTTCAACCTGCTGCGCGATGACCTCGGCTACACGGCCGATATGACCGGGCTCAACTACGAGTTCTCCTACAGCCGGGGGGTGCCGGCGGGGGAGTACACGATCAACGTTCACCTGTACAGGAACGAAACGAATATCTACCCGGTCCCTACTACGGTTGTGGTCAGCGTAAAAAACTCTGTGGGTGAATCCGCAATTCAGATCCTTTCGACCAGGATCGATATTGCCCGTGAAGGTGATGAGCTGACCGCCGTGCGGTTCAAGCTTGACGACAAAGGACAATTGATCCGCGGCAGTGTGCACAATTTGCCTCGGATGCTGCGCACAGCACGCCAGTTATGAGTCAAGCCTTCTATCTGTTCACTGTGTCGCTCGGATTAGCCGCGATCCTTGCGGCCATCAGTATCTGGTCGCCACGCGCGCTCTGGCTCAAGATCGGCGCACTCGTGGTTGCTGCATTGTTTTTGCCGGCGACGTACTTCAGCCTGGTCGAGCTATTAAGTCGGCCTAAGCCGGTTGTGCTCGAGTGGACGCAACGTGACCTGTCTGAAGCGGACGTCATTGGCGCTGACCTTCGTGAGGGCAAGAGCATATACCTCTGGCTGAAGGTGGACGGGCTCGAGGAGCCCCGATCGTATGTGCTTGCGTGGGATCAAAAGCTCGCCGAGCAGCTGCACGGCGCCCGGCGCGAGGCCGAGGCCAAGGGCACCGGCGTGCGCGTCAGCCGGCCGTTTATGTCGAAGCAGGAAAAAGGCCACCTCGTTTTCTACGCCGCACCGCAACCCGCGCGTCCACCCAAGTTGGCCCCGGCCGGCACCGGCTTTGTCTTTCAGCCGTCCGCGCGCAGATAGTAACTGCCAAACGGGCTACCCGGCCCACGAGTCGATCGTCCTAGCGTCGCCGCCGGTTGCGCAAGAACCGCTCCATCGCAATGCGCGGCTCGTTGCTCTCGAAGGCACGGCTGAACGCATTGATACTTTCCGCGATCACATCGCTCAAAGGCAGCTCTTCCCACTGCCGGCAAAGTATTTTTTGCTGGCGGATCGCTCGGGGTCCGGCGCTGAGTATCTGCTCGATCCGCTCCTCCACGAGCGCATCGAGCGCCGCGCGCGGGGCCACTGATTCCACCAGGCCCCAGGAAAGCGCTTCATCGGCACCGACGAGGCGTCCAGTCAATACCAGATCGCGCGCGCGTCCTATGCCGATAAGGCGCGGAAGCAATGCCGCCTCGATCACCGAGGGAATTCCAAGCTGAACCTCGGGCATGCCGAAACAGCTGTCGTCGGAGGCCACGCGCAAATCGCAGCTCGCGGCGAGCTCCAGGCCGGCACCCAGGCAATAGCCGTCGATGCGCGCCACGACCGGCACCGGCAACTCGCGAACGGCCGCGCATACGCGGTGCAACCGTTGTATAAAATTAACGGCGCTTTGCGGATCGAGATTGACCATATCGTGGATGTCGGCGCCCGCAATCCAGGCCTTGGTGCCCGCTCCGCACAGCACGACCACCCGGGCACGCTCCTCGGCAGCAATCTGCGCCAGTGCCGACTCCAGATCATTCAAGATCGTGGAATCAACGACGTTGAGCCGCTCCGGCCGTGAGACCGTCAGCCGGTAAATCGATCCCTGAGGGCGTTCTTCCCGATCAATCTGTAGGTAACGCGGAGACATAGTCCTGGAACTCCCCGCAGTAACTCTAATGGAACGTAAGCGAGTGCACGCGCCGGACGTGCCTCATCGATTCTCTGTTTGCCTTCTGTGTCGGCCTATCTAGAAACGCCAGGGCCCGGCAAGGATCGCGGCGCCGATCCGGTGAACCGACGTTCTCACTCAACGAGCACGGAAATATCGCCAACACGGTCGATGTGCCCTTCGAGGCGGTCGCCGCACACGACACGGCCTACACCCGCCGGCGTGCCGGTGAAGATCAGATCGCCTGCGGCCAGCGCCACGAATCGCGATAGATAAGCGATCGCCTCCTCCACCTTCCAGATCTGCTGGTTCAAATCACCGGACTGCCGCATCCTGCCGTTGACCTTCAACCAGATCGCGCCTTCAGCGGGGTGGCCGATCTCGCTCGCCGGCCGCACGGCTGAGCACGGCGCGGAGTAATCAAAACCTTTGCCCATGTCCCACGGGCGACCCGTCTTCTTGGCCTTGGCCTGGAGGTCGCGGCGGGTCATGTCGAGGCCGGCAGCGTAACCGAATACATGATCGAGCGCTTGTTCCACCGGAATGTCGCGTCCACCCGAACCCAGAACGACCACGAGCTCCATCTCGTGCTGCAGGTCATCGGTAAGGGGCGGATAGGGAATCTTGCCGCCGCCGGCAACGATCGCATCGGCGGGCTTGGCGAAGAAAAACGGCGGCTCACGATCAGGATCTGACCCCATCTCCACGGCGTGCGCCGCGTAGTTGCGCCCCACACAGTAGATACGCCGGATGGGAATCACCTCGTCGCGCCCGCTCACCGGCAGAGACGGCATCAGTGGAGGTGGAAATACGTAATGGCGAACCGAATCTGTGCTCATGGCAGGGGATTCCGGTGTCGGGAACAGAGCATCACCGCAGCGATGTACGCGGCATGGGGATGATACCATCGCGTGCATTTGCGCATTATGTCCTATTCGGTGCCCACCGCAGGCCTTCGTCGTCGACCTGCGGCCGTGCGTACGCGGCCGGACCCCAAAAAAACGATAATTGTCATTGCTGCCCCACAAGTCCCGACTTAAAACGCTGAAACTCGCCAAGAGAAAGAGGCCTTAAGAATGGGCTCCGCCCGTCGGACATGGATTGCACCTTTGATTCCGAGACACGCCGTGAATACCTGCGGCGCTACGCAATCGTGCTGCGCTTGCAGGACCGGGGCTCGCCGTCCGTGGCGAGCCCGTTCGGCGGGAGAAAGGTTCACTGGACCTTTCTCTCACTCCGCCTCACCCATGTAGGCTTGGTGCCAGCATCCCTGCTGGCAACGGTCTCGGAAACAAAGGCGCATCCATGTATCGTCTGGTTGTGGGACAGCAGTGGATAATTGTCCTCTTTCATTGGGCCCGGACTACGCCTGCAGTAGAATAGTTACTTAGTTTACGGGAACCGCTGGTGTGGGCAAAAAGATGGCTACCTACGATCAAGAGATATCAGAGTTCGACCAAGCAGCCGAGGAAGCCGTGGCGCTCGGAAACCGCTTGTTGCAACAG
The DNA here is from genome assembly GCA_046758085.1 of Acidiferrobacterales bacterium. Lineage (GTDB taxonomy): Bacteria > Pseudomonadota > Gammaproteobacteria > Acidiferrobacterales > SPGG2 > VRUB01. The sequence goes on from JBHHZP010000125.1 coordinate 9,056, forward strand.
GATGAGGGCGCGGACCACTGGGACGTGGCGTCCGGACTGCTGGCCGGGGCCGTGCAGTTCTGGCTCTTCGCGCGCCAACCGTGTGGCGACGCCAACTGCGAGTCCTGCAGCGAGGTCGACACGGCCGAAAAACGGTTGCGTAAGATGCTGGAAGAGATAAACCAGTTTGCCGAGGAAAGCGACTATTATCATACCCAACACGATGTGAATGTCGGTCGGGCCTGAAGCGGGGCCATTGTATCTGTCAAGGTTCTTGCCAGCGTACATCGCCGCATCGCTGGCCCTACCAAGTTATTTGCTCATGAAAAAAGCGATTCCCAGCGACACCAAGGAAGAGAGTAGAAACCCGCGAACTCGCCGTGCCACGCGTAACAAGCGGCTGGCGGCGCAGACACGCAAGATCTTGGGTAAGCATTACGCGAACAAGTATCGGGTGCGCTCGCGCCGCCATGAATCTTAGATGACGCTAAACGGCCGATCCGCCGGGTGGCTGTGCTTCAAGGCGCACGGTAATCTTGCGCCGTTTCCGGTCGCGCACGATCTCCACACTGATCATTGTCTTGCCTGCAGTAGCCTCGCGCAGGTCCGCTTTGTCGTCGATGACGTGACCATCCACCCGCTCGATGACATCGCCTGCCTCAATGCCGGCGCGTTCGGCCGGGCCCTCGGGCTCTACCGCAGTCACCAGCAACCCGCCTTGGGCTCCGAGATGTGCAGCCAGCTGCCCGGTTAACGCGACCACGGTGATTCCCAGGCCCGGACCCCTGCGCTCGAGGAAGGGCTCCAACGGAAAGTCGTGCGGGAAGCTGTAGCGAAAGCCGGGAACATCCAGGGTAAACTCTTGCCGGGACTCGTCAGCAGCGAGCACGACAGCGGCGCGTTTGAGCAAACCGGCGCGGTAGAAGTCAATGTGCACGCTGCGGCCGGGCGGTGTCTCGTGCACCAGCCGGCGCAGTTGTGCGACGCTGTAGAGGTCTTCTCCGCGGAAGCGCCAGAGCACGTCATCGGCGCGCAGCCCGGCTTGTTTGGCGGGGGCGCTGTCTTCCACGGCGGTGATGAGCACGCCTCGCTCTTGCGGGAGCTTGAGCCGTTTCATCGCGGCCTGGTCGACATCGGCTATGCGCACGCCGAGAGAGGCGGTGGGCCTAACCTCGACGCGCAGCCCCGCTTGCACCTGCAGGGCCACTGGCGCGAGCAGACTCGCGGCGATGATGGTCCTTAGTAATGCCCAAACCATGATGGAGAGTTGCGGTTATCGATAAATCAAGATCAAGCCTGACGTTTGAACGCAAACGCACCGTAGGCTGGATGCGCCTACGGCTTGTTAGATTTTCTCATAGATCATGAAATGCGCAATCTACAAGTCGCACCAACGCGCGAATACTTATCTATACGTGACGGCAGAGCACGATTTGGCCCGCGTACCGAAGGCTCTGCTGGGCATGCTGGGGCGGATCGAGCTCGTAATGACGCTTGAGCTCACGCCACAGCGCACGTTGGCACACGCCGACCCTGCTGAGGTTCGCCGTGCGCTGCAGGAACAGGGCTATTTCTTGCAACTGCCGCCGGCCGATTCTTCGGTCACACCAAGTTAGATAGAGCGGCGTTCCTGAACCCGCGTTCTCCCGCACGCACTGCTGCCGCAAAACCGTCTCATACATGGATCGCCCCTTTGTTTCCGAGACACGCCGTGAATACTTCCATGTAGGCTCGGTGCCAGCATCCCTGC
>JBHHZP010000126.1:0-10691 GCA_046758085.1 Acidiferrobacterales bacterium
CGAGCCGCATCCACAGGAAGTAGAGCAACGGAATCCAAAGAATGTGACCGAGACCGAGGAGGCGCGTGAAGCCGGTCACGGACGTCAAGACAACCTGCATGACCGCGCTCGCTATGAAAACACCAATAACCACCTGGGCTTCCCGCCGACCCAGAAAGAACAACGGTACAATCATATTGGCCAACACGAGCAACATAAGCCAGATCTGCCAATGCATCGGCATCTTCATGACGCCTTTGTTGAATTTGATAATTGCACGCATGGTTTCCTCCTATTTTAGTCTTGACGAAACGATCCCCCGGTGTTGCCAAATCCAGGGGATCGTTTAACCCAACCTACGCGGCCCAGGGTAGTAACACGATGTTTCCCTTGACCTTGTTGTTGGCCACTAAGCGATGCGCCTCGGCTGCCTCGCTCAACGGCAAGGTGTGATCGAGCAGTGGCTTAATTTTGCCCGCACCCACCTGCTCCAAGCCCCACTTGAGATCGCTGATGTCACTCGCCATCGAACCGCGCAGCTGCTTCTGACCAAAGAAGAGACTGCGGATATCAAATGTGACCTCTGGACCAGCGGCGAACCCGAACGCGACGATGACGCCAGTTGCCTTAGCAGCTTCAATACTCTTGGCCAGCACGTCGCCGCCTAGATTGTCGATGACGACATCAGCACCGCGACCGTCGGTCCACTCCTGGACGCGTTTCACGACATCCTCATTGCGGGTGTTAATAACGAAATCCGCACCGATCTGGCGTACGAAGTCAGCCTTTGAGGCGTCGCGTATGGTCGTGGCCACTTCGGCTCCAAGTGCCTTGGCAATCTGGATCTGCATGCTGCCGGAACCGGAGGCACCGGCCTGTACCAGGACTTTGTCACCCGCTTTGACGCCGCCGACCTCTTTTACCGAGCGTACTCCGGTAGCGAGCACGATGGGTAGGGTTGCCACTTCCTCGGGCTTGAGGCCGGTTTCGTCCTTCAACAGGTAGCGTGCCGGAACTTCGATGTACTGCGCGTACGTTCCCGGAATATGCAGACCGGGCAGAGCAAAGCTCGGCGCCTGGCTCCCTGGATAGATGTCGTAGTCCGACTCGTTAAGGGGATATCCGGGCACGACAACCACGGGCTCACCGATCTCAAAGCCGCTCACCCCTTTACCGAGGCCAAACACCTCACCGGCCGCATCCGCACCCAGGATATGTGGAAACGGAAGTGCCGGTATGACCGAACCCTCGCGCAGGTAGTGATCAAACCGGTTGACACCGGCGGCCAGCACCTTGATCAGGATATGCCCAGGCCTGGGCTTGGGGGTGGCGATGTGTTGGTACTTCAGTACATCAGTATCGCCGAATTGATGTTTCACAGCTGCTTTCATAGCCTTTTCCTCCAAGGTTTAACTAAAAAAAATCCAAATCAACTCACTCACTACGATGAACAGAATAGACCGGCTGTTCTTTGTGATAAACTAGCTAATCTGAGGAACATTTATGCGTAATGCGCAAAGGTAGAAATGGACACCGTCGCCGGTATGCGGATCTTTGTGCGAGTGGTCGATTCGGGCAGCTTCTCGGCAGCTGGACGACAGCTCGATGTCGCGCCCTCGTCGGTTTCGCGCCAGATCAACGAGCTAGAAGAGGAACTGGGCGCGCGCCTGCTCCATCGCACCACGCGTAAGCTCAGCCTCACGGAAGCGGGTCAGCTCTACTACGAGCGTGCGGCGCGAATCCTGATGGAGGTCGACGAGGCCAAGCTTGCGTTATCGCAAATGGACGGCACCCCGAGCGGCATACTGCGCCTCACGGTGGCAGCCAGCATCACACGTCTGCACATCGTGCCGGCGCTCACAGCTTTTCAGGAAAAGTTTCCGGCCGTAGAGATTGTCCTCGCCGTAACCGACCGCCTAGTCGACCTCGTCGACGAAGGCTTTGATCTGGCAATAAGAGTGGGCCCGCCGCGCGACTCGAGCTTGGTCGCACGCAAGATCGGATCGGGCCGCCGGATCATCTGCGCCAGCCCTGCTTATTTAAGAAAGGCCGGGACGCTGCAGTTGCCCGCCGACTTGGTCAACCACAACTGTCTGACCTTTAGAGCACACCCGGGCAGCAACGTGTGGAGTTTCAAGGCACGCAAAGGTACATCGAACATTCGGGTTTCGGGCAGTCTCTTTTCCGACGATGGTGAGGCCCTGGTGGCTGCAGCAGTAGCCGGTGCCGGGCTGATTTTGGTGCCCGCGTGGCTGGTTGGCATGTATATAAGACAAGGCCAATTGCGGGAAGTACTGCCCAAGTTTCAGGTTGCCCCCAAAGATACGCCCCTCTACGCCTTATACCCGCATCAACGCCATCTGCCGCCAAAGGTGCGGGCGTTTATCGACTTTCTGGTGGAGCGCTTCGCCCGGGAGGTTGGATGGGATGGCAGTACTAAGTCCGAGTAACAAGTGTGACGTGACAATTAGCAAGTTCAAAGTAGGAAGTTATAACTTCTAATAATCATTGCTTTCCCACAACCACCCGATGCATGGATCACACCTTTGTTTCCGAGACACGCCGTGAATACTTCCCTGTAGGCTCGGTGCCAGCATCCCTGCTGGCAACGGTCTCGGAAACAAAGGGGCGATCCGTGTCTCCCGAGTGCAGCCCATTCCTAAGGCATTTTTAGTCTTGGCGAGTTACAGCATTGCAAGCCTGGACTTGTGGGATAGCAATGAACTGCTAATGCTTTTTTCCTTGCCACTTAATTACCTGCTGCTTGGCGCTTTCTCAGTGGGCAGTGAGCCTGCCCTTTGTTTTACACAACTACCCTACGCCTCTAGCAGGAGGCTGAACATGGTTTTTCAGCAGCCTGCTAGTTCTGACAGCGATTCATCAATAATATCCAGTGCCTGATCCATCTCCTGGATGGTCAGCGTCAGGGGTGGCGTGAGCGTAAGGATGCTACCCATGGAAATCTTGAAACTCAGGCCCTTCGCGAGCGCGTGATAGAGGACCTCCTCGGCCAGCTCGCTCGCACGCTCCCCATTTCCCGCGAGCTCCATCCCCAGCAGCAGGCCGAGGGCACGGGTGTCGCCAATGGTGGCATGTCTTTGCTTCATCGCCTGCATGCGCGCGAGCGCATGCTTACCGATCTTTTGCGCATTCTCGAGCAGATGCTCGTCTTCGATGGCTTCGATAGCGGCCAATGCCGCGGCACAGGCCACAGGGTTTTTCTCATGCGTGTAATGGCCGAGCGCCTGCTGCGGCGCAATGTCCAGATTGGCGCGCGCGATCAGCGCCGCCAGCGGAAAGATGCCGCCGCCCAGTCCCTTGCCGATGACCAGCATATCCGGAACGATGTCGTAGTGCTCGCAGGTGAACATCTTGCCGCTGCGCCCCAGACAGTGCGGAATCTCGTCGAGAATTAACAGCGCACCGTGGCGATCGCAGGCCTCACGGATAATCTTCCAGTAATCCGTCGGTGGAATAAACGGCGTGCTGCGCACAGTCTCGGCGATCACGGCGCCGACATCGCCCTCCTTCTCGAGCACATAGTCAACGTACTCCGCGCACTTCAGGCTGCACTCCCCGCCACAACCCCAGGGGCAGTGCTGCGCATCGGGCGGCGGTACGTGTTCCGCCCCGGGCAACAACGGACCGATGCCGTAGCGGAAGATCGCCTCCCCGCCGACGGAGATGGCGTCCAGCGAGGCGCCGTGAAATGAGTCCCACATCGATACGGTCTTGAAGCGGCCCGTGGCCAGGCGCGCGAGCTTGAGCGCCATGCCGATGGCCGCGGTACCACCCGGGGCGAATAGCACTTTATTCAGATCGCCCGGCGCGAGCGCTGTCAGCTTCTGTGCCAGCTTGATGGCCGGGATGTTGGTGTAGCGCCGCGGACAGAAGGGCAAGGTCTCCATCTGCTCGCGAATGGCCTGCACCACACGCGGGTGGCCAAAGCCCACCTGGTGTACGTTGTTACCGTGAAAATCCAGAAACCGTTTTCCCTGCAGGTCTTCCAAATAAGATCCCTTGGATCCGGCCAATACGTCCAGACACGGCGTCGAAAGCGACTGGTGTAGAAAGTACTTGGCATCCTCGGCAAGCCAATCGCGCGTCTCCTGGTCAAGTTGCTCATCGTGCCACGCCTGCCGGAGCGGCGAGATGTTGAGCTCGCCCTCGGAGCGATAGCGCGACAGCGCATCAGCTTGCTCGTTGCGCCCAGCGGCGGTAGGACCGTTGGAATCCTTCATATCGGTGCTCCGAAGCTAATGGATGTTTTCCGCGCCTGGCGGCTGCGCAGACACGCCTTATTATAAGGTACACACACTCGTACCGATGCTTGGCGGCGCCCCGGCTTATCAAACTCGCATCAACCGCCACACGGACCGCAGAGCCGGCGGCGTGTTAAGCTATCTAAACGCTAAAGCCAGGTGACACTCTTGTCAGACTATAAGATTCCCGCACCACTCGAACGCCGTCAGTTCGCCAGCGACAATTATGCCGGCATCTGTCCCGAGGCATGGGCCGCGTTGCAGGATGCCAACAGCGGCCATGCGCCGGCGTATGGCGAGGACCCCTGGACCGCGCGCGCCTGTGACCTGCTGCGCGAGCTGTTCGAGATCGACTGTGACGTATTCTTCGCCTTCAACGGCACCGCCGCCAACTCCATGAGCCTGGCCGCCATGTGTCAATCGTATCACAGCATCATCTGCCACTCGTTGTCGCATGTGGAGACGGATGAGTGCGGCGGACCGGAGTTCTTCTCCAATGGCACCAAGGTTTTGCTGGTGGAGGGCGAGGCCGGCAAAATCAGCCTCGATGCCGTGCGCCATACCGTCGAGCGCCGCACCGATATTCACTACCCCAAGCCGCGTGTCCTCAGCGTCACGCAGGCGACCGAAATGGGCACCGTATACAGCGTTGAAGAGCTCGATGCGATCCAGGAAACGGCGCGACAGCTCAAGCTGCGCCTGCATATGGACGGTGCGCGTTTTGCAAACGCGGCGGCGGCGCTCGGTGTGGCCCCCAAGGAGATTACCTGGAAGGCCGGTATCGACGTCCTTTGCTTTGGCGGAACGAAGAATGGCATGCCGGTGGGGGACGCGGTGATCTTCTTCAATCGCGAGCTGGCCAAGGAGTTCGAGTATCGCTGCAAGCAGGCGGGTCAGCTCGCCTCCAAGATGCGATTTCTCGCCGCGCCGTGGGTGGGTATGCTCGAAAGCGGCGCCTGGCTCGAGCGCGCGGGCCATGCGAATCGGTGCGCGCGCATGCTCGATTCGGGTCTGCGCGACATCGATGGGGTCGAGCTGGTGATGCCGACGCAGGCCAATGCCGTCTTCGCGCGCTTGCCGGGTGCCCTGGCCAGCGGATTACGCGACCGCGGTTGGCGCTTTTATACCTTCATCGGTTCAGGTGGCGTGCGCTTAATGTGCTCCTGGGACACGACCGAGGACGACGTCACTGCTTTTCTGAACGACGTGCGCGCGCTATCCCAGGGCGGCGCAGGCGAGTCCGCAAAACAGACCCACGTCTGAGGGAAGCTCGCGTTCAGTCTCCCGGTCGACCGGCGTGACGGGGCTGCCGTCGGGCTTGATCTCGACCCCCAATGTCTTGGCGAAGTGGCGACGATGGATCTCGCCCGCGGTATCGGCCAGCCGATTGGCGAACTTGACGAATTCCTCGGGACAGTCTTTCAATGAGATTACTCTGCGGAACGGCTGGTATCAGGCATTCAAACGCCCATCCGATCCAGCAGCTGATAGTACCTGAGCAACGGCGGCAAAAACCATGGATTGCCGTAGTACAGCGGCCGGGTTGAAAACTCCTGATCCTCGAAGGCCGTCGGCGCCGCGTCGTGTCCGAGCACGCGTAATGCAATCTTATGGCCCAGGTAGGGCGCGAACGGTACGCCGCTGCCGCAGAAACCGAGGACATAGTGGATACCCTGGTAAGTCCCGAGATGCGGCAGCTGATCGAACGTGTACCCGGTCAGGCCCGACCAGGCGTGCGTAATGCGTACGCCGCTTAGCTCGGGAAAAATCCGCGTCATGCTGCGGTACAGATGCACGCCGCTGCGCCTCGGGTCGGTCTCATGCGCGCCGGCGCGTCCCCCGAACAACAGACGTGACCCGTCGGGGGACGGTCGGTAGTAATGATGCAAGCGCGACGTATCGACCACCATGCGTCGATGGGGAATCAGCCAATCGATGGTGCCGCGCGAAAGGGGCTCGGTCGCAATGATCTGGCTGCGTATCGGAATGATGCGCCGTCTTAGTGTTGGCGTTACCGCCCCCGTGTGTCCATTCGTCGCCACAATCACATCACGCGCCCGCACAGTGCTGTGGTTGGTTCTGACCACAAAACCGCCTGTCTCGGATCGAATCCCGGTCACAGGCGTATGCTCCGCTACGAGCACGCCAGCACGCAACACAGTATCCAGCAGTCCACGGTGAAACAGCGCCGGCTGCAAGCCCGCCACTTCATGCCGTATCAATCCGCCATGATAGAAATCGGTGCCGATGTGGCGGTGTTGCTCCGCTCGCGGCACGGGCTCAGACTCGATGCCGAGATGCTCGTGCATTAGATCGGCCTCCCTTATCAGGGCGGCGTAATCTCGTCTGCTTCGGGCGGCGATGAAGCGTCCGACGCGAGCAAACTGGCAATTGATTTGCTCCGCGTCAATAATCTCAGCGACGTGGTTGAGCGCCATCCGGCCTTCGATATAGATTGTTACTGCCTGGGCAAGCCCTACCCTGCGGATCAGCTCGCTAAACGGTACCTTGACCTGACCGCCAACATGCCCTCCGTTACGCGTACTGGCTCCTGCGAAAACATCCCCGGCCTCCAGCACCACGACGCTGCGCCCGGCGCGGGCCAGTGTGAGCGCCGCGCGCAAACCAGCATAGCCCGCGCCGACAATAGCGGCATCGGCGTGCCGCGGTAACGCCACCTTGGGCAGTGCTTGCCGCGGAATCGCCTCCCACCAATACGGTTCGAGTTTGGCGTCTTCCGTATAAAACGCTTGGCTCATCACGCAGTGTTTGAACTATTGCGTGCCCTGCGCATTAATCCGTTGACCTGCTTACGTTTCGGGTACCAGATGCGCGGTCTGTTTGCGAGTAAAGGCTTATCAATTCGATTTACGCCAAGATTTTCTTGCGCTTTGGATCATAGGCCGGCCCTTCGATTTTCGTTGCCGCGAAGCGCTCGCAGAAGGCCTCGATCTCGAATCCGTCCCTGGATTCGGCATCCGGCGTGTCCAGATAACCAAGGACGATGTGCTTATCTACGCAGTAACCGAAGTTACCGCTGGTAGTCACACCAACCACTTCGCCATTGCGCAAGATTGCCTCGCCCCCATAGACAGCGGTATCTCCTTCAAAGGTGAAACAGCAGAGCCTGCGTTTCACACCTTCGGCCTTCTGTTTAGCCAGGACGTCACGACCAAGGAACCCCCCTTTCTGGATAGAGACGCAGAATCCGAGGCCCGCTTCATAGGGGGTGTAATCGGGCGAGATGTCCGCGCCCCAGTAGAGATAGCGCTTTTCAAGACGCAGGCTGTCGATGGCCCGGTAGCCAGCGTTACATATTCCAAATTCCGCCCCTGCTTCCTGCAGAAGCTCGTAAACATGGACCGCATATTCCACCGGCATGTGCAGCTCCCAACCCAGTTCACCGACATAGGTCAGGCGCGCCGCCAGCACCGGCGCAAGACCAATGCGCAGCTCCCGCACCTGCATGAAAGGGAAGCCCTTATGACTGACATCCTCATCGGTGACTTTCCCCAACACTCTGCGGGAAAGCGGACCGCACAGATTGATCACCGCCTTTGAAGAGGTAATGTCAATGAGACAGACCGAACCGTTCATTGGCATGTGGGACTTGATCCAGTGAAAATCCCGCACCCCAAAGCCACTGCCGGTCACTACATAGAAGCGATCTTCCTCCAGACGCATAACGGTCAAGTCTGCCTCTATACCGCCGCGCTCGTTACAGAGCTGAGTGTAGGTGATTGAGGCAGGTGGCTTGTCCAGGTCGGCTACCGCCAGCCACTGCAGGAGATCAAAAGCGCCTGGGCCTGAAACTTCGATCTTGGAAAAGGAGCTTTGATCGATGAGGGCCACGCGTTCGCGCACGGCCTTGTGCTCCTCACCAACGGTTTTCACCCAGCCCTCGCGAGTAAAGGATGGCACATCATCCGGTGCACCCGATGCCTTGAAATAATTCGGCCGCTCCCAGCCGAACTTGGAGCCATACACTGCGCCCTGCGCTTTCATAATATGATGAAGCGGACTGCGACGGCCACCGCGAGCGGATTTCAGGTCTTCATCAGGCCAATGAATCTTGTAGTAGTGGGCATAGCTTTCCACGCTGCGCTCACGCAGGTAGCGGCTCCCTAGATGGTGATGACCGAAGCGGCGGATATCCAACGCCCAGAGATCAAGCGCGGGCTCCCCCTCCAGGATCCATTCAGCCATAGCTCGGCCAGCGCCGCCGGAGGCGGCAATACCGGATGTGAAACCACAAGCGACATAGTAATTATCCAGCTCCGGCGCCGGCCCCATGATCGGCTCGCCATCCGGTGAAATGGGGATAGGCCCGTTGACCATGTCGCGAATGCCCAACTCGTTCAGGATGGGTAGCCGCCTAGCGGCGGCAACGCTGATCTGCTGAAAGCGGTCAAAATCAGCCTCAAACAGCTCCCGATCAAATTCAAACGGCATGAAGCCGTTCTTGCCGCAGACCTTGGTACCCTCTTCCCAACCACCGAGCACAAAGGCGCCAGGTTCCGGCTTGTAGTAGAAGCGGTTATCCGGGTCGCGGAAGGTCGGCAGGCCTTCGGGAATGCGGCCGGTCTTTTCGGTCACCAGGTACTGGTGCTCGACCACGCCGGCAGGGACGCCAACACCGGCCATATCCCCGATCTGGCGGGCCCATAGGCCGGCTGCGTTGACAACGATTTCACAGTTGATGGTGCCGTGTGTTGTCAGCACTTGGCTCGCTCGACTGTTTTTGACTGCAATGTCCTCAACCAATATGCCTTCGTAGAACCTGGCGCCGCGTTTCTTGGCCCCTTTGGCATAGGCGTGGGTAAGGCTGTACGGGTCTACATATCCATCTCCCGGAATGAACGCCGCCCCAACCACACCTTCAACGCTCATGAGGGGGAATCGCTTTTGCGCCGCTTTGGGAGAGATCAGATGCATCTCGAGTCCGCAGCTCTTGGCAAGAGAGGCAGTGCGTTTGATCTCCTGCCAGCGGGTCTCACTCGACGCAACCCTGAGGCTACCAACCTGTTGGAAGCCTGTGGCCTGTCCAGTATCGGTTTCGATGCTCTGACAGAGCTCGACGCTATACTGCATCATCTTGGTCAGGTTGCGTTTGCTCCTGAGTTGACCCACCAGCCCCGCGGCGTGCCACGTGCAGCCGTGGGTAAGGCTGCTTTTTTCCAACAGCACGACATCGTGCTCGCCGGCTTTCGTCAGGTGGTACGCAATGCTGCACCCGATTGCGCCACCACCAATGATAACGATCCTTGCGCTGTCTGGAGCCGACTCTTCTTTCACCATATCGCTGCCCGGAACCACCCGGCCTTCGCGTTACAAGGGGTTGGCCCACGAGCCGCGGCCGCACGATGGCTGCCGGCCGGCCACAAAATCCGAGACACGGTGTCAGTCGTTCGACGAGATTTATCCAAACCGATATTTTCTATGCCAGGGCTATTAGACTCGGCGAACGATCTGGAGAGTGCACGTCTTTGCAACGATCCGTCCGTGTCTGCATTGCCAAAACGCTCCGCCGGGCAGCGGCACACACCTAACCCGGATTCTTCGCCGCTGCGCACGCAAAGGACGCAGAGAAAGGAAGGTCAAGCGCTTTTGGCCTGATCTCAATGGGGCTGCGGGGTCACAGTTTGCACCAAGGGCCGGTTGCCACGGGCAGTGTTTAACGATTTGTTCCCTCTGCGATCTTTGTGCTCTCTGGTGTGGATCGGTGGAGGTTTTATAACTGATTGATAATAGAATTCCCTGCGGTCTCTGCGCTCTCTGGTGTGAGTTCACGTAGTATTAGCGCTAACGGCTGATCACGTGATGGCGGGCTGGCCGACGGTCTCGGCGATCGCCTCGCGCCGGCGCCAGGCCTGCGTGCGGCGTTGCAGCCCGCGTGTCAACAGGACATAAAGGATACGCACCGTGGCCGATGTATAGACGATCATCATCGCCATTGCCGCCGCCGGCGCGATGTCGCCCTGGTCGTCCATATTGAGCACCGCGACCGAGGCGAGCTTCGTGCTCGGCCCCCACAGGAACACGACCGCGGAGACGGTCGTCATCGCGTTGATGAAGAGATAAATGCCGATATCGAAGATCGCCGGCAGACACACGGGGAAGGTGACCCGCGAGAATGTCTTGTAGAACGGCACCTTGAGCGAGGCTGAGACGTCTTCGAACTCTGCATCGAGCTGCTTCAACGCCGTGAGCGCTGTCAAGTGTGGCACCGTGTAGTAGTGCGCGATGGTGCAGACCACCAAAATCGCCATGGTCTGATAGATGAAGTTGAGCGGATTTGCCGGGTTGTTAAAGAAAAAGATGTAAGCGAGCCCCAACACCATGCCCGGCACGGCCAGCGGCAGAATTGCGAGGAATTGCAGTGTGCCGCGGTATTGCCCGTAGTGCCGCGACTTCTCCACCAGGTACGCGCCCCCGAAGATGATCAAGCTT
>JBHHZP010000127.1:0-10670 GCA_046758085.1 Acidiferrobacterales bacterium
CTGCGGCAGCACGACATGCCGCAAGGATTGCAATGCCGTCATGCCAACGGATCGAGCAGCCTCCCGCTGACCGCGGGGCACCGCCTGGATGGCGGCCCGCACGATCTCCGCGACGTAGGTCGAAGTGTAGAGGCTCAAGGCAATAATTGCGGCGGGAAATGCCTCCAGTTCCAGCCACGAGATATTCGTCGCCGGCAAAAGGAAGTAAACGACGTAGAGATGCACTAGGAACGACGTGCCCCGCAGCGCATGAATATAGCCACCGAACACGGGGGACAGTACCGGTATTCTTTCCGAGCGCGCCAACCCGACGACGAAACCAATGAAACTGCCAAAGAAAATCGTGATGAGCGAGATTTTGAACGTCACCCACAGGCCGGCCAGCAGGAATGGCATGGTGGATCGGATTACGTCGACCATCGGCTCATTACCCTCAGGCATAGGCCCCACCCAGCTTCTGCTGGGCGTAGTTCGACAAGAAAAACATAAAATAATAAATCACCAAATAGCACGCGGCGACCGTCAGAAAGGCCTCATTAGGCATCAGTCGTTCATTAAGCACCGTCAAGCCTGCACCGACCAGCTCGAACACGCCGATGAAGCTCACCAACGAGCTATCCTTTATGAGCACCGCGGTTTGCCCCAGCAGTGGCGGCACCACGCGGGCGAAGGCCTGGGGCAGAACGATATAGCGCATGCGCTGCACATAGGTCATGCCCACCGACATCCCGCCTTCAATCTGCCCGCGCTCAATGGATTCGATACCTGCGCGGATGATCTCGCTCATGAAGGCTCCGGCGTTGAGTCCCAGCGCAAGGATGCCGCCCTCCAGCTCGGTGAGGCGGCGGTCCAGGAGCGGCAAGGCCGGGAGTGCGAAATAGATCAGATATATTTGCACTAGCAGCGGAGTCGAGCGGATGGACGCGATGTAACCCGCCGAAATATTTCGCAGCACGGCGCGGTTCGACAGGCTCATGATGGCGGTGATCGTGCCGAGAAGCAGGGACAGCACCAGCGCCACCAAGGATATCCCCATGGTGGACAGCACGCCACGCTCGAACTCCGGCAGGTACTGCGCAACTACGCGGAAATTGTAGAAGTCGAGAATCCAGTCCATGCCGAGAACCGACATAACGCAGCGAAACGCTCAGGGCCTTGCCGGTCACGGCAAGGCCCCAAGGTCTCAAACCGGAGAAACGAAGCTAGACCCTAATGGTCTATTTTCCATGCCGGGCCGCGCATCCAGTAATCGGCCAGCGCGTCGAGACGTCCGTCGTTACGGATCAACATGAAGTAATTATCCAGCCACCGCAACAGATGTGTTTCGTCCGGGCGGGTCGCAAAGCTCAGCGGCCAGCGCTTGGGGGCACCCTTGAGGACATGAAAATCCGGGTACTCGAGCATATAGCCCGCAGCAGACGCCTGATCATTGATGCCCGCGTCCACCCGGCCCGCTGCCACCGCCTGGGCAACTGCGGGTCCCCCGCCGGCGAATTCCTTAATCGTGGCCGCCGAACATTTTTGCTTGAGCAAGCCGACATTGCTGCTGCCCTGGACAACACCGACGGCCACGCCCCTCTTGCAGGCGTCCTGCCATTTGGTGAAAGGCTTGTTCTTCTTGGCGTAAAGCACGACGTCACTGTAGAGGTAGGGCTCAGTGAAGCTCAGGACCAGGGTACGTTTCGCGTTCGGCGTCATGTCGGCCGCAAGGAAGTCGGCCTTGCCCGACTTCACGGCCGGAATCAGGCCCTTCCAATCATAGTCGAGCATTTTGAGCTTCACACCCATATCCTTGGCCATCATCTTGATGACCTCCACCGCAAACCCGGTACGCTTACCGTGCTTGTCCACGAAGCTGACCGGGGGGCCCTGGGTCTGTACCGCCACTCGCAGCTCGCCCCGTTTCACAATGTCTTGAAGCACGTCGGCACTGGCCTGGTTCAGGGCCAAGAACGCGAGCGCTGACATAACGCTCGCCATACCCAGTAGTCGTTTCAGGATTCTCATTGCATACTCCTCCGTTGCGAATATTTCACCGGTTCTCTCCTAGCCTGCCCACGCCCCTTTTTCTGTGGGCATCACCACCCTGTGATTCATCTGGTATATACCACAGCAAACTGGTCTAGTCCAGCAACTTGGCACGTGTGCGCTGAACCGTCGGTCCGCTGCCAAACCGCGTGCGCGGGGCCACCTATGCCGACTAACGCGAATATTTCGCCACTGAGCACGCACAGACCCCTATCAGTAAAACTTCCAACGCCAAGACGCTAAGAACAGCCTTAATGATTTTCCTTCCCTCCCTCCCCGATTTGCGAGAAACCGTTTAGCAAGAACTCCGCGCACAGAACGCAGAGGCCTGATCTCGAAGGGGCTACGATGTCACACTTGGCACCGAGGATCGGGCGCCATGAGCGATTGTCAACTGGTTCTGGCCGCGATCTTTGCGCCCCTGCGTTGGACGTTTCTTTTCACCCATTTCTCTGCGATCTTTGTGCGCTTTGGTGTGCGTTTCGTGCAATGTTAGCGCTAAAGTATCTGGCCCAGAAAAGCTTGCAGGCGTTCCTCGTTGGGGTTATCGAAAAACATACCGGGGTCGCCCTCCTCGATGATGGCGCCGTCGTCCATAAACAGCATGCGATTGGCCGCCTTGCGGGCAAATCCCATCTCATGGGTTACTACCACCATGGTCATGCCATCGGCCGCCAGCTCTTCCATCAATGCCAATACCCCACCCACGGTTTCCGGATCCAGCGCAGAGGTGGCTTCGTCGAACAGCATTATTTTCGGGTCCATGGCCAGCGAGCGTGCGATAGCAACACGCTGCTGCTGCCCGCCCGAGAGCTGGCTCGGGTAACTGTTACGCATAGCACCGATACCTACTCGTTCCAGCAGACGGTTGGCATTTGCCTCGGCTTCTTGCCTTGACCGTTTCAGTACGACGGTCTGCGGAAGCGTAACATTTTCCAGTGCAGTCTTGTGTTGAAACAAGTTGAAGTGCTGGAACACCATCCCGACTTTTTGGCGCAGATGATTCAGGTTGCTCTTGCGATCGGTGATCTCTACACCATCGATTATGATGCGGCCGCTGTCTACGGTCTCAAGGCCGTTAAGGGCGCGCAACAACGTGCTTTTGCCCGATCCGCTGGGCCCGATGACCACCAGCACCTCACCTTTATCGACGTGGTTGCTAACATTATGCAGGGCCTTGACCGGTGCGCGGCCCGGAATAGTAAAAGTCCTGGAGATGTCCTCAATCTTTACAATCGGTGCCGAATCTGCCATCGGTTCGCACTTCTTCTCTATCGCTGATCGGTAGCGGCAAGAACGCTACTTGTTGCCGGCGCTTCTTGATACCGTAACGCCGCCGTCTGTGTACGTATCGACCTCGACTTCTAAGACGTCGTGGCGCCAGAATTCCTGGTCGAACTCGATAACATTGTCATACTGGTCAAGAATGGTCCGAGTGAGATAAAGGCCCGGCGTGCCAACGGCGACCTGTAGTGCCTGCGCTTGTACTTCATTCAAGGCGGTCGGACGCATGGTGATTCGCACCCGGCGTTCAACGATGCCATAGTGCTTCTCGAGCAGGTCAGTCAATGATTGCTCCAGCGGGAGCTCAAGCAGCTCAGGGCAGCGGGTTGCATTCACGTATAGCTGCTCTACCAGGACCGCGCGATCATCGATGGACCGGAGTCGTCGAATCAGGAAAACCGGCTCACCCTCTGTGACCGCCAGATATTTGGTGGCCCACGACGAGGCCGGGATCATTTCCTTGCTAAGCAGTAATGTACCGGGGACCTTCCCCTGCGATCGAACATTTTCCGTGAAGCCGATATTGGCCGTTGGGTTGTAGCGCAGCCTGCTGGGTGATACGAACCAACCACGCCGGTCAAGCCGATAAATGAGCCCTTCCGCCTCCAGTTGGCGCAGCGCCTGGCGAACTGTCATTCGGGTGATCCGGTAGCTGTCACTGAGCTCTCTTTCCGAAGGCAACCGGGTCTGAGTGGGTAATTCCCCTGACTCCATCTTTGAGGCAAGATCGTCGCGGATCCGCAGAAAATGCGGGATCTTGCGCTCAGCGGTGTCGGGGCGCTCATCTGGTATAGTCCAGTTGCCGATCATGGCCCACCTTAAGCTCCCACGACCAAGCCTGTCAAGCCACGCCCCTTGGCAATGTTTCAATGAGTCCCCGCCGACCCAGGCCTTACCGCCCCGCAAAGAACGGCTGCCTTCCGTGGCTGTTCGCCACGGGCAACGCCGCGCCGCGTCACTGCTAGCATTCGATCACGTTCACGGCCAGCCCCCCGCGGGCGGTTTCTTTGTACTTGGTCTTCATGTCGGCGCCCGTATCGCGCATGGTCTTGATCACCTTGTCGAGTGAAACGAAGTGCGTGCCATCACCGCGCAGCGCCATGCGCGCGGCGTTGATCGCCTTGATCGACCCCATGGCATTGCGTTCGATGCAGGGGATCTGCACCAGACCACCAACCGGATCGCAGGTCAGCCCCAGGTTGTGCTCCATACCGATCTCCGCCGCATTTTCCACCTGTGCCGGGGAACCAGCGATCACCTCCGCCAGCGCACCGGCAGCCATCGAGCAAGCCACGCCCACCTCGCCCTGGCAGCCCACCTCGGCACCCGAGATCGAGGCATTTTCTTTGTATAAGATCCCGATGGCACCTGCCGTGAGCAGAAAACGCACGATCCCATCATCATCCGCACCTTGGCAGAACCGGTCATAGTAGTGCAGCACGGCCGGGATGATTCCGGCCGCCCCGTTCGTGGGCGCCGTGACCACGCGCCCGCCGGCGGCGTTCTCTTCGTTGACGGCCAGGGCATAAAGGTTCACCCAATCCATTATGGTCAAGGGATCGCGCAGTGCCGTCTCCGGTTTGTTGTTCAGGTTTCGACAGAGCTCTGCCGCCCGCCGCTTGACCTTCATCCCGCCGGGCAAAACGCCTTCCTGCTGACAACCGCGCCGCACGCACGCCTGCATCACCCGCCAGATTCTCAGCAATCCCGCTCTGACTTCAGGCTCGGTGCGCCAGCACTTTTCGTTCTCGAGCATAATCGTGCTGATCGGCATCTCGTGCGTCTCGCAGAGCTGTAACAGCTCGGCGCCGGTCTTGAATCGATAGCGCAGTTCCGTGTCGTCTTCTTTCAATCGGTCGGCCCCGGCGGCCTCCTCGTTAACCACGAAGCCACCGCCTACAGAGTAATACACCTTGCTCCAGACCTCGTTTCCCGACGCGTCCGAGGCAGTGAAGCGCATGCCGTTGGGGTGATAAGGCAACGATTGCCGGCGGTGAAACACGAGGTGTTCTTTTTCAACAAATGTCAGCTCACGCTCACCCAGAAGGAGCAACCGGCCCCGATCGCGGATGCGCACCAATCGCTCCGGCACGGTCGCGGGATCAATGGTTTCTGGCGTCTCGCCTTCCAGACCCATCATCACTGCCTTGTCGCCGCCGTGGGCTTTGCCCGTAGCTCCGAGCGAGCCGAAAAGCTCGACTTTTATGATGTGCGTTTGCTGCAGATCGGCGTTGTCGCGCAAGCCGCTGGCAAACTGCCTGGCGGCCCGCATCGGCCCGACGGTGTGTGAGCTGGAGGGGCCGATCCCGATCTTGAATAGGTCAAATACGCTAATGGCCATAATCGCTGATCACTGTGACATGCCGTTGCCATCATACCGGCGGCGAACGCGAGGCCGGCTGACTTCGTGTGGATGCCCAGCGAGCATACCGGGCGAAGGCGCCCCGGCTTACCCACGCACGACGCGGCCTTGCTCCGGCACGACGGTGGCGTCGTGCCGCGGCCCATGTTCGGCGGGATAACGCTCGTCAGCGACGGACAGGGTTCTGCCCGGGGTACCGGAAAACCGCCATTGGCCGCTGACCGCGCACCACTGTTTCTGGCTGCAATCCACGTGGGCGGTCGTCTGGGCTTGCGTCCGGAGCCTGATCCCAGTACATATCATCCTGCAACACTGGCAGCAACTGTGTTCGGATAGAGGCTGTTGAGAACAGTTATTCAGCAGCCTATAGCTGCTTGAGCGCGAGGAGGCACCAAAATGGACATGACTGGCGAGTTCCGCATTCCGGCCCCGAGGCAGCACGTGTGGGAGGCGCTCAACGACCCTGCGATCCTCGGGCAGGCGATCCCGGGGTGCCAGTCTATTGAAAAGCTTTCCGCCACCGAGTTCGCTGCTAAAATGCTCTCCAAGGTAGGGCCCGTCAAAGCCCGATTTGCCACCAAGCTGACGCTGACGCACCTCAATCCACCGGCCAGTTACACCATTGCCGGTGAAGGCCAGGGCGGTGTGGCAGGCTTCGCCAAGGGCAACGCCGATGTCACGCTCGAGGAAGATGGGCAGGATACGGTACTGCGGTACTCGGCGCGCTTACAGACGGGCGGCAAGCTGGCGCAGGTAGGCTCGCGCTTGTTAGGCGCTACCGCGCGTAAGATGGCCAACAGTTTCTTCAGCAATTTTGCTGATCTTCTGAGCCCGGACACTGCGGCCGATCGGCCCGGCGACTGACCACTTTCCTACACCAATCGCTGCGGCCCCTCGCCGCATGTTGCTCTGCGCCATTCGCTCCAGGCAGAGTGCCGGCCTAGCGCTCCAAGCCGCTTGACGGCACCGGCCGGGAAACCAATAATGGGGATCCACATAACCATACCAACGCGCGGGCCAACCGCGCGTGCCACTAGTGAGGGATCGCCTATGTCTGTCACCGTCTCCATGACGTTGAATGGCGAAGCCATCTCGGCGGAGGTCGATGACCGTACCCTGCTCGTAGATCTTCTGCGCAATGAGCGTGGTCTCACCGGCACTCATGTAGGTTGCGACACCAGTCAATGTGGCGCCTGTGTCGTTCTCCTCAACGGCCGATCGGTCAAGAGCTGTACGCTGTTGGCCGCACAGACCGACGGGGCGGAGATCACAACCATCGAGGGGCTTGCCAAGAACGGTACCTTACATCCGATGCAAGAAGCCTTTCGCGAGCATCATGGATTGCAGTGCGGCTTCTGTACTCCCGGAATGATTATGAGTGCCCTGGATCTGGTTGCGACCAACCCCGATCCGAGTGAAGCACAGATTCGCGAGTGGCTCGAAGGCAACATCTGTCGCTGCACCGGCTATCACAATATTGTCAAGGCGATCAAGGCCGGTGCCCAGGCGATGAGGAGCTAGGACAATGTCTGATACCGGGATGGGCGCCGCGGTACGGCGCAAAGAAGATTACCGATTTCTTACGGGCAAAGGTCACTATACCGACGACATCAACCGGCCGGGGCAAGTGTACGCGTATTTCATACGTTCTAACCTGGCGCATGCCCGCATTAAATCGCTCGACACCAAAGCGGCCAAGTCCGCAGCGGGCATAGTTGCCGTATTCACCGGTGATGATCTCGCCGCCGATGGCGTGGGCGGGGTTCCTTGCGGTTTCGCCCCAGATGGCGGACCCATGAAAGAGCCGCCGCGTCCCGCACTGGCGCAAGGCACCGTGCGCTTTGTCGGCGATATGGTCGCTGTGGTGATTGCCGAAAGCCTCGGACAAGCGAAGGATGCCGCCGAGCTGATTGAGATCGACTACGAAGAGCTGCCGGCAGTGGTCTCACCGGCCGATGCGCTCAAGTCCGGCGCGCCGCAACTGCACGACGAGGTACTGAACAACATCTGCTTCGAATGGGGTATTGGCGACAAGGACGCGACCGACAAGGCCTTTGACAGCGCGGACCACATCACACGCCTTGACCTCGTGAACAACCGAAAGTGCCCTAACGCCATCGAGCCGCGCGCCGCCATCGGTGAGTACGATGCCGGCAGCGACCACTATACATTGTACAGCACGAGTCAGAACCCGCATGTGACGCGGCTGTTGATGGGGGCATTCGTGCTACAGATTCCCGAGCACAAGCTGAGAATCGTGTCGCCCGACGTTGGTGGTGGCTTTGGCTCGAAGATCCCGCACTACCCCGAGGAGGCGGTGATCACGTGGGCGGCGAAGAAGGTAGGCCGTTCGGTCAAGTGGACCGCGGAGCGCTCGGAGTCATTTTTGTCCGACACACACGGGCGCGATCATGTCACACACGCCGAGCTCGCACTCGACAAGGATGGGAAATTCCTCGGGCTGCGGGTAAACACCACGGCTAATCTGGGTGCCTATCTCTCCACCTTCGGTCCGCTGGTGCCCACCTATCTATATGGGACGCTGCTGGCCGGCCAGTACGCGACGCCCGCGATTCGTTGTGATGTGAAAGCGGTGTTCACCAACACGGCGCCGGTGGATGCCGAGCGCGGCGCCGGCCGCCCGGAGGCTACATTCGTGGTGGAACGCATCGTCGAGAAAGCCGCGCGCGAACTTAGCATAGACCCGCCGGAGATTCGCCGCCGTAATTTCGTTTCGCCTGACGCGTTTCCGTACCAGACGCCGGTGGTCGTGCAGTATGACAGCGGCAACTATGCGCCTATCCTCGACGAAGCGCTTAAGATGGCAGATTACGCGGGCTTCGCCAAACGCCGGCAAGACGCCAAAGGCCGCGGAAAGCTGCGCGGCATCGGCCTTTCTTCTTACATCGAGGCCTGTGGTCTGGCGCCCTCAAACGTTGCGGGCATTATCGGGGCACGGGCAGGTTTGTTCGAGGCCGCCGAGGTGCGCATGCATCCGACCGGAAGCGTGACCGTGTTCACCGGCTCGCACGCGCACGGTCAGGGGCATGAAACCGCCTTTGCCCAGATCGTAGCAGACAAACTGGGTGTGCCTATCGAAAACGTCGACGTCGTGCACGGGGACACCGACCGGGTGCCCTTCGGCATGGGGACCTATGGCTCGCGCTCGCTCGCGGTCGGTGGGTCGGCAATCGCCAAGGCGATTGACAAGATTGTCGAAAAAGCCAAGAAAATCGCTGCCCATACGCTCGAAGCGGCCGAGGCCGATATCGAGTTCGACGCCGGCACATTCAAGATCGCCGGCACTGACAAGAGCGTGGGTATCGGTGATATCGCTCTTTCTGCCTATGTCCCGCACAATTATCCATTAGACAAATTGGAGCCGGGTCTTGACGAGAGCGCCTTCTATGATCCAGCGAATTTTACTTTCCCCGCGGGCTGTCATATCTGTGAGGTGGAGGTGGACCCGGAAACAGGTGTCACGCAGATCGTGAATTGGGCGGCCGTTGACGACTTCGGCAAGGTCGTCAATCCGATGATCGTCGAAGGCCAGGTGCACGGCGGCATCGCGCACGGCGTCGGTCAGGCACTGCTCGAGCAGTGCGTCTATGACGAAGACACGGGGCAGCTTCTCACTGGATCTTTCACGGACTACTGCATGCCACGCGCGGATAACTTCCCGGACTTTCAGGTGGGTTTGCAGGAAACGCCTTGCCCGCATAATCCCCTCGGCGTCAAAGGCTGTGGCGAGGCCGGTGCCATCGCGGCGCCGGCGGCACTGATTAATGCCATCACCGACGCGCTCGGCGTGGATCACATCGACATGCCGGCCACATCCGAGAAAGTCTGGCGTGCGATTCCAGCCGCCTAACGGAGGAAGCGTTATGTACAATTTCACATACCATCTCCCGGCCACGCTGGCCGACGCCGTGCAAGCACTCACGGCGGCTGCAGACGGTCAGGTCCTCGCCGGCGGCATGACCCTGCTGCCGACCTTGAAGCAGCGCCTGGCACAGCCTTCCGACCTGATTGATCTGGCAGCGGTTGCCGAGCTCAGTGGTATCAAGCAGGAAAGCGGAGCAATCGTGATCGGCGCCATGACGTCACACGCGGATGTGGCGGCGTCCCCCGAAGTTGCCAAGGCGATTCCAGCCCTGGCCCGGCTCGCCGACAGTATCGGCGACCCGCAGGTGCGTAACCGCGGTACCCTAGGCGGCTCGATTGCCAATGCCGACCCCGCCGCCGATTATCCGGCGGCCGTGGTCGGGTTAGGCGCCACCGTGCACACGAATGAGCGCACAATTGCTGCAGACGCTTTCTTTACCGGGATGTTCGAGACGGCACTCAACGACAACGAGCTTGTTACGGCTGTGCGCTTTCCGGTGCCACAGCGCGCCGCCTACGCCAAGTTCGCCAACCCGGCCTCGCGCTACGCCATCGTCGGTGTGTTCGTGTCACAAGGCAACGCCGGCGTCACAGTGGCCGTGACCGGTGCCGGCCCCAGCGTGTTTCGGATTGCGGCCATGGAACAAGCGCTTTCGAGCAAATTTTCCGCCGAGGTGCTCGACGGTATTTCGATCTCGGCAAACGACCTGAACTCGGATTTGCACGCCAGTGCCGAGTACCGTGCGCATCTGGTAAGTGTGATGGCCAAACGCGCGGTGGCAGCTGCTGGCTGACCTCCACCGCATATTTATTCACCGCAAAGGTCGTACAGAGCTTCCTACAATAAAACTTCCAACGCAAAGACGCTGAGACGCAAAGAGCTTCTTGTTGATTTCGTTTGAGCCCCGTACTCAAGCCAAACCAGAAATCCGTGAACCGTGATCCGTGAAGGATAACTACAGTAGCAAGTTGCAAGTACCAAGTGGCAAGG
Organism: Acidiferrobacterales bacterium; assembly: GCA_046758085.1. GTDB lineage: Bacteria > Pseudomonadota > Gammaproteobacteria > Acidiferrobacterales > SPGG2 > VRUB01. The sequence continues at coordinate 10,551 of JBHHZP010000127.1, forward strand.
AACAAAGAACTGCAAGACAGAGCACTATAACGTCTATTCCCTCCCCTTTCCGGGGGAGACCCCCTTTGGTCAAGCCGAGCCCGGAGTGCAGACGAGGAGCGGGCTCGTAAGGTGCACAGT
>JBHHZP010000128.1:0-10515 GCA_046758085.1 Acidiferrobacterales bacterium
TGAAGAAGGTGGAAAGGATGATCAAGTTGATCACGGCGTTCTTGGCCGGCATCAGTCCCATGTACTTGAGTGTCGGATGATACTGGCTGCCGCCCATCTCTCCGACCTCCGCTCCCGTGAGTGGGAGATTGTGTGGCGTGAGCCAGATGGCAAAGGAGATCATGAGCGCCGCCAGGATCCACTTGATATATCCGTAATAGCGCTCGGCGCCGGGAATGCGCGTCATCCCGGTCCAGAGATAATAGTTGCTGATAACGAACAGCGAGCCCACCAGAATGGCCTGGATGATGAAGGTCCAGGAGAAGTCACCGCCCATCATGTTGTTACCCATGACGGCGCTGTTGGAGTACACCTCGCGGCCGAGGTAATAGCCGGCGAAGGGCAGGGGGATGAGCGCGCAGATGGCGACGAAGTTGGAGACGTAGCCCATCCAGTCGTAATGCGCCTTCTGCTCCGTGGTTCTTGCGCCGATGAACTTCACCGCGGCGTAGGCGCCGGCCACCAGCCCACCGAAGGCCATGTTGCCGAGCATTCGGTGGATGGCAACTGGTGTGGCCAGGACGTTCTCAAACGCTTGCCACAGGGACCCCACCAGCACACCTTCCTCGTCTACCCCGGCCGGGCTCATCATGAAGCCGGCCCAACTGTTGGCCATCTGCATAAGGGCGGTGCCGGCGACGTTCAGCAGGATGCCGATGAAGATGTGGACAGTCTTGCGGTTACGGATGATCAGCAGGCCCGCTCCCACGGGAAGGAAATAGAGCACGAACATGAAGCTGCGGGTGTCGCCGCGCATCTCGGGACCGATGCCACCGAAGAAAAGCGCCAGTCCTATGATGATGACGGTGATACCAAGTCCCTTGCAGAACCACTGTACGTTCTTGCTGAAGGGTGCCCCGCCTTGAAGCCAGCGCCAGCCGTAGTAATAGAGATAAAGGGTGAAGGTCTCGGCGAAGAACACCAGGGCGTAAACAAACATCACGTCCTTGAAGGTATCCGCCATGTACCCCATGAAGGTTGGGTACAGGGTGAACAGCGCAAACGCCAGCAGCCCGCCGAGAGCCGCCGTCGTGGCATAGGCTACGCTTAACAGACTGGTAAACTCATAGGCCAGCTTATCGTACTTGCTATCGTTGGTGCGCCAGCCCACGAACTCGATGGTGACGGCAAACAGCGGCACGCCGAGCACGAACGCCGCAAAGTACAGCTTGACCTGCGCCAGGAACCAGATCAGCTTGCGCGAATCGAGATCCAGAAACTGACGGTACTCGCCGGGCTCGAGGGCGTAGGCTGCGGATGCGGCAAGCGCCAGCAACAGCGTGGCGACGACCACGGCCGCTGGTTTAGCGGTCCGGCTAAAGATTTGTCTCATCGCCCATTCTCCATCGCCAAGCCTATAGGCTGCATTGCCCCCGATAGTCACTCATGCCCGATGCTCCTTAAGTAGTGCAATACGTTTTTGCGTTGCTGCTCGCTGAGCACCTCCTTCCAAGGCGGCATGATGTCACCCTTGCCGTCGCTGATGGTTTTCAGCAGCTCGGCATCGGTCTTGTCCAGCCTTTCGCCCTTTGAAAAATTAGGAGAGCCCGGCAAGATCGGCACGCCGTCGTAACCGTGGCAAGCGGCGCAGTATTCTTCATAGATCTCCTTACCGCTATCTGATGGTTGCGGCTCGCCCGCCAGCGTATGGCCGGATGCAACCACCCCAAGGAAAAACAGGGTCACTACCTTCCGTGCAAATCCTCTATTACCCATAGAAATCCAGGTCACGTCTGTGTCCGCCCACCAGCATACATTTCCGCCAGCGCGTCGATACAGATCCAGTGGAACTCTTCCTGGTCCTGATTATTTAACGTGTTCAGCAACTGGGCGGCGGGTGAGAAGTCTCTTAACCTTCTCAATGCCGCAGCGGCTTCTTGCCTCAACTCTCCGGAGAATCTAAACATCAAGTCCACGATTCGGTCGGTACAGTCCCGCGTATAGGTCTGTTTCGATAATGCGCCCAGCGCCGCTCGACAGACCTCCAGGTTTTCATCCTCCAGGGCGCGGTACAGGTGCCGCCCCACCTTGGGTCCTTTGCGGAAACCCAATGCCTGGACCACCTGCAGGCGCACAGCCGGATCGGGATCTTGGTAAAGCGCGGCAAGCCGTTTATCGGTGCCGGCCACGCGCGTTAAGCCCGCTAAAGCCTCCACGGCGGCCAGTCGAACCTCGCGTTGTTCCGCTCCCAGCCCCTCGATCACCGCGGGGAGACCCTTCTTGTCACCAATCCGGCCCAGCGCTTGCAGCGCCTCGCTACGAAGACTGTTTTCCCCCGCACGGGCCGCATCTACTAAGGCGTCGATGACCTGCGGCTGCGGGCTGGAGATGCCGCCCAACAGTCTTGCTGCAAGAATCCGGACCGTATTGCCATGGGCGCGCGCTGGAGGCGCTTCGATGGTTTCCAACGTCGCCTCTTCTGCTTGCACGGGACCGGAAAAGATGGAGGCCAGCGTCGAGGTTCGGGCATCGCGACCGGTGAGCATATCTTTCAGCTCTTCCGGGATCTTCCCGGGCTCCCGTTTCCGCGCATCGGCATCTTCGCTCAGGTCGGCGCGCGGGGCACCTGTCTTCCCGGATGGTGTATTTTGTTGCAGCAGCCTTGCGAGTCTCGCCGCGATGTTCTTGGGATCCATTTCCGCCAGAGCGGTCAGCGCCGCAAAGGCAACGCGCTCATCCGCGTCGAATACGGAATCAGCAAGCACTTGCTGCGCAGTGGATTTCTTTAGGCCGCGCCGTTGGGTCTTGCTGGCGCCTTTATGACCAACCTGCTTTGTCTGATTGTTCGCGCCAGCCGCATGCCCGAGGATCCGCCCCAAGGCCCAGGCCGCCTGCATGCGCACTGCGGCATGAGCCGTTTTGTTGGCCAGTATTTCCGCCAGCTTTTCCCGTGGCCCGGGCACTCCAGTTTTCCCTAGGGCTTGGACCACTTCATAAAGCAAATCATCGTCTTTGGTGTCCAGCAGTTGGCTGAGCGGCGCGAGCGAAGCGGGATCGCCAATATCCCCCAACACCCGGGCGATCTGCTGCTTTACCTTCGGATCCGGTTCCGTCAATAGTGAGTGCAGGCGCTCGACGACCTCCCGCCCGCGCATCTGGCCGAGGAGGGTTGCCACCTCCTTCCTTACCTCCGGGTCGGGATCGGTAAGCAGGAGGGTCAGGGGAACCACCACCAGCGGATTCCGGCTCCCTCCCAGGGCGCGGGCCGCGTAAACACGCACACTCGAGTCCGGGTCCATCAGCGCATCGGTCAATCCGGTCAGGAGTTCGGGCGAGAGCTCGGGCCTTTCCCTCCTCAGTTCCGGCAGAGCCGCCAGTGCTTCGGCCGCCCGGCGCCTGCCCAGCCGGGTGCCTGCTTTCAGCTGTGTCAGCAAGAATTCTTGGGCCTTGCCGGTGTTCAGCCGGGCCAGTACGTGAAAGCCATTCTCCTGGAGATCTTCATAGTCCTCATTTTCAAGAGCCTCCATTACGGGCACGGTGGCGCGTTGATCACCGATTTCTCCCAACGCATGCAAAGCCTGGGCTTGGACCTCCCAGCAAGTGCCGTATTCCATATCGTCCACGAGCTGGTCGAGCTCGGGATAGCCATCTGCCCTAAAGCAGCAAATCAACGGTTCCACCGCTTTTTTCGATCGGATCTCAGACAGTGCCCTGACTGCAGCGATGCGGACCTCGCCCTCCGGGTCGTTTTCCAGATTTCCAATCAGCGGTTCCGTCGCTTCCACGACATGCATGCGCCCCAATGCTGTCGCAGCGTCTGTCCTGACGTCGGGGTCCGGGTCTAGAAGCAGACCAATAAGCGTCTCCTTTGACTTCTTGTCACGGGCGTTGATTTTCTCGAGGGCTTTTACGGCGCAACATCGGGACAGGGAGTTATCCCGTTCCAGCACGCCGTGAAGGGTGCGGAGGATTTTTTTGGGGACATCACCCACGTTTTTGCTCGTTTTCAACGTGTCTTAACCTCGTCTCCTGCCAACCTGTGCTGTTGTACGCAAGTGCAGCGGTTGCGAAGGGTTTGCCATTCCCTGAGACCGAGATTTGAATAGCCGCAACCCAATTACCCCTCGAGTGCTACCGCAGCCGAACAAGCAGGGGCTTCCTCGTTGGGGAAGCCCCTTCGTTTTCCTGGCCAGATCGCTTAGACGATATTCCTCCTCTTGAGACTCATCTGCGCGAATGAGTGCTTGTAGGGAGACTCGCCTATCTTCGTCACAGTTGCGGTAGCGATCTTGAAGCGGTAATTCATGGTGATCGGGTCGGGAACGCGTGGCGCGATGGTATTGGCCGGCTGCTCCGTTTTCAGGAACTCGCTGAAGGCCACGCCCTTCTTGATGGCAGGCGTTACGATGGCCACCGCCGAGTACTGGCCCGATACGAGTTTGATGTGGCCCCGCTTCATCAGGCCGGAGAACCACATCTCGCCGCTCTTGACGCCCAGGTTGAAATCCTTCTGCACCGGCACCCGCTTGGACTGGATCGCCACCAGGTCGCCGGATTCGATCCCGCGCTTCTTGGCGTCTTCCGGGTTCATCTCGACGAAGTTCAGCGGCCAGCGCTGCTGGGTGTATGGACGCCGCTCATAGTCGTCGAAGCCGGATTCCCAGATCTCGTTGATGCGCCCGTTGGTGACCCACAGCTCGTCATCCTTGGGTTGCATGAACTCATAGAAATCGGCCCACAGTTTCCACGGGGTCTTGACCAGGTTGAGCTTGCCGGTCTGGGTCTTAAAGGCCAGCAAGCGCTTGTTGAAGATGGTTACCCCTTGTGGACCGCTATCCGGAATGTCTTTGCGGTTGTAATCGTGCAGCCGCTTGGTCTCTACGATCTTGCCGTCGATGAGCAGCAGCGGTGCCTGCAGCCCGGTGGTGCCGAACGTCCTTAAGAACTCATGGGCCTTTATGCCCTTGCGTTTGGCGACCACGCGGATGGCGTTAAAGTCCTTGCGTGAACCGCGGGTGAAGCGGCAGCTCTCCTCGAATACTTCATTGGAGTCCTTCCAGTCGTAGCCCATGAAGCCCATCTTCTTGGCCCACATGGAGACGATCTTCCAGTCCGGCTTGGCCTCGCCCGGCGCATCGCAGAACTTGCCGTACAACCGCACGCGCCTTTCGGAATTGGCTCGGGTGAAATCCTCTTCGCCCCAGGTGGCGGCGGGTAGCACAATGTCGGCGTACTGGCTGCCGATGGGGTTGCGCAGGTAGATTTCCTGATTCACCACCACCATGCCGCCCGAATCTACGCGCTTCTTGAAGGTGTCGATGATCCCCTGCTTGTCGAAAGTCCGTACCTGGTGGGGGTTGAACTTGGTATAGCGCTTGAATGCATCCTCGAGATCTGAAGATCCAGGCATGGATTGGATCCACGTGGTCCCCACCACGTAGGCGAAGCGCACGTGCCCGGCCTCCAGCCAGCGGTCGAGGTCGAGGCGATGGCGCCTGCGCCCAGGCACCTTGTACGGGGACTTCCATGTGGGGTACTTGCCGCCGCTCACACCGCCACGCTGATGCCCGCCCAGACGCGTCATGATCTGGCCCGGTTTGCCGCCGCAGCCGAGGATGGCGCCCAGGCAACCGATGGAAGCGGTGTTTAAATAATTGTTGGACCAGTAGTTACCTTTCTCGATACAGATCGACGTCTTGACCCGCTTGCCGTTGGGCTTGGGCTTGGCCATCATTTCCGCGGCCTTGTAAATCTTCTTTACATCGATGCCCGCGATCTTGGCCGCCACCTCGGGCTTGGACTCTTCCTGGGCAAGCAACCATTCTTTGTAATGCTTCGGTGAGCCTTCGTAGCCCTTCACCTGAAACTTGCCCCAGGTGGTGCGCCACTGCCAGGGCGTGTTGCGCGTGCCCTGGCCGAAGCCGGAGTCGGTCTCCCACTGGTTAGCGACCCAGTTCTTGATGAACTCCTTGTCTTCCCAGCCGTTCTCCATGATGACCCGCTGAATCGCCATATGGACCGGTGTGTCGGAACCCGGATAAAGATCTATATGCAGCCCGCCGTGCTTCTCGGCATAGGCCACGCCGGCTGTTTTCCTCGGGTTGATCATGATGATCTTGGTCTTGTTTCCGTGTATCCCCTTGAGCACCCAGTGGTTCCACAGTGTGGTCTTGGTTTCGAACGGGTCGGTCCCGGAGATCAACACACAGTCCGCCAGCGCGAAGTCCTCGTGGGAAGCGCCAAAGATGTCGTAGCCGATATCCACCCAGCCGGGCACCGAGTTCACGAATGACGGATGATCGTGCTGCGAGACCGCCGGGCTGTTGATGCTCTTCAACGCGAACTTTGTAAGCGCATAGGTATTCTCGAAAAACTGGTAGCTGTAGTACTTCATCGCCCATGAGCTCTCGCCGTGCTGCTTGATGACGTGCTTGGAGACCTCAGCCGCGATGTCCAGGGCGAAATCCCACGTCACCGGCATCAGGATATCGTTGATCCGCACCATGGGATGTTGCAGTCGATCCTGGGTGGGTTTCTGCGGGTTGTAGATTTTCTGAGCAATGCAGCCGCCGCGGATGCTGTGGTTACCACCCACGTTGACGACCCGCGTCTTGTGATCGCCCACGACAGCGATGTTGTACAGCTTCCCTTGCCACTTCGCCTGCGTGTACTGGTTCGGTCCGACCCAGCCGCCCTGGCCGGGCCGTAAGGGATAGTTCAGCCCCAGGGCATTTTGGTCTTTCTTGGGACCACCGTTCGGCGCCCCCACCGGCCAGCGATACACCTTGAAGCCGCACGCCATGACGCAGTAGTCACAGCAGGTGGTGATGACATCCGCGTTTTTCGGGGGAAGGGGAACCTTGTCCGCCGGCTGGAAATACGGTGTGGAGTTTGTAGCGTTCTTGGCCATTTCAGTAGCCCTCCATCCTACGCTTTCAGGTTGTCGTAACGGCCGTAGATCAGACCGAGCATGCCCACCGCATAGATCTTGTCTCCCTCAAGCTCCAGCAGCACCTGCGGGAGGCTTTCCGTCGCGTGGCCGCTGATGATCATGCCGTGCTTGCTCAGGTCGAAGGTGGACTGATGCAACGGGCACGGTCCGAGCGCCTGGTCCGTAGCCTGGTAGCTCTTGCTCAGGTCGCCGCCCATGTGCGGGCACAGCGTGTTGAAGGCGACCACGTTCTGCTTAGGACCGATGCCGCCCCCGGCAGGCTCGCCCAGCATGACGAGCACGTTCCGGGAGTTTTGCCCCTTATCCGGATAGTTGAAAAAAACCGGCTTGTTCTTCTTGAGCAGGCTCAGTTTGCCGACAAACATCTTGGGATAACGCGCCACCTCGGCGGCGAGCGCCTTTCCTTGCATGCCGGGGATGCGGGGCAGCACGATGGTGCCGGCCACTACCGCACCGCTGCGGAACAGGAAGGCCCTGCGGGTCATGCAGGCGCCTTTGGAGCGGGTGTCGTCATTGTGCGTAGCCATGTGGCTTATCTCCTCACTTTTTTGCGATCGAGGACAGATACATCTCGAGGCCGATGCGCTTGGCCTGGGCCTGGGTGAGCCCGGGCACGTCCGGCATCACGCCGTACGACGGTACCTGGGGAGTCGGCATTTTGATCTCCTCACCGCTGATTTCTTCCAGAAACGCCACCAGGGCCTCCTTTTCCCCGTCCGTGAGGTCCAGCGGCTTGAGGATCTTGGTCTTGTTGCCGTAGCGCTTGGTGAACTCGTTCTCGCCGCCGCCCTCGTTATAGAAGTCGACGACCTCTTCCAGCGTAAAAAACTGACCGGCGTGCATGTAGGGGGCCGTGTACTTGAGATAACGCAGCGGCTGGGTGCGGAACTTGCCAATGTCCTTCGGCCACTTGCTCGTGTAGTACAGACCCGCGTCCTCCTTCCACTCCCGATACATTTTCTCGTGCACGCCCTTGGCATAGTTCTCCCAGCGGAAGGTGACCGTGTTGATCCCCATCTCTTCCCACTCCGGTGGCCGCGGCAGTCCCAGGTTGTAGTACTTTTCATCGGACAGCATGGGGCCGTTATGGCACTCGATGCAGTTGGCCTTGCCTTCGAACAGCTCCTTGCCCTTGACTGCCTTCGCCGACAGCGCGCTCTTGTCACCAGTCAGATAGCGGTCCAACGGGGTGTCTTTTTGCGAGAGCATGGCGCGCTCAAAGGTAGCAATGGCCATCCACGCATCGCCCAGGTTCGGCAGCTCGGTGCCGAAGATGTCCTTGAACTTCTTGATGTAGAGTGGGGTCTGGCGCAACCGGCTCTCCATCACGTCGCGCTCGCCGTTGCCGGCGACGGCGCCGCGGTTGGCGATCGGCGCCTGGTTCTCCAGGCTCTTGGCGTTGCCCTGCCAGAACAGCTTGCCGAGATACCCGCTGTTCACCACAGTCTGGGAGTTGCGCCAGTGGACGGCGCCGGGGTAGCCGCGCGAGATCGGGTCATTGAAGCCCCAACCCTGCTTCGGGTCGTGGCAATCGCCACAGCCAATGCTTGCGTCCCCGGTGAGCTTGGGGTCAAAGAAAAGCAGCTTGCCAAGCTCGGCCTTCTCTTTCGTGATCTTGTTGTCTGGCGGCTCCGGCACCGGCGGCAACGGAGCCAGCGGCGGATCCATATCCGGGTCTCCTTTGGCCAGCGCGTTTTCCCCGCCTGCCACTATCAGCACCGGGGCGAATAGGACTAACAACAAGGACAGCATTTGTTTGCTCGGTTTCATCGTGCGCTCCGCCATGCTCAGTTTTTGGATTCAAGCCAATTCGGAATCGGTTCGTATTCCTCGGGGATTTTCACCTTCTCGACGGTCGGCGGGTTGGTGCTGCTCAGACTGTAAAGAAAAGCGACCAGATGTGTTTTCTCATCGGCGCTAAGCTCTAATGGTTTTAGCTCGCTTGCCAACGGATCGTCGTGACCGCCGCCCTGGTCGTAGAACTCCACGACCTCATCCAGCGTGTTGAGTACCCCGTTGTGCATGTAGGGTGCGGTGTGCTTGAGCTCGCGCAGCGTGGGGGTGATGAACTTGCCGACGTCCGCATAGTTCTTGCTCACCAGAAAGTAACCGACATCCCTGCGCCAAATATCGCTCTTGGGCACGCCGTGGTTGGTCATGACCGCCCGGTAGGAGATGTGCCGCAGGGGATCCTTGAAGACATCCAGGTTCTCCGGCACACCGGTGTTGTGAGGTCTGCCGTCGGAGAAGTACGGGCCGTTGTGGCACTGGATGCACCCGGCCTTGCCTTCGAACAATCTCTGGCCGCGTTTGGCCGCAGCCGACATATTACCCTTGTCGAACGGGGCGTCGGTGGAGACGAGCGTGCTCACGAAAGCCACCAGCGCCTTGCGCCCTTTGCCGGAGCTGCACTCGCCCTTGAAGTTCTGTTGGCACATCTTGACATAGACAGGATCCTGCTTCATGCGCTCGTGCATGAGGCGCATGTCCAGGTTCATGACCATGGTCTCGGTGATCTCGTTGCGCATCACGTCGTTCAGGTTGGCGCCCATGTGCCCGTCCCAGCTCCAGCCCACATCCGCAAAGTCGGCCTTGTAGATGGTGTTAAGCAGCGTGGGGGCGTTGCGGTAATGCCGGGTGCCCGGGTAGGCGTCGGACAAGGCCATGGGCTTGCCCTTCTTGTCCACCTGCCTGGTAAACCCCTGCTCGGGATTGTGGCAGGTGGCGCAACTGATCGCGCCGTCGCCGGAGATGCGCACGTCAAAAAAGAGCCGCTTGCCCATCTCGACTAAGGATGCCTTGGGCGCCTTCTTGGCCGGCAGCGGTCCGATTGCCGGAAATGCTCCGGCCAAGGAAAACCCCGTCGAAACTGCGAGGGAGACAGCCACCGCGCCTATCAAACCCAGGGGCAGCAGGGATACAGGCTTGTTGGGTTTCCTCATGACTTTCCTCCTACCCGTCAATCATTTGGAAAAGGTAAAACTCGATTTCGCCGAACCGCCGGCCGGTACCGTCACCGTGGCTGATTTCAGTCCAAACCGGGGATGCCAGGCCTTGACGGTGTATTTGCCCGGGGGCACATCGTCAAGCGAATAGGTCCCATCCTCATTTACCACCACGGCATAGGGGTGCTTGGGCGCCATCATGAAGCCGAACATGAAATTGTGGGCCTCGCAGTTGATGGCGATGTAGGGCGATCGCCGGGGCTTGAGCTCCTGCTCGATATCGCCCGGTTCGGGCTGGCCGAAGTTGAATAAAGTTCTTTTCACGACCCGTCCCTTTTCCACGCCGATCAACTCGCGGGTGTTGATGTTGTGAAGGACCCCCTCACCATCACTGTGTCTGATGGTGACCGGGCCGGGCCGGATCACCTGGGCCCAGGGAACGAAGCGGCAGCCCTTCTGGTCGATCAAATATTTGCCGCCTTCAGGCTCCGCCCATTTCTTGCCTTCCCCGATCTCGTCGATAAAGACAAAGGCCCCTCTCAAGGCGCCGTCCTCGACATCCACCCAGACCACTTCCCGGTAACCTTCGCCGCAGACCTCCGGGTTTTTGGTGATCAAGATCTTCTCCACCGCGTAGTC
>JBHHZP010000129.1:0-10334 GCA_046758085.1 Acidiferrobacterales bacterium
CCATGCGTTACTCTAGCTCCTACGTCCATGTAGTCGTCTGTGAACTCTGGGATCTCTGGTGTGGGTGATGCAATATCCGAGCGAGTGGCGAGGAAAGACGTTAGACGAGCCGGTACCTTTGTAGAAGCCTCGCTACTCGTAACTCGCTACTCGCTACTGATACGTATGGCACGTTCGCTACCGGCGCAGTGGCCAGAAGATGGCACATAAGAGTCCATGTTAGGAGGCGAAATGTCCGAGATCATCCATGAAGTTCCTGAGCTCGTCACCGTCACCTGGGAGGAGCATCTTAGGGCGATTGTTATCAGATGGGATACGCTTTACCGGGAGGACGCAGCTGTACGGGATGCTCTCGAGTTCTGTTTCGACTACGTCCGGCGGAATGAGGTGAAGAACTGGGTAGCCGATGTCTCAGCAGCCAAGGCGCAAATGAGTGCAGCGGATGAACAATGGTCAGACCAGTATTTCATCAAGACGCTCGCCACCCTTGGGCTCAATATCTTTGTGCTTGTGACAGCACCGAGTAAGGCTGGAGAAGCCAGTCCGATTGAAGAGTGGATGGAAGGAGCTCGGCGCGAGATCGGGGGATCGCTCGCTATGCTCCACGCAACCTCAATGGATGAGGTTCGAACGATCATATATGATGGTGCTTCGTCGCCTGAAGGGTAGGCTCAGATTTATCGGAAGCCTTGGCGCGCAAATTTAGACGTAATATGACAAGTCGTTCGAATTGACGGCAGAAACGGAATCGGCGCCATCGCCGTAGTTTCAGTGGCGCCGACGCTTATTAAACAGCGCCAACGACCGCATACCTTTATATATATTGCAATTATTTTATATTGCAATTATTTTTCCCTGGATCTTACGTCTTGCACCTTGTATCTTGAACCTTGTATCTGGTTTTATTACACCTTCGCCATAGCAGCTACCGCGACATCGCGTCGATGGAGCATGTCATACATCGCCGGCACCAAGATCAGGCTGACCAACATCGAGAACGACAATCCGGAGACGATGGTCACTGCCAGCGGTTGCAACATCTCCGAGCCCTCGCCTAATCCCAGTGCGAGCGGGAGCATACCTACAACGGTCGTGATTGTGGTCATAAGTATCGGCCGCAACCGCAGCTGCGCGCCGTCGAGGATCGCCTGTCGGATGGCGCGGCCGCGTGCGCGCATGAGCTCGATGAACTCCACCAGCACTATGGCGTTGTTCACGACAATGCCGATCAACATGATCACACCTAACCATACCGCCATGGATAACGGCAGCCCGGTGGCAAACAATCCCAGCGTCACGCCGACCAAGGCGAATGGAACCGACAACAGGATCACGGCGGGATTGCGCAGCGACTCGTACTGCACGGCCATCACGACGAATACCAGAAATAGTGCGAGCCCCAGAAGTAGATTGACGGTCTCGCGTCCGCGCTTCAGGGACTCCTCGGCACCGGCGTAGTAAAGACCATACCCGGGAGGAAGCTGCACGTGCGCGAGGACTTTTTCCACATCTTTCATAACCTCGCCAAGGGTGCGCTCACCGGTGAGTGAACCGCTCACCTCGATGATGCGGCTCTGGCTGTCGCGCCGGATCTCTGTCGGCGTCGGCACCAGCGCTATACGTGCCACATCACGCAGGTACACGGCTGGGTGCGCACTCGACTCCCCGAACAGCAGGATCCCTCGCATGGCGGCGGGGCTATCCACCTCCCCCTGAGGCAGCCGTACGCGGATATCGTAACTGCGGTCACCGTCGACAAAATCGCTGACCACCACACCCGCCAGTGCAATCCGTAGCGCCCGCCCGACGTCCGCGATGTCGATACCGAACTCGGACGCTCGCCGACGATCCACGGTCACTGCGAACTCCTGATGGATATCTTCGGCGGAGTGGCGCACGTTACGCAGTCCTGTGACACCCTCAAGGCGTGAAACCAGATCGGCGCCAAGGCCTGCGAGCGTGGCCAGATCCGGGCCCCGCACCCGCACGCTCACTTCCTCACCAGAGCGACTGGTGCGCAGACCACGAATGCCCGATGTGCGCGGACGCACCTTCACGCCGGCAAGCTGCGCCTGTTTTACCGCGCGCTTGAATTGCTTAACCCAGGCATTACTGTCCATGTCGCGCTGAGACCGCGCCGCAAGCTGGACCGTAATGGAGCTTCTGTTGCTGCGCTCGTACTGGGTACGGCCAAAGATCCAGCCCCCGACGATCGTGTAGATGCTGTCCACGTAGGGCTGCGCGCGGATCAGGTTCTCGATCGTGCGAACCTGCTGGTTCATGGCGTCGAGCGACATGCCCGGATCCGAGAGCACGCGGATGCGAACCTGCCCGTCATCCATGGCGGGCAGGAACTCCTGCTTACTCGACAAAAAGGTGGCGACAAACGCCGACACCAGCAGCACGAGCGCTCCGGCCATGACCCAGCCGGGAACCCGCAAGACTCGCTCGAGCAATCGGCCATAGCCCGTTTGCGCACGCACCATAAGGCGATCGACTGCGCTGTGCAATCTTCCGCGCGCCGCCCCCGACGTGCGTGCCGCCAGACTCGGCACCAGCGTTAGTGCCACAACTAATGACCCCACAATGGCCGCTGAAATGGTGAAAATGAGCTCGCGGAAAAGCAGCCCGATGAGCCCGCCAATAAAAAGGAACGGCAACACCGCGGCCAGGTTCGTTGTAGTCGAGGCGACGATGGCGCTGTTCACCTCCGCCACCGCCTGGGTTGCGGCCTCCGGCCCGTTGTGCAGATCCGGCCCTGCGCCGCCGTCACCCGGCGCCGGTCGCGCGCCGGGCTGGTGCGTGCCTAACCGGGCCACGCTCATGTGCTCCTGTTTGTGGCGCGAGATGTTCTCGAGCATCACAATGGTGTTGTCGATGAGCATCCCCACGCCGAGGGCGAGGCCACCCAGGGTCATCACGTTTAGCGTGAGGCCACCGAGCGCCATGACGATAAAGGTGACCATAATCGAGATCGGTATGGCGCTGCCGATGATCAGTGTGCCGCGCACGTTGCCCAGAAACAGGTAAACCACCAGCATCGCCAGTACCGCCCCGCTCACGGCGGCCAGCGTCGCGTTGTTCAGAGACTGCCGAATGAAGACCGACTGGTCGCTCACCTGGTTGACGCGGATGTCCTCGGGGATCAGGCCGTTGGCCCGGAGCCACGCCAGACGTGCCTTGGCACGATCGGCGACATTAACCGTGTTAGCGGTGGGTTGTTTCTGAATCGAAACCTTGACGCCGGGAATATCATCAAAGCGCACGTGCAGCCTTTGATCCTCGTGTGCGTCCACCACCTGCGCCACTTCCGCTAACGGAATACTTCCACCGGTCGCAAGCCGCACCGGCAGCGAGGCAATTGCGGCGATGCTGTTGAGCCGGCCGGCGGTGCGGCTGGTGTACTCGCGGTTACCGACAAGCAGTCGGCCGGCGGGACTGTCTTCGTTGCCCTTCTTGATCGCGTCGATCACGTCGTCCATGGACAGCCCGAGCCCCGCTAGCCGGCGCTGGTCCGGCAGGACATGGATCTCCCGCACCACGCCGCCCCCTACCTCCACCGCCGCCACGCCCGGCAGGCTAAGAAACTGCTTGGAAAACTCGTCGTCGGTCCAGGTGCGCAGCTCCACCAACGGCCGCAAGGGCGAGGTCACGACATAGGTCATAACCGGTATCTGCGCCGGATCGAACTTGAATATGATCGGTGGCTCTATCGTGGTTGGCAAAAACCGCCTGGCGCGATCCAGGCGGGTGCTGGCATCGCGCAAGGCGTTGTCGATGTCTTTGCCGTACTCGAAGTTGAGGTTGACGCTGGAGCGGCCCTCCGAGGTCGTGGATTCGACACTGATAACGTCCTCGGTAATCGCCAGCTGCTCCTCGAGCTGGCGTGTGACCTTGTCTTCCATGACCGCTGGCGATACGCCAGGGTCCAGAACGCGTACGCCGATTTGCGGATATATTAAGTGAGGGAGCAGGTCGGTGGACAATCGGCCAAGGGCGAACAATCCCAGGATTATCGCTGCGGCCGTCAGCATGATGGTACTGACGGGATGGCGAATGGACCAGGCCGCGAGACCGCCTTTACGCACCGCCGACACGCTCTGTGTTCACCGGCCTGACCGCCTTGCCGTCGGCAAGACCGAGGAATCCGCGTGCCACAACACGTTGACCGGGCCGTAGCCCCGCACGGATCTCCACCTTGCCAGCCAGGCGCAAACCGCTTTCGACCGGTGTGCGGCGCACCTTGTTTTCCTCCCCGAGCACGAACACGTATTCGCCCTGAGCATCGCGTTGCAGTGCGGAAACCGGTATGACCACCTGCTTGCCCTTGCCGGTGTGGAGCGTGACGCGACTGAACTGTCCGGGCCGCGCACCGCGCGGCACCGGCTTGAGCGCGATCTCGATGCGACCGCGCCGGGTATCGGGGTCCACCGTGGGAAATATGCGCAGGATACGGCCGGCAAAACCGCGATCCCCCAATGCATCGATGCGCACATCCACCCGGTCGCCGACCGTCAGATGCGTCAGCACCAACTCCGACACCTGCACTTCAGTAACAAGCACGGACGGATCGATGAGTGTGAGCAGGTGGGTATGTTTGGGCGCGACATCGCCGGGCTCCACAAAGCGCTGGGAGATCTTGCCACCAAACGGCGCGCCGATGGTCATGTAGCCCAGGCGCGTGCGCAGCAATCGCTTTTCCGCCTGCGCCACTTGCAACGCCGTCGTGGCGCGCGTAATCTCGTCCTCCGGCACGAGTTTTTTGGTAATAAGGCGCTGCAAGCGCTCGAGGTCCATTTCGGCCTGGTGCAGGTTCGCGGTGGCCTTGTCGAGCTGGGCCCGCAATAGGCGATCGTCCAGCCGCACCAACACCTGGCCACGTTTGACGCGGTCACCCTCCTGCGCCAGCACCGCCGTGATCCGTCCTTCCTCCTGATTGAACAGCTTGACGTGGCGCACCGCCCGCAGGCTGCCTGTGCGCTCTGCCGTTGACTGCAGCGCCTGCTCTCGCACAGTCGCCAACTCGACCAGGTGCGCCGGCGGCGCAGCCGGCGAGGCCTTGGCGCCCGCGTCGTCGCCACCGTCCGGCGCGCACGCGCTCGCGAAGGCCATGAGCAGCCCTGTTGTTATCGGCTTCACAATAAAATGAGATTTGTTCACGGCCGTGGGCCCGCTACCAACACGTCCCCAACCCCTGGAGCTTTACAAGCGCCGCCCCGAGTGTGCGGTCTGATCAAACACGGCTGGGTACCATGGCGCTTGCTGGTCGTCGCGACTTTCGACATCAGTCGCTTTCCGGGTCGCGCAACAGAGGCTCCAGCTCGGATAACGCACGCCGGTAAACGTCGCGTTTGAAGTCGATGATGTGCGTGACGGGCGCCCAGTATTCTACCCAGCGCCAGTTATCGAACTCGGGCCTGCGGCTCACGTTGAGCCGCACGCGGTCCTCGTCTCCAACCAGGCGCAGCAAGAACCAGATCTGCTTCTGGCCTCTGAAAAAACGGTTGCGCGAACGACGCAAGTAACGCTGCGGTATTTCGTAACGCAGCCAGTCGCGGGTGCGGCCCATGATCTCCACGTCTCGTTCGCGCAGGCCAATTTCTTCCCATAGCTCACGAAACAGTGCTTGCTCGACGGTCTCATGAGACTTAATCCCGCCTTGCGGAAACTGCCAGGCATCGTGCCCACAACGTCGTGCCCAGAGAACCTGATTGAGCGCGTTACACAGGATTAACCCGACGTTCGGTCGGTAACCGTCTTCGTCTACCATATGCCGCTAAGTCACTTATAAATCAGAATCAACACCATTCTTCCACGAACGGGATTTGACAGCAATCCACCACCCATAGCCCTGCATAGCGTGGGCGAACCTGCCGTTCTGGCAGCTCTGGTCCCACCAAAAGGGTGCTGCGGTACGCCTGGCCGACAAGCCCCCGGCAGTCTTATAGTCCATCGATGGGCACGCTGGCGAGTGGGCAGCCTGGATCGCACTGAACCCAATGCCGCGTAGCCGTATAATAAGTATTTTTGGAGTTTGTCTTGAGCCTCGCTATCTTTGATCTCGACAAGACGCTGCTGACCGGGGACAGCGACCACGCCTGGGGAGAGTTCCTGGCGGAGCGGAACCTGGTCGACGGCGAGCACTACGTGCGCGAGAATGATCGTTTTTATCGTGCCTACCAGGAGGGCACGCTCGATATCTACGATTATCTCGCGTTGGCGCTGCGACCACTGGCGCAGCATGACCGCGAGACGCTCGCGCGCTGGCGCCGCGAGTTCGTGCGCATCAAGGTGCTTCCCATGATTACGCCGGCAGCGCGAGAGCTGGTCGCCAAGCACCGCGCGGCGGGTCAGACGCTGGTGATCATCACCGCCACGAATGACTTTATCACGCAACCAATCGCCGAAGAGTTTGGCGTCGACAACTTGATCGCTACGCGGGCCGAGGTCGTCGTGGGCCGCTATACCGGCAACGTAAAAGGCACACCCTGCTATCGCGAGGGCAAGGTCGAACGACTGCGCGCGTGGATGGCAGAGCACGGCGAAACGCTGGCGGGCAGCTGGTGCTACAGCGACTCGCATAACGATATCCCTTTATTGGAAATTGTCGACCACCCGGTCGCGGTCAATCCCGACAACCTGCTGCGCAAGCATGCTCAATCACGTGGCTGGCCCACGATTGAGCTTCACTGAGGCCGCATGATGATACGTGCCTCACATCTCACAGTGCTGTTGCTGTTGGCGGCGCCGGCAAGCATCGGCTTCGCGCTGTCGATGGGCAGTGCCGACCTAAACCTGGGGGAGCTGCGCCAGGCGCTAACCGGAAACGGCACTAGCCTGGATGCCGCGATCGTCAGGGAACTGCGACTGCCGCGCGCGTTGTCGGCCTTTGCCGTCGGCGGACTGCTGGCACTGTCGGGGGCCTTACTGCAGGTGCTGCTGCGCAACCCCTTAGCCGACCCGTACATCCTTGGCGTGTCGGGTGGGGCGGCGGTGGCGGCGCTGCTCAGCATCATTTTGGGTCTGGGCAGCGCCTGGGTGATGGGCAATGCGTTTGCCGGCAGTCTGGTGTCGACCTTTCTGGTGTTCAGTCTGAGCCGCCTGGACGGGGCATGGACGCAGACGCGCTTGCTGCTCACCGGCGTTGTCGTGGCGGCGGGTTGGGGGGCGCTGATCAGCTTTCTACTGGTCATATCCCCGGACGGGGACCTGCAAACCATGCTGTTCTGGCTCATGGGTGACATGAGCCGCGCCGCTCACCCGCTGTTTGCAAACGCCATTCTGCTGGCCGGGCTGGCGTTGTCGCTCGGGCTGGCGCGCTCGCTGAACCTGCTCGCTCGCGGCGACCTGGCGGCGGCCGCGCTGGGCGAAAACCCGGCGCATGTGCGGGTGTCCGTGTACTTCATTGCCTCGTTGCTCACGGCGGCGGCTGTAACTGTGGCCGGGAGCATCGGGTTCGTAGGCCTGATCATCCCGCATATAATAAGACTGCTCACCGGCGCCG
Organism: Acidiferrobacterales bacterium; assembly: GCA_046758085.1. Classification (GTDB taxonomy): domain Bacteria; phylum Pseudomonadota; class Gammaproteobacteria; order Acidiferrobacterales; family SPGG2; genus VRUB01. Next base: position 7,505 of record JBHHZP010000129.1, read on the forward strand.
ATCACCGCGGCTTGCTGCCCAACACGGTATTGCTGGGTGGCTGCTTTCTGGTGTTGGCAGACACGGTAGCGCGAACCGCCATCGCGCCGATCCAGCTCCCGGTGGGCGTGATCACTGCCTTGCTGGGCGTCCCGGTTTTTCTTTTTCTGCTTGTCCATACCAGGAATCCATAGATGCGCCTGCAGGTCGATCGGCTCGACGTTCGTGTTCCCGGCAAACACTTGTGTGTGGGGCTCACGCTGCAACTCGGTCTGGGAGAAAACTGGGCGGTCCTGGGCGCAAACGGCAGCGGCAAGACGACCTTGCTCCATACCCTGGCCGGGTTGCGATCCGCGGACGACGGCCGGGTGTTGCTCGAAGAGCGCGATATCGGCGATTACCCGCACCGTATGCGCGCCAGGCATTTGGGTGTATTGTTCCAGGACTACGACACCGCTTTCCCCGCAACGGTACTGGAGACGGTCCTCACCGGGCGGCACCCGTACCTGTCACGCTGGCAATGGCAAGACGATGCCGACGATCTAGGCATCGCCGAAACGGCGCTGAGCGTCGTCGGGCTCGCGGGATTTGAGCACCGGCGGCTTTCCACGCTGTCCGGTGGCGAGCGTCGGCGGGTGGAGATCGCCGCGGTGCTGGCGCAGGATCCGCCGGTGTTGCTGCTCGACGAGCCGACGAATCACCTGGACTTGCGACACCAGATCGAGATATTGCAGCTATTGACCCGGCGTCGGCAGCAGCGCGACACCTTGAATGTGCTTGTAATGCACGACATCAACCTTGCATTGCGGTTCTGCACGCACGCATTATTGCTTTTCGGCGACGGCGAGTGCCGGCACGGCGAGCTGCCAGGTATCCTCGACGTCGCGACATTGAGGGATCTTTACGGCTACCCCATCCGCAAGTACGACAGCGCGGACGGCGTATTCTACGGCCCGGCTTGATCGCCCGCCGAAACCGTCATTGCACAAACAGGCGAAACCAACCATGAGAGACATACAGTACCCAGGACGTTCCGTAGTCATGAGCACAGGTGCCATGGTCGCCACCAGCCAACCCATGGCCACGCAGGTGGGTCTGAGTATTCTCCGCCAGGGTGGCAACGCCCTAGATGCCGCCATCGCCGCCAGCGCGACCCTGTGCGTGACAGAGCCGCAGTCGACCGGCATCGGCGGCGACTGTTTCCTGCTCTACCACGAAGCCGGCTCGGGCACGCTTCATGGTCTCAACGGCAGCGGCCGCGCCCCCGCCCGCGCAACCCTGGCAGAGCTACAACGCCGCGGCCACAACACCATGCCCGAGCACGGCATTCTCTCCGTCACGGTGCCCGGTGCGATCGACGCGTGGCAAACCGCGTTGGAGCGTTTTGGCACCATGAGCTTCAGTGACCTGTTGCAACCTGCCATTGAGTATGCCGAGAACGGCTACGCGGTCTCGCCCGTCGTGGCCAAGGTGTGGCAGCAGAATGAGTCGCTGCTCTCGAGCTGTGCAGACACGCGTCGGACGTTTCTAGTAAACGGACACGCCCCACGCGCCGGCATCCGGCACCAGCAGGCGAATCTGGGGAACTCGTTGCGCCAGATCGCGCATCACGGCCGCGACGCCTTTTACAACGGCGAGATCGCCGCGAAGATCGTGCGCTTCAGCCAGGCCAACGATGGACTGCTGACGCTCGAGGACTTCGCCGCCCACAAGTCTGCCTGGGTAGAGCCGATCCATAGCGATTACCGCGGCTTGCGGATCTGCGAGATTCCGCCCAACGGCCAGGGCATCACGGTGCTCATGATGCTCAATATTCTGAAACACACCCGGCTCGGCGACATGGAACATCTCGGCGCCGATCATGTGCACACGGTGACCGAGGCGTTCAAGCTCGCCGTGGCGGAGCGTAACCGCTTCGTGTCGGACCCGGATTTCACTGACATCCCGGTAGCGGCTATGCTGTCCAAGGATTTCGGCCGGGACCAGCTCGCGCGCATTGATCCGGCGCGGGCACTGGACCATCCGGTTCCCTCAGGGTTGCCCGAGCACCGCAATACCATTTACCTCACCGTGGTCGACGAGCAACGCAACGCCGTGTCCTTTATCAACAGCCTCTATCACCCCTGGGGCAGTGGCATGGTGGCCGGTGACACCGGGATCATGCTGCAGAACCGCGGTGGCGGCTTCAACCTGATCGAAGGCCACGCAAACTGTGTGGCCCCGGGCAAGCGGCCGATGCACACCATTATTCCGGCGATGGTCTATCGTGGCGATCAGCTCGTGCTTTCTTTCGGTGTGATGGGAGGCGAGTACCAGGCGATGGGTCACAGTTACGTGCTTACCAACTGGCTCGACTTCGGTATGGACCTGCAGGAGGCCGTCGACGCCGCGCGCTTCTTGCCTGCCGACGGTGTGTTAGCGGTGGAGCGGCCTGTTGCGGAATCGACTCGTATCGAGCTCGCGCGCCGCGGCCACAAGGTAGTCGAGGCCGACAAGCCGTTCGGCGGCGGGCAATGTATCTACATAGACTGGGAAAACGGTGTCCTGCAAGCGTCGTCCGATCCGCGCAAGGACGGCTGCGCGCTGGGGTACTGAGTGTAGGGCGAACCTGCTGATGCCACTGTGCACGCGGTCGGCGCCGGCCATGGCGAATCTTCCCGGCTACAGCACGAATCTACCGCAGATATCACAAAGATTTCGGAGACAACGATAGGTGCAGTTGTTTTGCTTTTACACCCCCTTGCTCAAGCCGAGCGAGGCGCGAAGGCGAAGAACACGCCTGAAGGGGCGCGGAATGGATTCCGCGCGTTGGGGCCAGGGCCAGGGAATGGCCCTTGCGCGGACCGTCTGA
>JBHHZP010000130.1:0-10255 GCA_046758085.1 Acidiferrobacterales bacterium
AACTGGTTATAGACGGCAGCGTGGATCGAGAGGAAGCGTTGGGCTGATCCCGGCGCTTCGTCGCGAAAACCTCAAGCACCTCGCCTTCGTGATCCACCGCTCGCCAGAGGTAATGCGTCTCTCCGTTGATTCTGACGAACACCTCGTCGAGGTGCCAGCACCATTGCGAAAACGACCGATGATGAATGCGTCGTTTCCTGATCTCGCTGGCGAACATGGGGCCGAACCGGTTCCACCAGAACCGTACCGTCTCGTGGCAGATGTCGATGCCGCGCTCGAACAGGAGATCTTCCACTTGCCGCAGGGAAAGCGGACAACGGATATACAGCATCACCGCGAGGCGGATTACCTCGGGCGAACTGTTGAAATACCGAAATGGATTGCGCATCGCCCGAGGCCACGGAACCTCACTACCAAGCTCAAGCCGATTTGCTCTGACAGTGCCGGAAGGATAGCTCCTCAACGTGACAATGCCGATCAGAGAATCACGAACACGGGCAACGCCTGGTCTGTTCCGGACTTTTCAAAGACTGCCCGCACCGAAGCATCAAGCAGACCATCATCCGAAGCCGGACGTTCCTGTAGCCGACTGTATAGAATTGGCCCTTCATCCAAAGTGACAGCCACGAAATAAATCGGCACTTCCCCTTGAAAGCTTTCGTGCAGGGGCCGGTGAACCTTCGTGAAGCTCCTAATCCGTCCCCGTCCCGACACCTGTTGCCACTCAAGCTCGCCCCCACCGCAATTTGGGCAGCAGACTCGCGGATAAAAGATGTACCGCCCGCAGGTCTGAGATCGACAGCGCTGGAGCGTCAAGATGCCTTCGTTGCAAGCTTTCCAGAATGGTTCGCTGATGGTGGTTCGCCGCGGGGTTGGACGTTCGTTCGACATCAAGCCCTCCCATTCCTTCGCGCCAGCACGGCCGCACTGCACGACAGCCCGCGGCCATACGACACCATCCCATAGCCCGACACGACGCCTCGCGTGCAGTTGTCAATCTGTCGCGCTCCCGCCTCTTGGCGCAACTGGAGAACCGCTTCGACGACGCCGATCATGCCTCCGCTCGCGCCCGCTTGCCCTGCCGAGAGCTGGCCGCCGCCGGTATTGATCGGGAGATCGCCCTTCACTGTCGTATCCCGGCTCCGAATCAGATCTGTCGCCTCCCCTTTGGCGCAAAACCCGAGTCCCTCGAGCTGAATGAACTCCATGACGGGATAATCGTCATAGAGCTGGACGAAGTGCATATCGGCAGGACTGCAGTTGGCCTGATCAAACATCCGCTCCCTGAAAGACTCCCATCCGGCAGACAGGGAATAAATGTCATCTGCCGGATAATTGTGGAATTCGCCGCCGCCGAGGATCTCGACCGCGGGCACGTCAAGCCGATTGACAGTTTCCTCGTTGCACAGGATGACACAGTCCCCGCCACAACAGGGATGGACGCAATCAAACAAACGGAGCGGTTCCGCAATCGGCCGCGCGTTGAGATAATCGTCCATGGTAAGCGGCTTGTCGAACAGCGCATTCGGATTGAGTAAGGCGTTTTCTCTTTGAGCTATCGCGAGCCGGCCGAAGTCTTCTCGCGTCGTACCGTACGCCTCCATATAGAGGCGCGTCTGGAGAGCAAAGACGCCATTGGCTCCACCAAAGCCGTAGGGTGCGAGGTAGTCGCGGAGCGAGGCATTGAACGAGCGGTCGATCATTTCGTTGTGCGAAGCGACATCGAACACATCAGCCGTCGCGCAGGCAACGACATCCACGTCGCCCGCCTGAATCGCCCGGGCGGCGTGCAACATTCCGATGATTCCCGATGCCCCGCCATAGAGGCCCTGGAAGAGCCATCGCGCTTCGATCCCAAAGTGTTCGGCCAAGACGGTGACGTTATCCGGCGGCAACACGAAGGACGTTGAAGCCAGTCCGTTGACATCCTTCCAGCCGAGCTTTGCCGACGTGAGACCGGCGTCAATCGCCTCCCAGATGAGCCGCTGAACAGGTTTTTCCGTGCGCTTTTCGTATCTTGTCTGTCCGGCACCCACGATGTAGACGCCGTCATAGCGACCCCTTTTCATAGATCTGTCCTCGATCAAATAACCTTCAAGGCGCGTAGCCGCGCGAATTCTTCGTCTGTAAACCCAAGCGGGCCTTTGTAGACGGCCTCATTGTCGGCACCCAACGCTCCGCCAGGGTGCCTTACCGCGCCCGGCGTGCGCAGGAAACGCGGAACGACCCCTTGCATACGAACCGCACCGAAGTCAGGATCTGCAACTTCGACGATGTCGTCACGTGCTTGGTAGTGCGGGTCGTTTAAGATGTCGCGGATGTTCAAGACAGGACCCGCCACGACGTTCCTTTCGTCGAACAGCCTCATGATCTCATCGAGGTCCCGTTGCAAGAACCAGCCGGCGATAATGACGTCGAGCACATCGGCGTTGTCACAGCGGCTGGCATTGCTCGTGAAGCGCGAATCCGTGATCAGCTCGGGCATTTCCATGGCCTCAGCGAGCCGCTCGAAGGTTTTCTGCGAGCTCGCAGAGATCCCGACCCAACGTCCATCGCGGGTTTCGTAGGTGTTGCGTGGGGAATCTTCAGCTAACCGGTTGCCCTGGCGCTGCTTTACGATTCCCAGCTGGTCGTAACCGATTACCTGAGATTCGACGAGACGAAACAGCGGCTCGTAGAGGCTCACATCGATCTCCTGACCACCGCCCGAGCCGCCCTGGTCGCGCTCATAGATCGCGAACATTGCAGCCATGGCGGCGAACGTCGCAGCAACCGAATCGGCCAACGGGAATCCGGGAAGGGTCGGCGGCTTGTCCGGAAATCCGGTAAAAGAAGGCACGCCGCTGAAGGCCTCTGCGATCGTGCCGTAGCCGCCCTTATGCGCATAGGGTCCGGTTTGTCCGAAGCCGGAAACGCGGACGAAAATCAAACCGGGCTTGATCTTCGAGAGTTCTTGATAACCCAAACCCCACCGTTCGAATGTGCCGGGTCTGTAGTTCTCAATGACAATATCCGCCGTTTCAACGAGACGCTTAAATATGTTCTGCCCATCGGTGGACGATAGGTTGAGGGTAATGAGCCGCTTGTTGCGAGCGATCACTTTCCACCAAAGTGATTTCCCTTCCTTGAGCGGCGTCCAGTGACGCATCGGATCGCCAACTTCCGGCAGCTCGATTTTCAACACTTCCGCTCCGAAATCCGCGAGATGCGTGGCTGCGAGCGGGCCCGCAATCATGGTGCCCGCATCGATCACGCGCAATCCCTTGAGCGGGCCAGCGTCTTTCAAAGTGTCGTCTTGGGGCATCGAGGTAATCCTATTGCGGTGTTCCATTGGAATGCCCGCCCTTCGGACAGCCGGGCCCCGGCGGAAGGGGAAACTGTGCGGCCATATCGGCAACCTCATGGGCAACACGGGCGTCTATGGTCTCGCTTTCACCGTCATCAAGTAGAGAGCTGATCAGTTCTCCGAGACGTACGAATTCGGCCTCTCTCATCCCCCGAATTGTCATTGCGGTGGTGCCGAGCCGGAGCCCAACTGTGCTGCGATCGCCGTCGCGGCGCTTGAGACAAACCCGGTTTGAAAGCACGCCATGGCGGCTAAGACGGCGTTCTATTCGGATGGGGTCGAGTTCGCGCGCCCTAAGATCGACCACGACCATGTGCGTGTCGGTGCCGCCGAGATAAAGTGGGACTCCGTGATCCAACAACGACCGTGCTAATGCCTGGGCATTTCGCACGACCGCTTCCATCAGCTTCCGGAACGCCTCACCTGCCACGAGTTCAAACAGTACCGCGCGGGCCGCGATGATGTGCACTCCAGGAGCACCTTGAAGGCCTGGGAAAAGGGCCCCGTCGATCGCCTCGGCATATCGTTTCTTGGAAAGGATAAGCCCACCGGTACGCGGGCCGCAGAGCGTCTTATGTGTCGAGGTTGTTACGACATCAGCATAGGGCGCCGGATTGTCATGAAGGCCCGCTGCCACGAGACCAGCGACATGGGCGATGTCGGCAAACAGATAAGCCCCCACACGCTGGGCAATTGCATGTAGCCCCCGGAAATCAAGGGCGCGTGGGTAAGCTGTCGAGCCCGCTATGATCAAACGCGGATGGAAGCTCGCGGCCCTGTGTTCGACTTCTGCTAGATCAATGTCCTCCCGAGATTCATCCGGTCCAAAAAAGGCAACTTCATAATCCTGGCCGGAGAGATGACAAGACGCTCCATGGCTGTGGTGACCTCCCGCCTCCTCACCCAGTGCCAAGATGCGATCCCCCGGGCGCAGCAGCGCCCTGAGCACAGCAATATTGCCAATAGTCGAGGCAAGCGCCTGAACGTTGGCATGTTCTGCGCCGAAAAGACGGTTCGCACGATCCTGCGCAAGCCGTTCTATCTGATCGACGATCTCGCACCCGGCAACATTGCGGCGACCCGGGTAGCCAGTCGCGTTTTTGTTAACAAGGATCGTTGCCTCGGCATCGAGAGTGGCCCGCGGACAATAGCTCTCAGACGCTATGAGGTTGACCGTAACCTCGTTTCGCAGACGTTCTTCTGTGACCAACGAAGCAATGGTTTGGTCCGCCTTTTTAAGGGGAGCGGCAAACAGGTCTGTCCATGTCCGATGACTTTCCTTGATCAAAGGTGATACGTCGTGTAGCGGGTTTCGAGCCGCTTGCCGATGACCGTGAAGGGGTAACAAAGGGCAAAGTACAATGCGAACGCGATCCCGAAGACCTCAAAGGTCTCAAGCGTCTGGCTTGCGATCTCCTTGCTCGCCAAGGTCAGCTCCCAGATGTTGATTACGGAGGCAAGGGCCGTTGCCTTTATGGTTACAGGAATCATGCTGACGTAAGGCGGCAGAGCCGCGCGGAGCGCCTGCGGCAGCAACACCATCCAGATCAGTTGCCAGGGCGTCAGGCCGAGCGCGAGGCCACCTTCCGATTGAGCGATCGGAATGCTCAACAGGGCGCCCCGAAAGATCTCCGTGCAAAGCGCTCCCATGTGCAGAGAAATCGCAACAATAGCGACCGTATAGGGGTCGACGATAATGCCGAAGAACGGCAGGCCGAAATAAACGAGAAAAAGCTGCACAAGGATAGGAATACCGCGGACGACATAGACCAACGCAAGGATCAGCCAAGTGATCCATTTTCCGGCAACGACAACCGCAATGCCCACCAGCACACCAATGAGCGTCGAAAACACGATCGCGATAATCGCAAGCCACAACGTCGTACCGGCGGCCTCAAGAAGATAGGGCAAGCTGTTGCTGAGATCCTGCATCGCTTCACCTAATATACCGATAGGCTTGCTCGACGCCCCGCATGGCGAGCGACAGAATCGCTGAAAGCAACAAATAGATCGCACCGACTGCAACGAACATTTCGAGACTCGCCGCGCTTCTTTCAGCCAGGGTGCGGCCCTGCAGGGTTATCTCGAGAATCCCGATCGTCGATACGAGCGAGGTGTCATGCAGCAGCAGGACGAACTGGCTACCCATGGCCGGGATCGCATTACGGATCGCCTGCGGAAGGATAACCAGTCGCATTGCCGTCCGTGGCATCATGCCCAGCGCAAGGGCCGCCTCTTGCTGGGTTCGGCTGACCGCCTGGATGTTTCCGCGCAGGATCTCGGCGAAAAACGCCGCATGCTGCGCGCCTAGAGCGATGACGCCACTCATGAATGGCGAAAAAATGATTCCGACCACCGGCAGTCCGAAAAACACGAAATAGAGCTGCACTAAGAGCGGCGTGTTGCGGTAGACCTCAATGTACATGCCGGCGAACCAGCTCAAGGTTGTTCGGGAAAGGCGCGCGATTGCCAACAGAACACCGAGAACGAGACCGGCGATTAGCGAAACCGAGAATATTTGTAGAGCGAGCGTCACGGCCGGGATGAAATCCGGCAAATGCCGCAGAATAAAATCGACGTCAAATCGAAGATGCGGGTTCATTCTCTACCGATACCACCGGTTGACTGCGACAGTTGCCCGGCCAAATAGCTAACTTCGGTGAATCGCTTTAGGAAGGCCTGCAGTCTGGCCCCCTTGGGCCGCAACAACACGTCTTGCGGTGAACCTTCTTCCACGATGCTGCCCTCGTCCATGAAGACCACCCTGTTTGCGACCTCGAGGGCAAAATGGATCTCATGGGTCACCACGACCATGGTCATGCCTTCCTGAGCGAGTTGACGCATCACGCTCAGAACTTCACCGACCAGCTCAGGGTCGAGGGCCGAAGTCACCTCGTCGAACAGCATGACCCTCGGTTTCATTGCCAACGCGCGCGCAATCGCGACGCGCTGTTGCTGTCCTCCAGAGAGCGTTCCTGGATAGGCGGCCGCCTTGTCCGCGAGACCGACACGGTCCAGCAGAGCCTTTGCTTCAGCTTCCGCCTGTTCTTTCGGAACGCGGAGACCCCGCACGTTCCTGGGGGCCATTGTGATGTTGTCGAGCACCGCGCGGTGAGGGAACAGGTTGAAACTCTGGAACACCATGCCAATCGTTGCACGATCGGCAGCGATTTCCCGCATCGGGCGTTTGTGGGCACAGGACTCGTCCCGATACCACATGAGTTTTCCGTCGATGAAAATTTGCCCCGACTCATACTCAGCCAGGAAGTTTAGGCAGCGCAGCAGGGTCGTCTTGCCGGAACCGCTCGATCCGATAACCACGACGACCTCACCACGCGCAACATTGAGATTGACGTCACGTAGTACGACATGGGGGCCGTACGACTTCGTCACGTCGCTCGCCTTTATCATTGGCGGTTCAACAACATCGGCTAACGTTCGAGACAAGGAGGGAGGCGGCGAAGTAAACCTTCGCCGCCACGTCAGACCTTCTACCCTCCGGCCTGAAACGCCAGGCAAGTGTCTTGGGATGGCGGATCAACCTTAAACCACTTGTTGTAGATCACCTTGTACTCGCCGTAGAGCGAGCCACAGCGCATTTCCGCCACCATTGCATCCAGGTAGTACCACCACTGGAAGTCGTTTTGGCGCATGAAGATGGCATTTTGCGTGCCCGATCCTACCATGCCGAGATCCTTCAGGTTGGGCAGTTTGGCAGCGCGCCAAGCGGCGACCGGTGCATCAATCAAGAGCGCCTGAGCGCGTCCCGTGCGAACGGCCGTGAGCATATCCGCCTCCGAGCCGAGAATCAGCGCCTTCATGTTGGGAAGGCGCGCACCCATGAGCTTATGCTCGCTAGGGGTATCGAGGATCGCCATCGTGTAGTCCGCGTTATCGAGCTGCCGCCAGTCATCGACCGGAACATCGTCGCGGGCCAACACGGACAAACCGGACCGAATATAACCTCGCGTGAAGTTGACGCGAGCCAATCGGTCCGGCCATATCGTCGTGACCATGATTCCGAAATCGATTTCGCCCGTGCCTACAGCGCTCCAGCGCGCAGAAAACGCAATCTTCTTGAACTCTACCTTTTCCGGATCCTCGAATAGGGCCTTGGCGATCAGTCTCGCAATATCGATGTCAAAGCCTACAGGTTTTCCGGTTTCGTCAATCGAGCCGAAGGGCGGGACCTCTGACGTGACGCCAACGACGACCTTGCCACGCTTGAGGACCTCGTAGAGCTTGCTCTGCTCTTGGGCGAGAGCTGGGTTGCCCGCGGCAGTCACCAGAACGGAGAACGCAATGGCGACCAACGCTAATACGATATGGAAAGACAGTCTCCTCATGGTGTTTCTCCCCATTTAGCCTGGCGATCATTCACCCGCCATCTCTCCCAGGCTCAGCGATGGCATGTCTATCAAAACCAGTCTCGTAGTTCGGAACGGGTGAGGCCTGCACTCAAGGCCACAGCAAGGCGAACGCGCGCCTTCACACCCTGGAGGTTGGAAAACAGGACACCGGATTCCAACAGATCGCATTCGTCTCCATCGACGCGAAGCGGCAACCCGAAATGATTATGCATGAGGGCGCCGGTTGGACAGCGTGTTGTGGCCGCAAGCACGATGCCGTCGTCCGCGGCCTCCCGAATGGCCGGCATAATCCACGGCGGCACTTGTCCTGAGCCCAAGGCTTCAAGCACGATCCCGTCCACTTTGGCCGCCGTCAGAGCGCGCAGTTGGATGTCGCTCATGCCGGCATAGCATTTGGTCCCTTCGACCTGCGCCGTGACGGAAGCGATCGGCAAGCATTCCGTCGCCGGGGCAGTCCTCGCGAACAAGACCCTGTCTTCGACAACATGACCTATCGGCCCAAATTCGATGCTCTGAAAAGCAGCGACATTCACGCTGTGTGCCTTGGCAACATCGCGAGCGGCATGTATCTCGCCGGCAAACACCACCAGAACGCCCCGACCGACCGCACGATCACTGGCGGCCGTCAGAAGTGCACAGCGAAGGTTGTAGGGGCCGTCGGCGCCGGGCACGCCGGGAGGCAACATCGCTCCGGTGAATACAATCGGGCGGTCGCTTTGTTGGACAAGATCTACGAAGTAGGCTGACTCCTCGAGCGTGTCGGTGCCATGTGTCACGATGACGCCATCCGCCCCTTCCTCGATCGCCAATTTGATCTTGGCAGCGAGCTCGTTCATATGATCGAAGGTCAAGAAGGTGCTCGGCAAGTCAAAAAGATCTTTCGTCACGATCTCGATACCGTTGAGACGTGAAAGACCAGCCGCCAATTCGGTGACGCTCTGGTGCTTGCGATTGGAGTCGGTCGGCTTGCCGTCCGCAATCGTGCCGCCCGTCCCGATGATCGCGATATGTCTGCGGGAGCCGCTCATGGGGTCGCGCTTTCGCGCTGTAGACTGGGATAGCTGTGATAGTGCTGTCGTACTGCGGCAATCACGGCTTGGAGATCCCGTTTCCTAACACCACCTACGATTGCCGCATGAATTGCGTAGGATTCTTCCATGACGTGTTTGGTGTAGTTCTCAGCGATCACCCAAAGATGGGGGCGAATCAACTCGATTAGGTAAGTGACGGCCTGCTCCAACATGCTGTTGCCGCCCGCGTGTGCAATCTCGATATGCAGATCGAGCGTGAGCTTGAGATAGCTAAGTATGTCCTCCCGTTCGACCGCCTTGCCGAGTGCCTGCACAATGGTGTCGAGGGCATGAAGCTCTTCGTCTTTGGCGTTTTCTATGGCTAGGTGGGCCGCACTAATATCGAGAGCTTCCCGTGCTTCCAGAGCCTCGAGAACACTAACGCTGGCGTCCAGGTTTCTGAGGATAGGCGGTAAACTCAGCTTCTCCGCATTGAATGTCGCGGAAATATAGGTTCCATCACCCACCCGACTTTCAACGATGCCCACCATCTGTAGCGCGCTCAGGGCCTCTCTGACGACAGTACGGCTGACCCCCAGGGACTCTGCTAATCCGCGTTCCGATGGCAGCCTTTGACCGGGTCTCAACTGGGCGGTGCGGAATTCCTCGAGGAGGCGCTGCGCAACCAGCACCCCTTTCTTTTGGGGTGGCGGAATCTTGTCGAGCTTCATGGTCTATCGATACAACCTTTAGACCGGTATGCCAATTCGTATTTGGATGTGTAAGAGCAAGATTTGCTGGACTCGCGACTGAGCTGATCCCGGCCTTGTCACGAGAATCGGCGTGCTGTTGAGACGGGGGGTCGGTAGGCTGCTCCGATGAGCTTGATCAGCTACATGTTCACCCCTTCCCGCCGAACATCATCCAGCATGCCGTTTGGCCCTATGTCCGTTTCAACTTGAGCCTTCGCGATGTCGAGGAGCTTATGGCTGAATGGGGGATCGAGGTCTCCTACGAAACTATCCGGCGATGGGTAAAGAAGTTCGGCCCGTCGATCGCGAGGCGTTTGGGACGCGGGCGCTCACGGGCACATCCACAATGGCATCAGGACGAAATGTACGTCTTGATCGGCGGTCGCTGGCCGTATCTGTGGCGAGCGATCGACCAGAACGGTGAGGTGCTCGACATCCTGGTTCAGGCCAAGCGCGACAAAAGGGCGGCACTGAAGCTGATGCGTAATCTGCTGAAGAAGCAAGGCTTCGCGCCAGCGACGCTTGTCACCGACAAGCTGGCCGCCGATGGCGCAGCGGTTCGAGAGCTTGGCCTCACAGGCTGGCATCACAAGGCAAAATGGAAGAACGACAGAGCGGAAAACTCGCCCCAGCCCATCCGACGACGAGAGCGGAAGATGCAGCGCTTCAAATCACCAGGCTCCGCTCAGCGTTTTCTCTCAGTCCACGCCAATGTCTACAACCACTCACATGGGGAATGGTTGGTCAAGGAAAGGATCAGTTCGCTTCGCGCATAGC
>JBHHZP010000131.1:0-10072 GCA_046758085.1 Acidiferrobacterales bacterium
GCGTAGCGCCGCAGGTATGCACGGCGTGTCTCGGAAACAAAGACGCGATCCAGGCCTCTCAAGCGCATCCCATTCTTAAGGCGTCTCTGGCTTGGCGAGTTTCAGCGTTTCAAGCCGGGGCTTGTGGGGCAGCGATGGGTCAGCACATATAAAGACCGCCGTTCACGGGTAGATTGGCACCCGTGATATAGCGCGTCTCGTCGGCACTGAGGAATGCGACGGCGTCAGCGACCTCATCGGGCTGCGCCATCCGCCCCATCGGGATCTGCGCTACGATGGCGTCACGCAATTCGCCGGGAATCGCGAGTGTCATATTGGTCTCCACATAGCCTGGCGATATAGTGTTAACAGTAATGCCTTTGGCCGCCACTTCCTGCGCCAGCGCCATGGTAAATCCGTGGACTCCAGCCTTGGCGGCGGAGTAGTTGGTCTGACCGAACTGGCCCTTCTGCCCGTTCACGGATGAGATGCTCACAATGCGGCCGAATCCCTGCTCGATCATGCCGCTGAGCACCTGGCGGGTAACGTTGAATATGCTATCCAGGTTGGTGGAAAGCACCGCCTCCCACTGCATTTTTTCCATTTTTCCGAGGGTTCGGTCGCGTGTGATGCCGGCGCAGTTGACCAGAATCTCCACCGATCCGAGCCGTTCTTGCACTTCCCGCACCATTGCCGCGCTCGATTCGAACGACGAGACGTCGCCCGGGACAATGGCGACATTCAGCTGCTCCTCGCGCCGCGCGCGCTGCCACGCAATGGCTGCCGCCTCTTCAGCGGGCAAATACCCGGCCACCACACGGCGGCCCTGGGCGTAGAGGCGCTTGCACACCTGCGTGCCTATGCCGCCAATTCCTCCGGTCACGAGTGCTACCTTTTCGCTCATACCAGGATCTCGACGGGGTTTACTTGGACAAAAGTTACCGCTTCCGCGCCGCCGTTTCCTCGGGATAAGCAGGCGTTTTATGCGCAGCGGGCGCGGTCTGAGAAACGAACTCAACCGGCTCGACGGCGAGCATCGCTATTGTGCGGCGGGTGTGCTCCATCACTCGCTCCGCATACTCCTGGGCAAACTGCGCCTGACCGGCGATGATGTCATTGAGGCTCTGGGCCTGGCTGATCAGCCGCAGCTGGTTCACCCCGGCGTCGCACTGCAGCGCTACTGCTGCCAACTGCTGGTCGGCGAACTGGTCCCAGATGCGGATATTGATCTGCGCGAGCTGTTTGATCAGATCCACACCCAGCCCATCGAATATGCGCATGTTGTCAAAGGTCTGGTGTCGCATCAGGTCTCGTCCTTCTCGTCGCCCGTTTGTGCTTCATAATATGCTGCGTTGCAGCATAGTCCAGCAGATTTCCCTTGTCAACTCGATTGCTGCAAGCGGGCCTGCAGCATAGCTGCAGCAAATTTGAGCAGGCGGCCTACAACAGCAGGAACTTTTCAGCCCGTTGTCAATTCCGCCATTGGCTTTTGCGAGGCCTGTGCATTGACAACCACTGCGTGGACCGCTTCCACCACGGACGCGACGCGCGTTCAACGAAACCGACCAGTAGCCGCACAAACCGATCGGGCTGCTCGAGCTGTGGCGAATGGCCCACGTCCTGCCAGATCACCAGCCGGCTTCGCGGCAGTCTGCGCGACAGCCCGGCCAGCGCTTCCGGCGATATCAGAACATCTTGCGCGCCCCCCAGGACAACATTGCGTTGCTTAACGGCAGCCAAGTCCGCCTCTATGTTCCACGCATCCAGTGTCTGCAGATGGCCGATGACTGCCGGCGGGGCCATGCGTGCGGCGTCGCTCACAAGTGTGATAAACGCGTCATCGTAGGCCAGCGTCGGCGCAAGGCGCATTAAGGCGCGACGCAACAGGGGGCGGTGCACACCGAGGTGGCGCAACAAACGATAGGTTGCACCAAGGGTAACCACCGAGGTCCCAACGTTGGCGTCGAACAGGCGCGACACCCAGTGAGAGAAAGAATCTCCGTTTCGCACTACCGAACGACCCTCGGCCGGCGGCGGCGCAACCAGCAACAGCGATCGGATAAGATCAGGATGGTCTCGTGCCGCCTGCAAAGCCACTGCCCCGCCGAGTGAATGTCCGACCAGGTGCACGTCACACAGATTCAGGCTGGTGAGGAAGTCGAAAACGTCATTCGTCAATACCTCGATGTTGTGACCGAAGCCGGGGCGCGCGCTATCGCCGCAACCGCGCAGATCCGGGGCATACGCACGATAACCGCTCGGCAATCGCTCCAGCACCGGCTCCCACCAGCGCCAAGAGCCGAAGTTGCCGTGCAGCAGGACCAGCGTGATGTCGCCGTCACCGGCGACGCGATAATGGATCCGCAGGTTGGGGGTTTGAACGAAGGGCACGTCGTTCCTTTTTGTTCATTCGCAGTCCCCCATATCGGTTTCTTCTTGCCTTGCAAACTAGTCCACGCTCCCGGCATTGTCAAAGCGCGTAATCGACGCGCGCATCCTGGGCCCAGACTGGGCAAGCGTACGTGGGAAGGGTGAATGGTGGGTGGCGTCGCCGCTGGGTGTAGGCGATCAGGATTTATCCGGCTCGTTCGAACTCTCGTCGTCGCCGCTCTTTTGTTTGACGCCTGCTGCTTTAAAAAAGCTGTCCTGGATTTCCTGCCAGATCTTCAAATTGCGTCGCGTCAGCTCGGTCATCGCGTCCATGGGAGTGGTGCCCAACACATTTTTCATCTGGTCCTGCATCAGTTTTTGCTGCTCCATGAACAGCCCCAGGCTCTTCTCGAGGTAGCTCGTGAAAGGAGCCTGTACCGTGTCGCCGTAGAAACGGATCATCTTTGACAAGATCTCTGTGGTAAACAACGGCTTGCCGCCCGATTCCTTCTCGATAATGACCTGCAGCAAGATACTACGGGTCAGGTCCTCATCGTTGTTGGCACCCACGACCTTGAAGTCAACACCGTTCACGACCAGCTCGCGCACATCAGACAAAGTAATGTAACGACTCAGCTCGGTGTCATACAACCGGCGATTGGGATACTTCTTGATGATTCGTGTCGCTGCCACGGTATCAAGCACAGCGCTGGTCGCTGCTTAAGTCATATACTGACCACCATTGATCGAAATATCGGCCCCGGTAATGAACGCCGCTTCCTCGGAGGACAGACACTCTACCACATACGCCACCTCTTCCGGCTCCCCCAGCCGGCCTACCGGGATCTGCGCGATGATCTTGTTGCGGGCGTCTTCGGGTACGGCCATCACCATCTCGGTAGCGATGTAACCGGGAGAAATTGTGTTCACGGTCACGCCCTTGCGTGCCACTTCCTGTGCCAGCGCCATGGTAAAACCATGCATGCCCGCCTTCGCTGCCGAGTAGTTGCTCTGACCAAACTGGCCCTTCTGCCCGTTGATCGACGAGATGTTGATGATACGACCGAAACCACGGTCCAACATTCCCTGGATTAGTGGGCGCGTAACATTGAACACGCTGTCCAGATTCGTACTGATCACCGCATCCCATTGCTCATGGCTCATCCTGCGAAACGTGGCGTCGCGCGTAATACCGGCATTGTTTACCAGTATGTCTACCGGACCGATGTCCTTCTTGATCTGTGCGATTAACGCCTCGCATTCCGGGTAGTGGTTGACATCGGCCTTGATCGTGGCGATCTCATAGCTCTCCGACTTGCACGCGTCACGCCACTTCTGTGTTTTTTCTTCATTGCGGTAGTTGGTCGCGACGCGGCAACCGGCATCTGCCAGGCGCTTGCAAATCGCAGTGCCGATGCCACCGGTCCCCCCCGTGACTAACGCCACCTTCCCCTCCAGCTTCTTACTCATTAGCTTTATCTCTCGATCGCTATTGCGACACCCTGCCCGCCACCGATGCACAGCGTAGCCAAGCCCTTGCGCGCCTCACGTCTTGCCATCTCGTGCAAGAGTGTAACAAGAATACGGGCGCCGGATGCACCGATCGGGTGGCCGATTGCAATGGCGCCGCCGTTGACATTCACCTTGCGGACATCCCACCGCAGGCCGCGGTTCACCGAGATCGCCTGCGCCGCAAACGCTTCGTTCGCCTCGATCAAATCCAGATCATCCACCGTCCAGCCCGCCTTTTCAAGACATAGCGTAGAGGCCGGAATCGGACCCGTGCCCATAATCGCGGGGTCCACACCGGCGCTCGTATAGCTCACGACCCGCGCCATCGACTTCAGCCCCAGCTTCTTGGCATTCGTCTCTGTGGTGACGATCACGGCGGCGGCGCCATCATTGATGCCGGAGGCATTGCCGGCGGTGACGCTCCCTTCCTTGTCGAACGCGGGCCGCAGTTTCTGTAACCCCTCGGCAGTGGTTCCAGGTCTGGGGAATTCGTCGGTATCAAAGACAATAGGGTCACCCTTGCGTTGGGGAATCTCGACCGGGATGATCTCGTCTTTGAAGCGACCCTCCTTCTGCGCAGCCTCGGCCTTCTGCTGAGAGGCGGCTGCAAACTCATCCTGCTCGCGGCGGTTGATCTCATACTTCTTCGCGATATTTTCCGCGGTGTTGCCCATGTGATATTGGTTGAAGGCGTCCCACAGACCATCCACGATCATCGAGTCCTTCATTGCCCAATCACCCATCTTGGTGCCGACGCGCGATTTTGGCAGCACGTGTGGCGCGAGGCTCATGTTTTCCTGTCCGCCGGCGATAATCACCTCGGCGTCACCGCAACGGATCGCCTGCGCCGCCAGGTGCACCGACTTGAGCCCGCTTCCGCAAACCTTATTGATAGTCATGCACGGCACCGATGACGGCAAACCGGCCTCGATCGCCGCCTGGCGCGCAGGGTTCTGGCCGACTCCGGCCGTCAGGATCTGGCCCATAATCACTTCGTCCACCTGCTCCGGCTTCAACCCGCTGCGCTCGAGGACGGCGGCGACTACCTTGGCACCGAGACTGCTGGCGGGAATCCGGGACAGGGTCCCACCGAAAGATCCGACCGCAGTACGGCCTGCGGCCACGATGACGACGTCTTCGCTCATTGTGCTCTCCTCGTGTATAAGGCTGTTGGCGCTGGATTCTTTGGGAAGGTGCCGCGGCACCCGGTTTGCGGCATCGCAGCATAGACTAGCAAATTTCGCCCTTCCAAACCATCACTTGCGCCCAAAACCTGATCATGATTGCTATTTGTTGCGGCGCACAAAAACTTATGTTAGCCTCTCGCGCTAGCGGGATTAGAATTCCGACAGCATCGGCCGGCCGCCGCCCGGCAGCGAATCAGGGCAATCGCCCCTGGAGGCTTTAGACCATGAGCGACAATTCCCATTCGACCGGGATCAACGATTGGATGGACATGCAGCGCAAGTACTGGGATGCCTGGAGTGCGCTCGGCGCCCAGACGCTTGGGTCCGTGGCCCCCGAAAAAGTGGTAAATCCCTGGGCCGATGCCCTGGAGCAATGGTGGAAAGCCGTCGCTCCGGGCACTGCGACCGAGGTGGAGGACTTCTACACCCGGCTGGTCGAACAGGGTAAAACATTTTTCAGGCTGTCCGAGGGCCTCAGCGAGGCGTTGCGCCGCGCCACACCCGGCGGTCAGCCGTTGAGCGAGTGGCAAGGCGAGATGGAGCAGGCCTTTGGCGGGCTCAAGGAAGCCTTCTCCGGATCGGGCACGGATGCGCACAACATGATGCGCCAGGTGATGGCGTTCTGGGAGCTGCCGCTCGACACCTGGCAACGTACGATGTCGTCCATGTCGGCGGTGCCGGGCGATTTTCTGCAAAGCCTGCGCTCCGAAGAGCTCGAACGGGTCAAGCCTGTGCTCGAGGGCGGCATCGACCAATTCCTTTCAATTCCGGGCGTAGGCTACACACGCGAGTGGCAAGAGCAGCTGCAGGCGCAATGGCGTCTTTGGCTCGACTACCAGAAGGCCTATCAGGACTACCTCGCCGGGTACGCTAAAATCGGCACACAATCGGTGGAACGGCTGGAACAAAAACTCAAGCAGCTACTCAAGGAAGGCAAGGAGCTTACCGCCCTGCGCGAGCTGTACGACCTTTGGGTCGACTGCTGCGAGGATGTTTACGGTGAGTACATTGCGACCGATGAGTACGCCGATCTGCATGCGCGCCTGGTCAACTCCCTGATGGCGCTCAAGCACCACGGCAGCACCATGGTGGATGAGGTGCTCGGCGCTATGAACATGCCGACGCAGCGCGAGGTCAGCACTTTGCAGTGCCGGCTCCAGGAAACGCGCAGGGACGGCAAGGCGTTGCGCGCCGAGTTGCAGTCCTTGAAGGATCGGGTCGACGCCCTGGCGCGCACTCAACAAGCCGCTAATTCACAGTCTGCGCAAGCCTCGCCGGCGCAGTCAACTGCAAAAGGTGCGGGCACTACCAAGCAGCCGGTGCAGCACACGAGCCGTCGCAAGAAGGCGAAAGCTGCCGGCGCCGCGAGCCGGGCAGCCGGTCACAATGCAGTAAAAGGAGGATAAACCGTGTCCCCGATCCAGATTCGGCCAGAACGGGTGGCCGAGGAAATTCTCGAGTTCAATCGCAAACTCGGCGCGGGATTACGCAATCTGGCCAACATCGGCCCGATCGAGGCGGGCGTCACACCCAAGGAGGCCGTCTACCGCGAAGATAAGCTGGTGCTGTATCGCTTTAAGGCGCCTGGTGGGATTACGCAGAACAAGGTCCCGCTGTTGATCATCTATGCCTTGGTCAACCGCCCGTACATGGCCGATCTGCAGGAAGACCGCTCAACCGTGCGCGGGTTGCTCGAGGCCGGCCTCGACGTTTACCTGATCGACTGGGGCTACCCCGATCGCGCAGACCGCTACCTCACGCTGGACGACTACATCAACGGCTACATCGACCGCTGCGTCGATGTGATCCGTAAGCGCCATGGCCTCGACAAGATCAACGTGCTTGGTATCTGTCAGGGCGGCACCTTCAGCCTGTGTTACAGCGCTAGCCATCCGCAGAAGGTGCGCAACCTGGTGACCATGGTGACGCCGGTGGACTTTCATACCGAGGACAATCTGTTGAGCCATTGGGCGAAGAAGCTCGACGTTGATCTGCTGGTAGATACGCTGGGGAACATCCCGGGTGAGCTCATGAACTGGAGCTTTCTGTCGCTCAAGCCGTTCCGCCTCATGGGGCAGAAGTACCTGGACATGGTCGATGCGCTGCATGATCCGCAGAAAGCCAAGAACTTCATGCGTATGGAAAAGTGGATTTTCGACAGCCCCGATCAGGCGGGCGAGGCGTTCCGGCAATTTATCAAGGACTTCTATCAGCGCAACGCGTTGATCACGGGCGAGCTCATGATCGGCGAGCACCCGGTAAATCTCAAGAACCTCACCATGCCGGTGCTGAATATCTACGCCAAAGAGGATCATCTCGTGCCGCCGCAGGCATCCATCGCGCTCAAGGACTACGTCGGCACCAAGGACTATACCGAGCAGGCGTTTCCCGGTGGGCACATCGGCATCTATGTGAGCGGTCGCGCCCAGAAAGAGGTTCCACCATCTATCGGTAGCTGGTTGGACGCGAGAACTTAATCAAGTGGCAAGTAGCAAGTTTGATGTAGCAAGGAAAAACACAGCGATCATAACTCGCTACTTGTTGCTTGCTATTAGTCGTCTCAGGAATCGATAGCGTCTCTGGCAGGCGCACCTTCTCCCGTTTTCTTACCCGTGGATCCCTCTTGCCTGAAAAACTGTGGTGCCATCATGTCGATGAAACGCTTGGCCTGAGGCGAGAGAAACTTGCCGCGTCGTAATACCACACCATAGCTGCGCTTGGGGAAGTACCGATCGAGCGGGATTCTGGTCACCGGCTCCTTGCCGCCGAGACAGATATCGGTAACGATAGAGATGCCGAGCCCCAGCGCCACATACTTTTTGATTACCTCCCAACCACCCGCCTCCAGCGCGACCGTGTAACTCACATTATGCTGCTTGAACACCAGATCGACCATGCGCCACGTACTGAGATGGCGCGGTGGAAGGATCAACCCGTACGGGCTGATATCCTGTAACCGAACATCTTTTTTGCCTGCCAGCGGATGGGCCTTTGGCGTGATCAGCACCGTCGCGTAGGTAAAGATAGGATGATAAGTGATATCGGCCGGAACCTCCTCCGGCATCGATCCCACCGCAAAGTCCACCTCGTCCGCACGCAGCATCGCGAGTCCGTCGCGGCCGGTGACGTTGTGCAGTTTGAGTCCGATTCCGGGGTAGTCCTGCGCAAATTGGCGCATTGGCTCTGGCAGGATGTACAAAATGGTGGACTCCCCCGCCGCAATATTGAGCGTACCGCTTTCGAGCTTTCCGCGGTGCGCGGCGAAAGTTTCGGAAAGCGTGTCCATGCCCTGCACCAACGGCAGCGCCAGCTCGTAGAGGATCGCGCCCTCCGGTGTTAGCTTGATCTGCGGACCGCGGCGCTCGAACAGCGCCGTGCCGAGCTCACGTTCGAGCGCCTGAATTTGCAGCGACACGGATGGCTGGCTCAAAAACAGCCGGTCGGCCGCCCGGGAGACACTACCGGTTTGGGCGGCATAACAAAAGGCACGCAGTTGTTTGAGGCGATTCTGCTTGTAGTAAATAGGGTTGATTGACGTCATGGCCAGCATAATGATTGTAAATTTCAATAGTACATATTGAAATAATTGCTTTGTCAAATAAATCCGACAGCCAGTAGACTGGGTTTCGGCCGCAGACAAAGCCTGTCGTCAGAGCAGGAGCCTTGGTCGAATCGTTGCGACACCCACGTCGTAACGGGTACACGTTCGGAGGAAAGGTAGTTATGAAGCAGCAGCTAGCAATTACAGAACTCAAGCGCGATTGGATGGAAAACCCTCGCTGGCGCGGCATCGAGCGCGCCTACACGGCCGAGGACGTGGTACGGCTGGGCGGGACGGTGCCGATCGAGTACACGCTGGCGCAGCGCGGTGCGGACAGGCTTTGGCGCACACTCCATAGCGAGGACTATGTGAATGCGCTCGGCGCCCTGACCGGCAACCAGGCCATGCAAATGGCAAAAGCCGGCCTGCAGGCGATCTACTTGAGCGGCTGGCAGGTCGCAGCGGATGCTAACAATGCCTTTCAGATGTATCCGGATCAAAGCCTGTATCCGGTAGACAGTGCACCCCGGGTCGTGCGGAATATCAATAACACCTTCCAGCGTGCGGACCAGCTTCATCACGCCGAGGGTGACCACAGTATCGACTGGTTCGTGCCGATTGTCGCCGATGCCGAGGCAGGATTCGGCGGCGTGTTAAACGCATTCGAGCTGATGAAGGCGATGATCGAGGCCGGCGCCGCCGGCGTCCACTTCGAGGACCAGCTTGCCTCGGCCAAGAAGTGCGGGCACATGGGTGGCAAGGTGCTGGTGTCCACTCAGGAGGCCGTGCAGAAACTCGTCGCCGCGCGCCTGGCGGCCGACATCATGGGGGTGCCGACGATCGTGCTGGCACGCACGGACGCGCTCGCTGCGCGATTGCTGACCAGCGACATCGACGCGCGCGATCAGGCGTTCGTCACCGGCGAACGAACGGCCGAAGGGTTCTTCGTGGTGCGGCCCGGCATGGAACAGGCCGTCGCCCGTGGGCTCGCCTACGCCCCGGTAGCCGATCTGCTGTGGTTCGAGACCTCAAAGCCCGATCTGGTGGAGGCCAGATGCTTCGCGGAGGCGATTCACGCCGAGTATCCGGGCAAGCTGCTTTCCTACAACTGCTCGCCGTCCTTCAACTGGAAGAAGAATCTGGATGACGCAACCATCGCGAAGTTCCAGCGCGAGTTGGGTGCGATGGGCTACAAGTTTCAATTCATCACGCTCGCCGGCTTTCACTCGCTCAACTACAGCATGTTCGATCTGGCGGACAGTTATCGCAAGCGCGGGATGTCGGCCTACGTGGAGTTGCAGGAACGCGAATTCGCGGGCGAGGCGCGTGGCTACACGGCCACGCGGCACCAGCACGAGGTCGGGGCGGGTTATTTCGATGACATCACGCAGGCGATCACGGGTGGTCATTCGTCTATCACCGCGCTGGCCGGTTCGACGGAGGAGGAACAGTTCGAAGACGAGCCGGATCTCAAACAGGCCGC
>JBHHZP010000132.1:0-9950 GCA_046758085.1 Acidiferrobacterales bacterium
CGTGAACCGATCGGGGTCGTGGGCGGGATCATTCCGTGGAATTCCCCGGTCCACCTGGGTGCGCTCAAGATCGCGATGTCAGTCACGGCGGGCAACACCCTTGTTCTCAAGGCCGCCGAGGATGCGCCGCTCGGGGTGCTCGTGATGGCGAGGATTTGCGCTGAGCACCTGCCCCCGGGCGTGCTGAACGTGCTGACAGGATACGGCGAAGAATGCGGCGCGCCGCTCGCCCGGCATCCGCTCGTGCGCAAACTCTCCTTCACCGGCTCGACGGAGGTCGGCAAGCTGATCATGCACGCGGCGGCGGGTCGAATCGTCCCGGTTTCACTGGAGCTCGGCGGTAAGAGCCCGGTCATCGTGTTTCCCGATTCTAACGACGATCGAACCGTGGACGGCGTGATTAGCGGCATGCGCTTTACTCGGCAGGGACAGTCGTGCACGGCCGGCTCGCGGCTTTTCTTGCACCGCTCGGTGTTCGACTCATTTCTTGGCAAACTCGCCGACAAGCTCTCCGCGCTCAAGATCGGTGACCCGACCGACGAAGCCACCGACATGGGCGCGATTATCAATCGCAAGCAATTCGAGCAAGTGTGCTCCTACATCGAGGATGGCTTGCGCCAGAAGGAAGCACGTCTCGTGCTGGGCGGCCTGCCGCCCCGTGAGGGCCCGCTCGCCCAGGGTTATTTCGTTCAGCCTACGGTATTCGCGGAAGTCCGAAACGAATGGCGCATCGCCCGCGAGGAGATTTTCGGCCCGGTGCTGGTGGCCATTCCCTGGGAGGACGAGCAGGACGCGGTGCGGATGGCCAACGACAGCCACTACGGTCTCGCCGCCTATGTGTGGACCCGCGATCTCGGTAAGGCGCTGCGAACGGCGCACGCGATCGAATGCGGTTGGATCCAGATCAACCAGGGGGTCGGCCAGTCGCCCGGCCATTCCTACGGCGGGTTCAAGCAGAGCGGCATTGGGCGCGAGTTCTCGCTCGAGGGGATGCTCGATAGCTTCACCCAGCGAAAGAGCGTCACGGTCAACCTGGAATCCTGATGCGCCTGGCTCGAAGCCGGGCCAAGATGAACAAGCTGCAGCCTGATCCACGCCCACGCCATGTCTGTTGGCAATACGGCTTTACGACGCACGAGCTTGCGGGCCCGGCATATATTTGGCGCCATCATTGATGCGAACCAGGAAGTCTTTACTGCTTACAGTGATGAAGCCGCAGCGATGAAGATATTGGAGTTCAGCTAATAAATGACTTCCGGTCGTTCTTCGTTCAAAGAGTTTTCACAGTTGCAGGCGGCCGTAAGGTATCCAGAACGTTAGATGCGGCAGAAAAATACCCTCCCCCTATATGGGGGAGGGCAGGCAATTCGTAGCGTTGTATACCGAATCCCCCTCCCCACGAAATTGGGGAGGGCACGGGCCGGGCGGGGGCTACATCTTCGCTTTCTGCTTCCAAGTCGGCATCGGGTAGACCAGCTTGCAAGCGGCCAGATCGAACGGGTAGATGGTGCAGTACCTGCCGTTTTGCACCTGCATCAGAATCCCGCGCACCAGCATATTCTGTCCGTCCGCTCCGAACTTGATTCCCTTCCACGGCACAATCAGCTTGTCAGACGGAATATTGGTCTTGGTGAGCGCCTCGCGGATCTTGTTCGGGTCCGTTGAGCCGGCGCGATTGATGGCATCGACCAGCGCCATGAACCCGGTAAAGGCGCGCACGGGCACATCCGAGAGATCACGACCGCCCGAGTGCTGCTTGAAACGGGCATTGATTTGGTTGATCAGCGGAATGGTCTTGGCCAGATCCATATTGAACGGCGAGCGTGTGATCACGCCTTCCGCGTCCTTGCCCATGGTTTTGAGAAAGGTGGGATCGGTGTAGCCTGCGTTCTGGGCAACCAGCAGCTTGGGGTTATAGTCCAGCTCCTTCGCCGTGCGCAGGAACAACATCGCGTCCGACGTATACGAGGAGGGCAGGAACACGTCCGGGCTCGCCGCCTTGATCCGTTGAACCTCGGACGTCAGCGAGGTGGTCTTGGCGCGGTAGGATATCTTGCTGACTACCTTGTAGCCCAAACCCTTGGCGAGGTCGTTCTGCACCCTCCCGCTGTCGGTTCCCCACAGCGTATCTTCGTGGAAGATCGCCACCGAGGATAGCTTCATCCCTTTCTTGGCCTCAAAGTCCCGTATGAAATCGAACATGAGCTGGGTAAATTCGGCATCGTGCGGCGTGGTGCGGAAGAACCACTTGAATCCGCGCTTGGTCAACTTGGGCGAGGTGGACTCGCCATTTACCCACGGGATCTGAAAACGTTCGGCCACCTGGCTACCTGCGGCCGTAACGCTGCTGTAGTACGCCCCATAGAGCGCATTCACTTTCTCCTGGGTAATCATTCTTTCTGCTTCACCCTGGCCAACATCCGGTTTGCCCTGATGATCGGCGACGACGATGCGTATCTTGGCGCCACCGAGGTTCGGCAGGCCCTTTCCAGGCCCCAAGGGCACGTTCAGATTGACGTCCTCGTTGACGATCTCGACCGCGGTCTTTACCGCGGCGACGGCGTCAATTCCAACCTGGGCGACCGGTCCGCTCAACGGATAGATCACACCGATGACGACCTCTTTTGCCTGTGCAATGCCCGGACTGAGCGGTATCAGGCCTGCCGCCAGGACGGCGGACACGAACAACAAAGTGCGACGTTTCATGGTATGCCTCCTCCTCATGGTAACGGCGAATATGCGACTCACTGGGTATGCTCCTACAGAAACAAGGCTGGTTTTGGTTCTCAAGTTTTTTCAAGTACTTGCAGGTGAGGAAGTCGCCGGGCAGTCACTGCAGGTGGCCCACTGCTCACGGTCAGTCGCTGTGCCGGGCCGCAGAATGTTCCTCACACGCCAGGTTGCATCCAACCCGAGTTGACTATCCAGCACCATGTGGGCACTGTCAAGGCCATCCGGATCGCCGGCGCGTTGGCGTGTTCCCAAGGGGCCCAGTGGTTCCGGGCGCGCAGTGACTGATCCGGCTATGCGGCATTGCCGGATACACTGGTCCACGCACACAGAGAACGCATTGTGACTCGAGAGATCGTGATCCAAGCGATCATCAGTGGCCTGCTGATGGGGTTCGTCTACGCCTTGATCGCGGCCGGTCTGAGCTTGATATTCGGTCTGATGGAGATCGTGAACTTCGCCCACGGCGAGTTCCTGATGCTCAGCATGTTCGCGGCCTTCTGGTTTTGGGCACTGTTCGGCGTCGATCCGCTGTACTCCCTGCCTGTCACCGCGGCCTTGCTCGCCCTGCTGGGGTTGGTTGTCCACTACGGCATCATTCGTCATATCCTGCGGGCGTCCATGTTGGCGCAGATCTGCGCCACGTTTGGTCTGGCGGTGTTCTTGCGTGCACTGGCGCAGTTCTTGTGGACGCCGGACTTCCGAACTGTCGTTCATCCGCTGGTGGAAGGCCGGGTAGAGGTTCTGGGAATCTTTTTAGGTTTGCCCCAGATCGTCGCGAGTGTGGGGTGCCTGCTGGGCTTCACGCTGCTCTATGTGTTCATTACCCGGACGGAAACCGGCCTTGCCTTGCAGGCAACGTCGCAGGACCGCCAAGCGGCGTCGCTCATGGGCATACCCACCGACCGTATGTTTGCACTCGGCTGGGCCATCGGTGCGGCCTGCGTGGGGGTTGCAGGGGTACTGCTCAGCACCTTTTATTTCGTTTTTCCGGAAGTAGGGTTCCAGTTTGCCTTGATCGCTTATGTGGCGGTGGCGCTAGGCGGCTTTGGCAGTATTCTGGGATGCCTGTTGGCAGGCGTGTTGATCGGTCTGGTCGAGGCGCTGGGCGGGCTGTTGATCGATCCCTCCTTCAAGTACCTGATCATCTTCGGCCTGTACTTGGCGGTCGTGTTCTTTCGACCGCAGGGACTGTTCGGGAGATTTTGATGCGATCGCGTACCCTCGCCCCGGTGATCGCTGCATTGGGCGCCGCAGAGCGCGAGCCGGCATTACAGGACGCGCTCAACGAGCCCGCGCGCACGCCGTGGCGTTTGCGTACCCGGCTCCTGGGTCTGGCGGGGTTCGCGGCGTTGCTCGCGTACCCGTTCGTGCTCGATGCGCCTTTTCCGCAACACGTCATGATCATGATCTTCCTGTACGCGCTGATGGCGCAATCCTGGAACATTCTCGCGGGTTACTGCGGACAGATCTCGCTCGGCCATGCAGTGTTCTTTGGCATCGGCGCCTACAGCTCCGGCTTCTTGTTCGCCACGTTTCGTGTGTCACCGTGGTTAGGCATGATGGTCGGGATCGCCATCGCGATGGCGGCCGCCGTGGCTATCGGATTGCCCACACTTCGATTGCGTGGGCACTACTTTGCTATTGCGACACTGGTCATCGGGGAAAGCGTACAGATCGTGTTTCAACGCTGGGAGTTTGTCGGTGCGGCATCGGGTATCTGGCTGCCGATCGTGCGCGAGAATCCGCTGCTGAACTTCCAGTTTAACGAATCAAAGATTCCTTACTATTTCATCGCGCTAGGTTTTCTGTCCCTGGTCTGTCTGGCGGTGTGGTACCTGGAACGGTCGAAGGCCGGGTACTATTTTCGCGCGATCCGGGAGGACCCCGAAGCCGCCAGCAGCCTCGGCGTCGACGTCTCGCGCTACAAAGTATTGGCTTTTATGATCTCGGCCGGCTTCATGTCCATCGCCGGGACCTTCTACGCGCAGTATGTACTGGTGGTAGATCCGGAGACCGTGTTTCCGCTGACGCTTTCGATCCTCGTGTTGCTGATTGCGGTGATGGGCGGTGTCGGCACGCTGTGGGGGCCGATTATCGGTGCCGCCGTGCTGGTACCGTTGTCGGAGTTCACGCGCATTTACTTGGGCGGCACCGGCGGTAGCGTGGATTTGATTATTTACGGCGCGCTGATCGTACTGATCTGCGTGTTCAGACCGGTGGGCCTGCTTGGCATATGGAAGGATTGGCGCCTTGGCCCGGCAGTGGGACGAGCAAAGAACCGTGGCAATGCTTGAGGTCAAAGGGCTCACCAAGAAGTTCGGGGGGCTGGTTGCCAACGACGACATCGCCTTTACGGTCAAGGAAGGAGAGATCCTCGGCTTGATCGGTCCCAACGGCGCCGGTAAGTCCACGCTGTTCGATCTACTCACCGGGTTTCAACGCCCGGATACCGGTCATGTATCCTTCCTGGGGCGCTCATCGCTTGGGTTGCGCCCGGATCAAATCAGCCGTCTGGGTGTCGGGCGCACATTCCAGAAGCTCAGACCCTTTGACCACATGACCGTTGAAGAAAACGTAATGGTAGGCGTTTTGCAGCACACCGCTAATCTACGCGTGGCGCGCGAGCAGGCCTTGGGTGCATTGTACTTTGTCGGGTTGTTGGAGAAGCGTGGCGCCCACGGCCGCATGCTCAGTACCGGCCAGCGCAAACGGCTCGAGTTGGCGCGGGCGATGGCCACGCGTCCGCGTTTGTTATTGATGGACGAGGTCTCGGGCGGTGTGGACCAGCGCAGCCTCCCGGGATTGATTGATCTGGTAAACCGGCTAAAGCAACAGGGCATGACCATGATAATTATCGAGCACAACATGCAGGTATTGATGTCGCTCGCGGATCGTGTGCTGGCGCTGCACCTCGGACGCAAGATTGCCGAAGGCACGCCGGAGGAAATCCAGAACGACCGCAAGGTCATCGAGTCCTACCTCGGTCTTGCCTATGCTTGAGGTTTCCGACATCGAGGTGAGTTACGGCGATTACCAGGTGGTCTGGGGGGTGTCGCTGCAGGTTGACGTGGGCGAGGTGGTGAGCTTGCTGGGCCCGAACGGTTCCGGCAAGAGCACCATATTCAACACCATCTCGGGCCTGCTCAAGCCGAAGGCAGGGTGTGTGGAGTTCGAGGGCGCGCGCATCGACCGTCAACCCTCGCATCAGATTGTGCGCCGCGGACTGGCGCACATCCTCGAGCGCCGGCGCGTGTTCCCCTATTTGACGGTGCGGCAAAATCTCTGGCTCGGCGGCTATCACCCCGAAGCCCGAGCGTACCGCGCAGCGACTCTGAAGCAGGTGTATGAATTGTTTCCGCGGTTGCGCGAGCGCGAGAGCCAGCTTGCCTACTCGTTGAGCGGCGGCGAGCAACAGATGCTGGCACTCGGGCGTGGCTTGATGTCCCGCCCCAAGCTCTTGATGGTCGATGAGCCCTTCCTGGGCCTGTCGCCGGCCGTCGTGCAGGAGATGAAGGACGCGTTCAAACAGATAAACGCCGAGGGCGTAAGCATTCTTTTTATTGAGCAAAATGTCCAGGTGGCGTTAAGTATGTCGCATCGAGGCTATATTCTGGAGAGCGGTAGGTTGGTGCTCGAGGGCGAGTCCGAAGCCCTGCTCACGAGCGATGAGGTCAAGCGCGTTTTTCTGGGCGGTTGAAGTTCGATCAGAGCACGGCCAGGCTGGCATTGAGCACGTCCGTGATCACCATCGCCCCCGGCTTGTGGGTGATGCATAGCGCCGGGCGCGCCTGCTCGATTGCGACCTGCGGCGTCACCCCGCAGGCCCAGAACACCGGTATTTCGTCTTCGTGCATATGCGGCGCATCGCCGGCAAACGGTGCCTCGAGGTCCTCGATGCCGATGAGCTCGGGCAGCCCGATGTGGACCGGCGCGCCGTGCACGTTGGGAAAACGCGAGGTGATCTGCACCGCACGGATCGCCTGTGCTGGGGGCAGCGGGCGCATCGAGACCACCAGTTTGCCGCTGAAGCGGCCGGCCGGCACAGTCTCGATATTGGTCTTGTACATGGCGACGTTCTCGCCGCGCTCGACGTGACGCAGCGCTACGCCGTCGGCCATCAGCGCTTGCTCGAAAGAGAACGAGCACCCCAGGACGAAGCTCACCAGATCGTCGCGCCACAGATCGCGAATATCCGTCGGCTCGGCATCCAGCTTGCCGTGGCGGAATACGCGGTAGCGCGGCACGTCGATGCGGATGTCCAGATCCTGCGCCAGCGTCGGCAGGCGTGGGTCGCCCGGCGCACTCATGCCGATGAGCGGGCAGGGCTTGGGGTTGCGCTGGCAGTAGGCGGCGAACTCGGTGGCGTACTCGAGCGGCAGGATGCACAGGTTGCCCTGGACATAGCCGTGTGCGAGCCCCGCGGTGTGTCCGCGGTGTCGGCCCGCGCGGATTGCCCGGCGCGCATCGCGCGCGGGATTGGCATTGGCCGTGGGTTCGGCAAGCGGTTCGGCCATGGTCTGGTGCCTCGTTGGCGAGGGCCTCATGCCCATCATAGCAGGGGGGTCCCACAGACCCATTCTATCACCCCGAAGCCGGCGGTGCGGGGACCCCGGCGCTCGTCGACTCAGGGTCACCGGTGGTAAGGGCCCGTTCGAGGTCGTCGGGGCGATTTTGTCACACCCCAATAACGCGGGGCCGCGAGAGCACTTGTCGGCCCAGCCTAATGTCGCGGTGTGAGTGGTTTCGCGAGCTCGGTTGCTGCGGCGCCAAAAATGGATGTTCAGGAGCTGCAAACGCGCTATGATAGGTAGGCTCGACTAGCGAACTTCACCACTTTAGTTTAGTACGGAGGAGTCTTAACCATGAAAAACAAACTGTGTTGCAAGATATTTACCCTACTGTCGGGACTGGCCGCAGTCCTTCTGGCCACGGTCGTGGCCACGGGCACGGCTGTGGCCGCTACGACGCTTACTGTCTACACGGCAATCGAGGCCGAGGAGCTCGAACCTGTCCGCAAGGCCTTCCGCAAGGAGTACCCGGACATCGATATCAACTGGGTCCGGGATTCGACCGGCATCATCACCGCCAAGGTACTTGCGGAAAAGGACAACCCCAGGGCCGATATCTTCTACGGTACATCGGCGACCAGCCTTTTGGTGGCCGACAGTCTGGGTCTGTTGATGCCCTACGCCCCGAAGGGGCTGGACAAGCTCGATCCCAGATTCCGTGATCCTCGCAATCCCCCGCACTGGGTCGGCTTCGACGCCTACGCTGCCGTCATCTGCTACAACACGGTCGAGGCGAAGAAGTTCAACCTGCCCAAGCCGACATCATGGAAGGACCTGACCAAATCGGTTTATAACGGCTACCTCGTTATGCCAAATCCGAACTCCTCGGGTACCGGGTTCCTCACCGTCTCGGCGTGGCTGCAGATTTTCGGTGAGAAAAAGGCGTGGAAGTACATGGACAAGCTCCATAAAAACATGGCGGTGTACACCCACTCCGGCTCCAAGCCGTGCCGGCAGGCCGCGGCGGGAGAACACCCCATAGGAATCTCCTTCGCCTTCCGTGGCGCGCGCCTGAAGCAGAAGGGGGCGCCGCTCGATCTGATCACCCCCAAGGAAGGAATCGGCTGGGAGGTGGAGGCCAGTGGAATCATGAAGACCACGAAGAAACTCGCGGCGGCCAAGAAGTTCATGGACTGGTCCATCAGCCCAGCGGCGATGAAGGTGTGGAATCAGTACTTGCCGTTGCTTGCGCGTCCCGATCTGGCAAAGTCGGTGAAGCACTTTCCGAAAGAGACGCAGAAAATGATGATCAATAACAAATTCGGGTGGGCCGCGGACAATCGCAAGAAGATCCTCGCCAAGTGGCAGAGTCGCTACGACGTGAAGAGCGAGCCGAAGAAGAAGTAGTTCGCCGCAGGGAAGTATGCCCATTGCACGAAACCCGCTCACCCGCCACAAGGCGGGTGAGCGGGTCTTTATTTCAAGCCCGTGACGAGCTTATCATGGCGGTCATGAAAGGTAATGCAGTGGCGGCGGAGGAAAAAGCCCGAGCCGGAACCGAACAGGGTGCGCCCTTTCTGCGCATCGAGCACGTCACGAAGATGTTCGGCGCGTTCACGGCGCTCAAAGATGTCAGCCTCGAGGTCTACGAGGGTCAGTTCATCTGCTTCCTGGGTCCCTCCGGTTGTGGCAAGACGACCTTGTTGCGCTGTATCGCCGGGCTCGACATCCAAACGTCCGGCCGCATCATCCAGGCCGGCGAAGACATCTCGACACTTCCGCCGACAGGGCGCGACTTCGGCATCGTATTCCAATCGTACGCGCTGTTCCCGAACCTGACGGTCTTCAAGAATTTGGCTTATGGACTCGAGAATCGCCGTATACAGAAGGCGGCGATCAAGGAGCGCGTGGCCGAGCTCCTCGAGCTCGTGGGGCTGTCGGAGCAAGGCGATAAGTACCCATCGCAGCTTTCGGGCGGACAGCAGCAGCGCGTCGCCCTCACGCGGGCGCTTGCGACCTGGCCGGGTCTGCTGCTCTTGGATGAGCCTTTGAGCGCTCTGGACGCCAAGGTGCGCGTGCACCTGCGCCACGAGGTCCGGCGCCTGCAGCGCCAGCTCGGGATTACGACGATCATGGTGACGCACGATCAAGAGGAAGCGCTTACCATGGCTGACCGCATCGTCGTCATGGATCAAGGCGTCATCGTCCAGGTCGGCACGGCCATCGAAATCTATCGCGAGCCGGCAACCTCTTTTGTTGCCGACTTCGTCGGCACTATGAACTTCATGCCCGCCGTTGTCCTCGGGCCGCAGCGCGTGCGACTCGGGGGCGTCGAGCTCAGCTGCGCGGAGCGCATGGACGGGCTGGACAAGGGGATGGCGGTCACGGTGTGTGTCCGTCCCGAGGACCTGGCGGTGTGTGACGCCGGCCACGAGGCGCACAACGTCGCGCCGGCGCGCGTCGACGACATCGAGTTCCTGGGCGCATTCTACCGGGCGACACTTATCGTTGACGGGCTGGACGAGCGTCCCGTCACCGCCGACTTCCCGCCCAACGTCGTCCGGGACCGAGACATCCGCGAGGGCGCGGACCTTACGCTCGTGTTCCCCGACGACCGCATCTGCGTGTTTAGCGACCGCCAAAAGGGGTGAACTATGGCTGACATTGCCGTTGCCCGCGCAACCCCGTTACGCGCAAGGCTCAGCCGCG
>JBHHZP010000133.1:0-9947 GCA_046758085.1 Acidiferrobacterales bacterium
TCAATGCCCAGTTGATCGACACCACGACCGGCGGCCACGTATGGGCGGATCGCTATGACAGCTTCCTGAATGATGTCTTCGCGTTACAGGACAAAGTCACGCAGAACATCGTGACTGCCCTTGCGGTCAATCTGACGGCGGGAGAGCAGGAGCGGCAAGCCCGGAAGGAGACTGATAGCCCGGCAGCCTATGATGCGTTTCTTCGAGGTTGGGCGCACTATTTGCTCCACACGCCGGACGATTTCGCCAAAGCGATTCCGTATCTCGAGAACGCTATCGAATTAGATCCAAGTTATGGGCGCGCCCATGCCGCGCTCGCGACCGTCTACTGGGAAAGCAGAGACAATTATTGGGTGAAAAGTCTCGGGGTGTCCTATATCGAGGCTCGCGAGAAGACAAGACGTCACTTGGAAGAGGCGCTGAAAGATCCGACGCCTCTCGCCCACCGGACCGCTTCAAAGATGCTCAGCGATCAAGACCGTTGGGACGAGGCCATTGCCGAAGCCGAGCGTGCCATTGCTTTGGACGCCAATGATCCAAACGGCTACGAGGCAATGGGCAGGCTCTTGGTCAAAGTCGGCAGTCCCGCTGAAGGCCTCGACTTTATAAAAAAAGCCATGCGACTCGATCCCCAATCGGATTATCTCTTCCGGCTGGGCGACGCCCAGTTTCACCTGGAGCGCTACGATGAGGCCGCGGCAACGATGCTGAGAGCCACCAAGCGTAATCCGGGCAGAGAATGGAATTTTTTCCTTCTGGCTGCCGCCTACGGACAGCTGGGGCGCGAACAGGAGGCCAAGTCCACCATCGAGATGTTCAACAAATTGCGGGCAAAGGTGGGACAAGGCCCGTACACTTTGGCCGATGTCGACGATTGGGATTTCAAAGAACCGGCTGAGCGGGAACGTCTGCGCGACGGTCTGCGTAAGGCAGGTTTACCAGAAGGGAAGGCGGCACCGCGCGTTGCTGCGTTGCCTTCGGAGGAACTCAGACGCCTGCTTACTGGGACTACCTCGACCAGCGAATCGGGTGGGTGGCACGTTTATCATGCGCCAGATGGGCAGCTATTTGGACGCTCGTTCAGCGGTTCGACGGATGAAGGCACCTGGGAAATAATTGACGGCGGCCAGTTTTGTCGTCAATGGACCTACTGGGGTGGCGGCAGAAAGGCGTGCTTTATCTATTTCAAGAAGGGCGACGAATACGAGTATTGGTATGCAGACGGGAGTCGCATGCGCGGCAAATTCCGAATAAGGCCCGGCAATCCAGAGAATCTGTAAAGCTGCGCCGCACCGCCGCTCCACTGGTCTCTCATCAGGTGGTCGCTGGAAGATGGCGGGCAATGCGTTCTAGGTTTGGAACATCGGGTAAACCTAACGAGCTGAGGTTGTAAACCCTATGGATACACTAGCAATCTTCGGACTGCAGTTCGTCATGAGCCTGGTGGTGTGGGGCCTGATCGCAAAGTGGTTGGTGGCCCCGTGGTTAGCGAAAATGTCGCAACACCAGGCGCTTTTCTGGCTGACCCTGCCGCATGCATTTCGCTACATGGGAATGGTATTCCTCGTCCCGGGCGTCGTCGCACAACCGCTGCCCGGCGCTTTCGCCATGCCTGCCGCCTACGGGGACTTGGTGACAGGGGTGTTGGCGTTGGTAGCACTCATCGCCCTTCGCACGGGCTGGGTGGGGGCGGTGGCGCTGGTTTGGCTGTTCAACATTGTGGGCACGGTGGACCTTCTCAATGCATTGCGCCACCTGAATGTGGCACCGGCCTTCGGGGCGGCTTGGTACATTCCGACATTTCTTGTACCCCTACTCCTGGTGACGCACTTCATGATATTTGTCCGGCTGCTCAGACGCACTCGTGCAAACTGATCTCAACGGCCTCGCTCCTCTCACAGGAGGAACGCCTGCTTCCGACACATCCCCGGAGGATTGAAATTGTGGCTGCAAGATATACAGGAGGCTGTCAGTGCGGCGACGTTCGCTATGAAGTGGTGGGACCACCACGTAAGCTCATTGTCTGCCATTGCACCGATTGCCAGCGCCAGTCCGCCAGCGCCTTTGGCATGACCTTGGTTGTCAACGACGCGGACTTTCGGCTCACCCAGGGCGAAGTGAAAACCTTCGCGTCGAAAGCCGATACGGGTCGCGGAAAGCTCGGCGCGTTCTGCCCGCGATGCGGCACGCGGATTTACCACAAACCCGAGTGGCGCCCCGGTACGGTGTCGGTTAAGCCCGGAACGCTGGACGATACGAGCTGGTTGAAGCCGGACATGCATATATGGACCCGCAGCAAACAGCCCTGGGTCACGATTCCGGAAGGTGTGGAGACGCACGAAAGGCAACCTTCCTGAATGTCCGGAAATGACCGAGCCCGTGTGAAAACTCAAATCCATTTTTCCAGGTGGGAGTTCAATTTCACTACTTGCCCAAAACTAACATGTCATCCCAACTAGGCACTGTCGCTGTGTTGATGTTAAAAGCGAAGTGGGAAAAATTCCTGGCACTATGAGAAATTTCAGAATTTTCACACAAACTCGACCCGAGGCGGACTTCCGTAATCGGTTGTTGGGTTTATACTTCTGGGCCAGCCTCGAGTCGTAAGCCCATCTTGGCGGAGAGAGGTTAACCCAATGCGCTATCGATACTACACAGTCGACGTGTTTACGGAAACGCGGTTTGGCGGCAATCAGCTCGCCGTACTTCCCGAGGCAGGGGGGTTGTCGGCAGAGCACATGCAGTCGATTGCCCGTGAGTTCAACTTCTCGGAGACGACCTTCGTGCTGCCGCCCGAGAGCCCGGCGAACGATGCCAAAGTACGCATTTTCACGCCGGACCGGGAGCTGCAGTTCGCCGGTCATCCGAATCTCGGCACGGCCCATGTGCTGAGCACGATCGGCGGCTTGCCTAGGCATGGCGAGGCAGAGAGAACGCTACGGTTCGAGGAGCTCGCCGGCATCGTGGCGGTGCGGGTGCGCTCTGAGGAAGGGGTTCCGGTCTACTGCGAGCTCACCGCGCCGCAGACGCTTGAGCTCGGACCGGAGATGAACGGTGACACGGACGTGGACGAGCTCGCGCACGCCCTTTCCCTGCGTCCGGCGGACATCTTGACCGACTCTCATTTCCCACGTAGGGCATCGGTCGGCTTACCGTTTCTGTGTGTCGAGATTAGAGATCGCGACGCCTTGTCCCGCTCGCAGGTGCGGGTCGATACATGGACGGGCTACGCCGAGCGCGCTGAGTGTAACGCGATTCATCTGTACACCCGGGACACGGGCACGGACGAGTTCGACCTGAGGGGCAGGATGTATGTAACCATGGGCGGCGTCCGCGAAGACCCCGCGACCGGAAGTGCGAACTGCGCACTCGCAGGTCTGTTGGCGTCGTTGGCGACCGAGTCGAACGGGACTCTCAGCTATCGAATCGCTCAGGGGGTCGAGATGGGGCGGCCGAGCGCGTTGTTTGCGTCGGTGGAAAAACGTGGCGGCGCGGTGGTGGAAGTGCGCATCGGTGGTGCGTCGGTGTCGGTTGCCGACGGCTCAATCGATGTCGGCTGAGCTGCCAACCCTGAAAATGGCGACCGCGGTGTATTGATATGATTGATATAAGGTTCGAATCCCCTTGAGGACGGTCAGACTAATCAAAACGTTTGCTTCCAACTCGATATAATTCTTCCGTGCTCCATTGACCGATTGTCGGCTTCAGATCGCGCGGGGGGACGAACTGCTGCTGGACCTCATGGCTGGTGCCCCTCAGGGCGCTCCTTGCGATGCTCCCCGCGTTCATGGTCAATCGCTTTCGAGCCTGGCGGCAGCTTCGTTGCGGGCGCCATCGGCTGCACGGCGCTGCGCATTCGGTTTTCGGCGCGAAGCCCGGCAAGATATACTGTTGACGGCTTTGCCTATCACGTAGCCACAACGCCACGTTGCGCAGCCTGCTCACACGCGGAAAGGGAAGCGGGGGTAGCGTCCGCATGCTGCTTCAGACCGATATCGTACATGACCGCCGAATCCAACATCGATACCCTGTTTGAGTCTGCCCAGGCGGCTTACCGGGAGGGCAGAGTGGATGCGGCGCTGGCCGGCTACGATGAGGTTCTCGCCCGCGCGCCGGCGCATGTGGGGGCGCTCTACCACAAGGCGATGCTCGCATTCCAAGCCAACCGATTAGCCGAAAGCATGGCGCTGCTTCGCGATGCACGCGCCGTGATGCCCGATGACGTCGAGCTCAATATGCGTCTAGGCTTCGTACTGCTGGCCGTGGGGCGGGCCGAAGAGGCGCTGGGTTCTCTCGAGCGGGCAGCGGCCATCGCTCCCCTGTGGTTCGAGCCGCATCTCAAGCTGGGTCTCGCACATCTGGCGCTTGGCAAGCGCGACCAGGCGCAGGAATACTTTCAGCGCGCTTTGATGGCCAA
Organism: Acidiferrobacterales bacterium; assembly: GCA_046758085.1. Lineage (GTDB taxonomy): Bacteria > Pseudomonadota > Gammaproteobacteria > Acidiferrobacterales > SPGG2 > VRUB01. Next base: position 4,418 of record JBHHZP010000133.1, read on the forward strand.
TCCGGGAATTCAGGCCGCGCATCTGGACGAGCGCGAACCGGCGGCATTTCGCGAGGAGATCAGAGTAGCCCTCGAGCTGGTCGGAGAGCGCGAGTGGGCCATCGCCAGCGGTGCCCTGGATGCGGGCGCGAGCGCCGATCCGGCGGCGGATCTCTCTCGCATCGAGCGGGGATTTCGCATCGAGTGCGGTCGCGAGCCGAGGGTATTCAACCATCCGTTGCGCCGGCCGTTGTTTCTCTACCTCCCCGATCTGCCCGCCACGCCGTGGTTCGAGCGCGAGCAATTCGATTGGGTGCCCAGGGTGGAGGAGCGGCTGCCCGCGGTGCGCGACGAGTTGGAGACACTCATTCGCGAAGAGACGCAGTTCGTCCCCTATATCTCGCAGGGAGGCGGGGTGGACCCCCACGGCACGGATTACTCGAGCCTCGAGGGCTCCATGGTATGGAACGCCTTTTATCTCATCCAGGGTGGGCACTGGCTGGAGGATCGCTGCCGGCGCTGTCCGCAGACGACAGGGGTCATGGGCGCGGTCCCCGCCCCCCGCATGCGGGGGTTTGCGCCGGAAGTTATATTCTCGCGTCTGCAGGCGGGAGGGCATATCGTGCCTCACTTCGGCCGGACGAATGTGCGCCTGACCGTGCACATGGGTGTCATCATTCCCGATGACTGCGCCATTCGTGTGGCCGACGAGACCCGCAGCTGGCAAGACGGACGCATTATGCTTTTCGATGACAGCTTCGAGCACGAGGCGTGGAATCGGAGCGGGCGCGACCGTACCGTGCTCATCTTCGAGGTATGGCACCCGGCGCTCGAGCTAGCGGAGATCATAGCCATCGAGCACTTCTTCCACGCGCGCTCGGAATGGCTCGATCTGTGTAAGCCGCCTGCGGTGTCGGCGCCTGAGCCGGGACAGTCTACACGAGAAATGTAATTCCCGGCGGGGAAAAGTCAAAAAGGTGAAAAAGTTGTCAGGATCAAGTGTCCCACAACTCTCGGCGTGAAACGCTGAAACTTACCAAGACTAAAGATGCCTTAGCAATGGGCTGCGCCCGTGGGACATGGATCGTACCTTGGTTTCCGAGACACGCCGTGGATACGTCCCTGTAGGCTCGGTGCCAGCATCCCTGCTGGCAACGGTCTCGGAAACCAAGGTACGATCCATGTATCGGGCGGTTGTCGGACAGCAGTGTGTCAGGATCCTTTGATTAATCGCAAAGCGCCTGTGCGCTAGTTTTACACCACCCATCGGGCTCTCTTTGCTGCGTTGAGTCGTGTTGCGACGAACCGCGGCTACCCTGCAGGGCGTTTGATCAACGGACGTAGAACCGGCACTAGCGTTCGGAATAGCTGTACCGCGAGCGAGCTTGTAAAGTGGTACTGGGCGGCGCGTGCGCCCGGAACATGCGCGGTGACGACCCCGTAAAATCGCTTGCCGATAAAAAATACAAAGGTTGCCGTACGGTTAACGGCGCGAGCCTCCAGCAGCTGTGCGCCGGTGCTGTAAATCTTGTAGCGATGGTCTCCCGTGCCGGTCTTGCCGCCGATAGCCACGGTGCCACCTTCGCCATCCGCGAGCGCGCCGCGCGCCCGCCTGGCGGTACCGTGTTCGACTGCATCGATCATGGCGCGTCTTACCATGGCCGCCACCTCGGGCGCGAGCACGGGCTCTCCGGTCGAGGGTGCGCTCGCCATGACGGTCTCATACGGCGTCCGCTCGCCAAAGCGCAACCGCCTGACCACCCGCGTCGGATAGCGCACGCCGTCACTGAGAATGATCCCGACCAGCTCGGCCAGCGCTGCGGGGCGGTCCGCTGAGCTCCCGATGGCCGTCGCGTACGACGGTACCAGTGAATCAAACGGATAACCGAGCTTTTGCCAAGCACGGTGGATTTTCCCGAAGGCCTCGCGCTCTAACAGCACCTTGATACGCCGGTCCTGGGCTCGTTTGTTTCGCGACTTGAACAGCCAGCGGTAAACTGAGAATCGTTCCTGCGCGCTGGCCGCGAGAACCTGGCGTAACGTCGCTTCGGGGTGATGGCGCAAATAAGCCAGCAGCCACAGCTCCAGCGGGTGCACGCGCGCGATGTAGCCGCGATCCAGAAGATCGAATCGCTCGACGCTGTATGCCTCGTAGAGATCGGCAATCGCTTGTTCGGATAACACCGGATTCGGTAGGCGCATGCGCATCATCTCATGGAACTTCTCGATCGAAACATTGGGTTCAATGGAGCGCAGGATCACGGCCAGACGCCTGGCAGTGACATTTATGCTCTGCAACAGCGCACCGAGGCGCTCATCATGCGTGCGGCCGGTGTACTTGCGATAGAAGCGGGCGAGGAACTCGCTTCCTTCCCGGTCAGCAAAACGTTCCAGATAAACATGCCGCAGCCAATGATTGCGGTCTTCGATAAAGCCCGTTTGAAAGGCGGGCAGGCGAACCATGTAGTATTGGACGATATCGCGCATGAGACGGATGAACACCAGATTGACCGACTGGCGAAAGGCCTCGCGCACGGAAAGGATACGCTCATCGTCATTGTGGTTGAAATTGCCGAAAGTGTGCACTCCGCCGCCCGTGTAGAATCGTTCATAGGGGCTTGCCGAGTACTGTCGCTCCATGGCCGCTTCCAGAATCTGGCGTAGACTGGTTGGGGATCCCGCGGATAGGTGGCGAACGACCCAGCGCGTGAGCGCGTCGTTTGGTTGGTTCCCCATGTTCTGCAGCTCTGCGGGGGAAGCAGCAGCAAAACGTTGGTACACATCGGCCACGATCTGCAGGTAGGTGATCAACGTACGCAGCTTGGCGGTTGATCCAAGATCGAGCTTCATACCTTGCGCTATATTCAGCGGCTGCTCGAGATTGTCGGCTTGCACCCGCAACCAGTTTGCCCCTGGGCCGCGTTCGTATAGCGAAAAACTGTAGATCACCTGTGCCGGATCGCCCTGGGGCAGCAAGCGCGGACCGTCCAACCGCACTGCTTGCACATTTTCCGGATTGCCGAGCCCCTTTAGCAGGGTGGTAACCGCCCGCTGGACCGCCCTATCAAGCGTGCTCTCGACTGTGAGATCGAGTCGATCAAGTTCGTAATAGCCGGAGACTTTGAGAAGCGTCGCGAGGTGGTTGCGGACAATGTCAGCGGTCTTATCGCTCCTGGCGTTTGCGGGAGCTTGCGGATTCGCAGATCCACGCAATGGTAACGACACCTTCAGAGCTGCATCACGCAGTTCGGGACCGATGACGCCCTCTCGGGTCAGAATGCGCAGATAGGCATCGGTGAGCGCGCGCAGCGCGTCGGACTCCTGGACCAGGAAATAGGTGGGGCGTCGCTGCGCCAGCAACAGACTCAGAACCTGCTTGTAGGCCTGCACGCCGGACCGCGGCTGCCGCGGCATCCAGGGGTTCAAGTCCCAGAGCCGGCGATCGACCTCCTCGAGGTTGGCCCCGTACCATGCATCCAGGCCCGCGGCCAACCCGATGATCTCACCACGCCCGGCCACCGCCGCCAACGGCAGTGAGTTAAGATAACGCATTACGATGTGTTTCTGCGTTTCCAGTGTGTGCTCGCCATCGAGGTACGCACGCAGACTGGCCGAGGCGATCTGGCGCAGCTTGTCACTTACCGAGTTGGTGATACCGCCAGGACTGTGGCGGGCTTTCTCAAGCTGAGTGGCCAGCGTGCTACCACCTGGCCCCTTATGCTCCGGCCATACCTTGTTGAGCGGATACTGCATCGCTGCCCGGAACAGGCGGTCCCACTCGATTGCAGGGTTGCGTTTCGGGCGCCCGTCGAGCAACTCGCGGTTTTCGATGGCAAGGAGGGTGGCCACGATGAGCGGGGGAATGTCTGGAAATCGCTGGTAGATCCGTTTCGGGTAGCGCGCAGCAAAAAGCGGTCTATCGCTACCATCCAGGATGCTCAGCCCCGCTTGATCCTTCTCTCGATAAGGCGGAAACAGCCCCCTGTCTGCGAGCGCAAGCAAGGCTGGCGAAAACCGGGTTTGGCGCTTTATCGCAAACCCACGTGCCCGCAAACGCTCCAGGAAATCGGGGAGTTGCGTGTAGCCCAATCGCTGGTCGTAAGGTCCTGCGCTCGGGAAGCGCACTGTCGGGCTGGGACCAGGCTCGACGGCAAAGCTCAATGCGCGCGAGAGGTTTGCAAGCTCGTGCGCCTGAATCGTCGATGATTGCATCTCCCACAGAACGACGGTCACAAACAGCAGGCCAACGAGTGTTGTGATCAGACCTTTGCCGCGGCTATTGTCAGTAACCGCCAAGCTCTGGGGGCCGGATCTGCGTGGGTGTTTCTTTGGAAGTCGGCCAACCAGCGGGCGTGTCCGTTGCACAAACGGGTCGGCACGAATGGGGGTTTTCCGCTTCTCGGGAGAGTTGCACAGCGCTCGGGAGGACTGCATATCTTGCATAGCCATCTCTTGTGTGTCCGGTTACCAGGTGCCTTGGCGATATCAAGCACCCACTTCCAAAATCACACACGCTGTGGGCCGGTGTTATTGATTACGCCGTCATAGTGCCCTGCCTACTCATCGTTCAATGCTCTCGCCAGATATAGACCGCAGATAGATGTTAATGGTTCCGCCTAGCACTTGATCGTATCACCTACTGCGGTCAAGCGTAGTAACCGCAACGCAACGTTCGTGTAGCACTCGGCATCATCATCAATGTTATTCCTATTGCAGTTTGTTTCCGTGATGCAGTTGGCGCGGCTCCTACGATCCCCTGCGATGCAAGTCGTCCCAAGATAATACCTTTGTGTGTGGACTCACGCCTTCAGGCACCGGTGCTGTTGCCTTATTGTTGGCCTGCAGCTCCGTGGCCTTCCTGATGATCTGATCGTGAAACCAGTCTGGATTAAGGAGCAATGGGTCTTTGGCGAGCACAGTATCGATGACGTGCCGGACGAGCTTTCTCATAACCTTCGCGTCTACATCAGGTTGTGACGCGACTTCGGCCAGTACGCGGCCGATAATTCCATATTCGCGACCTGTGTAAGTATTCATAGTAGGGTTCTCCTGAGTCCACTAGCATCGGAGTAGTTAGGGTGCCATTTACTGCTGTTGACCCAATCGCTTTGGTGCCTCCGTTAGCTGATGGAATGTCATGGCCACCCCCGTGGATTGATTGCCGTATAGTCTGAGATAGACACTGCAAACTTGGTTCTCTTACGTTATATGACCGGTGCGCAGGCGGCCAAATTACACCTATTGTTTTTGTGTACATGACATGGGTCGAGCATTTTAGATGCATGCCGACTGGGCTGCAGCTACATTGCTTGCCTGAATCTGTGGCGATTGGATTTGCGCCAACGAGCGAGCCTAGAGACGCTTTGGCGAAATTTACCGTTCCTCGAGGTCTGTCGTGTGACGGGAAGGCAGCATGACAAGGATGGCGCTGCCTTTTTTGTTTTAGCAAATTTGCAAGCGGATGGTCTAATTCATTTAGTGCTTAGCTTTGTGTGAATATATTGACCTTATCGAAACTAACAACGATTGAAGTTGTCAACTGTTTCATCGG
>JBHHZP010000134.1:0-9873 GCA_046758085.1 Acidiferrobacterales bacterium
GGTGGTAACTTTGGACCGAAATGAGTGGTAAGTTTCCTCCGAAATACGCATCATCTGCTCGGTGTTGAACACCTTGAGACATACGAGCAGATGGAAGTCCTTTACCGTCAATCCTGTGACGGCAAGAAACAGGTCCGGTTCCAGCTTGGTGATGACATCCTGGAGCGTGTTTTCCCTGAAGTCGGTCAGATACATGAACGCGGGAATGCGCGTTGCGAACTTGATCAGCTTCTCCTGAACCAGCTTGCGCTTGGTCTTGTACTCCTTCTCTTCGGCGGTGAGTTCCTTTTTTTCCTTCGTCGTCAGGTCGCCGTCCTTGGCCTTTTTCTTGAGGTCCTTGACCTTATCACTCTTGTTGATGATCGTTTCGATGATGTTGTCACCGAGCGAGCGCCAGCCCTCGATGCGCTCCACGGCGGCCATCGCCTCGGGATTGTCCAGAACGCGCCGCAGCGTGTCGTTGTCTACGTTCACGAGCAGTGGCGAATCCCACTTGCGCGCCAGCAGTGTGGCCGAGGTACCCGCCATCGCGATGTCGAGAATGCTGCCCGCGTCGATCTGCGTCATGTTCGCGCCGTCATAGGCGAGTACAGGCAGGAACGACACGAGGTCCTTGACCGCGTTCTCCGGGTTCGGCTCGTTGGGTGAAAGCCCGATCCCGTACTCCGAGAGCTGCCGCAGCGCACGGGTGGGCGCGAAGTCGAATACGAAGCAAACGGGCTTGAGGACTTCCTCCTCGTTCGGGTCGTCTCCGTTCGGGTTCTTGATGGACCACGGCGATTGCACCCTGAACGCCGCCTGGAAGTAGGTCTCCGGTGACTTCAGGTTGCGCAGCATCAGGATGGATGACCACTGCGGCACCGTAATACCGGTAGTGAGCTTGCCGCACGACAGCGTGATGGTCTTGGTGTCGAAGCCGCCGCAGACGGCCTTCCGCACGGGAGGCAGGGCAACCAGCCCGATGCCCGCCGATGCTCCGGCCGCCACAACCACAGTATACTCGTGCCAGAAGGTGTTGTGCTTTTCCGCCAGCAGGTTGGCCATCGCATGGCAGGCCGCGACATTGGGCAGGAACCAGAACGCGTGCTGCAGGTAGGGCAGCAAGCGCACGTCCGAGTAAGGGAACGGCGGCCGCGTGCCCGTCTTCAAATGCTCGACGGATTTGGGCGCATAGCCGCCACGGATGATGTCCAGCCACTTCTGCACATCGCTCTTGTGCATGAACCGCGCCTCGGCACCCGTGCCCGATGCCTCGAAGAACGCGTTGAGATCGAACTCGTCGAACTCCCCGGCGCTCGCGATCGCCACCAGCTCATCCGGCATCTGGTACGTCAGCAGGCGCATCTGCGGCAGCGCGCCGTAGGGGTTGCGCTGACCGTGATTCGTCCTCGCATGCTCTTCCTTTGCGCACTGCTCATCGGTGTACGTCCAGTTGAAAATCTGCTCCTCGATGAACTCACCCGTCGCCAGCGCCTTGAACGGCGTGCCGGAAAGGTAGAGATACGCCCTGGTGGTGATGGGCAGGAACTCGGCTTCCTTCTCCGAGAGCACGGTGAGGTCTTCGTTCACCTCCTCCAGCCCGGCGGCGTATTCAAGCTTGGCCTCCTTCTTCGCAACCGCCTCCTCCTCGCCCTCGAACAGCTCCTTCGCAGTCTCGCGCCAGGCGCCAAAGTGGTATTCGTCGAAGACCACGAGGTCCCAGTTCACCGTATGGAGCCACTCATTCTTGGGCTTGATGTTCCCCGCCTTATCACGGCCGAGCAGGTCCTGGAAGGAGCCGAAATAGACAACCGGCTGACTGTCATTTATCTGCGTCGGGTCGCTGCCGGACGAGCGGGAGAGGTACTGCCAGCCGTCGAAGTCCACGTGCGACTCCAGGTCAGTCTGCCACGCATCCTCCACGGCAGGCTTGAAAGTCACCACCAGCACGCGCCTGGTGCCGAGCTTTCTGGCCAACTGGTAGGTGGTGAAGGTCTTGCCGAAGCGCATCTTCGCGTTCCACAGGAAGCGCGGGACGGTATTTTTGTTTTCGGCCCAGATCGAGTTGTAGTAGTCAAAGGTCTTGTCTACGGCATCAAGCTGTTCCCGGCGCATCGGGAATGTTTCATGATGCGTTCCCGTGAACTTTTGGCCGGTGCGCAGCTCGGTGAGCGCCGTCTTCACGTCCGTAACCGTGCAGCGCGTCCACTCCAGTTCGGGGTTCTCGAAGCCCTTTCGGCCAAGCGCGGCGCGCACATCAAAATCGGTGAAAATGCTGCCGTCGTCGCGCTCGGCGGACTCATCCAGTTCGATCCTGTAGTTTTTGATGGCGGCGGACCTGACCTGCTCGGCGACGCGCTGTTTCACGTCGCGCGTGGTCTGGCCCACCTTGAGGAGACCCTTGTGCGCCTTGTCGTCAATAGAGTAAGTGTAAATGCGCGGCCGGGCCTCTGGCTTGGGGGCGAGGATTTCTTCGATGGTCTTAGCCATTCCTCAGAGGCTCCACTGAAGTTCCATCGGGCGGACAACCTTCTCGATAAACGCAATTTCACTGTCGGTGATGTCATACTTCGCGTAGAGATCCTCGTCGGTCCATTGCTTCGTCCACTCCTGTGTTGGTACAAATGTGTAGACCTTGCGCGTTGTGTCTTGTGATGGCTTGTGCAACAGAATCATAAAGCGAGTCAGCCTGCAAGTGAGGTAGGACAAGACGCTTTCGGCTTCGATCTTCGAGTTAAACGGACCGATATACATGTATGTCCACGATGAGATGCTGCCCGGTTCGCCGATAAACGGTGTGCTGATGATGCGGTGCGGGTAGGTGTCTCTGTTACCCGTGCCCGGTGCGGCGCGGCCAATGAAGACCTTCCACTTATCGAAGACAGCTTGTTCTTTTAAAACTTTCGATCTCGCGATAAACCCAATGCCACCATTCCGATAGACCTTTAGGTCGCCATCTTCCGACCTCTTCTCTTTCCCTCTGAAAGTGCTGTCAAGGCCAAAAGCTCCGATTGAACTGACAAGTCGGTCGAACCGTTTGTTTTCAGGGAGTGAAAGTGATTTGGATTGCCCAGTCTCTACTGCCAATACCTTCTTGAGAATCGATAGGCCTTCATTGAAGCGGATGAAAACATCCGCACCCTTCTCAAGTAGCGGACGCGTGGCGGTGGAAACCGGCCAATCCTTGAAGTGCGTGGTGACACGACTTTGACCCGGATTATCCCGTTCCCAGAGAAAGTAGCAAACACCGCCTTTCAAGCCAACACCGGGGAATACATCTGACGCTGTGAAATAGTCGTTGATTTCGCGCAAACGGTTGTCGGAGAGCATCCCCTCGCGGAATTCGTCAAGCCCCATCCCACCGGAAAACCAGCGGGCAGGAATAATCATCGACAGATAGCGCGGTTCTAGTGCTTTAGCTTGTTGGACGAACTGGTGATAAATGGGCCGCGCTTGCTTGCCATGCCCATCAGTCTCCAACTGATACGGCGGATTACCGATAATTACGTCAAACTGCATATCGCCTCCAAATAACTCGGCAAGCCGAGAGTTAATATTGTCTGTGTGAATGAACGCGTAGGCGTGGGTTTCGAGGCCTTCGCCCCGGTCAAGGGTCTTATTGCTTGTACTGCAATACTTGCACTTTCCATCAACCCACGCATGCTCTAAGCGTTGGAACCAGATATTGCCGGCGTCGCTATCGAACCCTGTGGCGATCGAGTGCTTACCCTTGGCATGCTTCGAGCAATACACGCTGCGCCGCGCCAGCAGACTGGTGAGCTGCGTGATGCCGATGCCGAACACCTGCTTCGTCAGGATGTGATCGACACGCGCTTCGAGGTTTGGAATCTCGTCCGCCAGTCCCTTGACAAGCCGGCTGGTGATCTCACGCAGGAATATGCCCGACTTGGTGCACGGGTCGAGGAACCTTGCCGAACTGTCTGCCCAGAGGTTCGCGCCGTTATGGCCAGCCGCCCACGCCTCGGCGAGTGTATCCAGCATCCGGTTCGCAAACTCCGGCGGTGTAAAGACCTCGTCGTTCGAGAGGTTGGCGATGCAGGTCAGCACATCCGGATTGCGGCCCCGCAGGGTGAAGGCGACCTGGTCCATCATGCGCGCGCTCCCAGCACGAAGCGGGCCTGTTCAATGCGCAGCATCTGGTAGGGCGTCATGAACCGCACACTCAGGCCCACGCAGGCATTCGGAATTTTGATGCGCCCTGGCGAGTTGGAAGGCACCTCGTGGGTCACTACCACATGATTGCCGGCCAGCGCATGCGCGAGCAGATAGAAGTCGGCGGCCTGAAGAAAGGTGTTGATGGCGGCCGGTGTGTATTGCTGCCCCGTGGCCCATGTGCTGACCTGGGTGAACTGCGGCGCCAGTGTCGGCGGCGTGCGCCGAAAGAGCTGATGGCCGTGGTTGCTCGCCCACTCCGACAACTCGTCCTGACCGGCCTCGATTTCGTCGGCCACCTTGTCGATACTGAGCACCGCACCCGTATTGCCCTTGTGCGCCAGCCAGTCCCAGAAGGCCGGACAGAAATCCAGACCGTAGTGCAGGTTCTTCGCTGACATAAACACATTGGCGTCCAGCAGATAGCTCACGGCGTCACCCCCAGCTCGTGCGCCGCTTTGTAGAAGGTGGCCGTCTTGCGCATGCCCAGCATGCGAAAGGCATCCGGGAACGATGTCAGGCCTTCTAATGTGCTGGCGACGATGGCGCGGGCAAAGCGTTTGCTGGTGCGGGCACCCAGGGTCCGGTAGAAATCGCCGCCACCGCTGCCACGTTCCTTCAGCGTGCGCAGCCGTTCCTGTTCCTCCCGGTAGTGCTGCCAAAGCGCAGCCTGTGTGAGGTAGCCCGCGTCGAACAGGCGGCGCAAGGCGACCAGAGTGCTGACCTTGAATTCGCGCGCCAGCCGCTGGATTTCGTCCGGAATCGGGGTATGGCGCTGGTGCGCCGCTCGCAGTTCTCTCATCGGCATCAGAAGCTCGGCCGCGACCTGGTTGCACCAGCGCTCGGTTTGCTGCTCGGGTACCTGGCCTGCCTGCGTGTCCGACACGCCCGTCGCGCCCTGCCACAGATGCGCCAGCTCGTGCGCCAGCGTGAACATCTGTGCGGCCTTGCTGTCGGCGCCATTCAGGAAGACCAGCGGCGCGAGGTCGTCCGCAAGCGCGAAGCCGCGAAACTCGCTCACGTCCAGCTTGCGGTGGCTGTTGCTGCCGACCACAGAGCTGACCATCACCATCACCCCGGCGTCTTCGGACTTGGCGATCAACTGGCGCAGTGCATCCGTCCACGTGGGTAGCTGTCGGCGCGCTTCGGTGGACAGGACCAGCGTCTCGCGCAGGTGTTGCGCCACGGCCTCGGGCGCATCCTGCACGCGGGCACTGCCTACGAATGGCAGGGCTGGCAAGCCGTGCATGCGGGCATGGTCGCGATACCAGTCTTGCCGCTGCTGGCAGAGGTAAAGCGTGTCCAATAGGTCACTGCTTGGTTCGGCGGATACCTCGTTGGGCAGGGTGCGGAAATCCGGTACCGGCAGCGCCAGCACGGGCGGTTGGGGCAGGAAGAAATAGCCAAAGGCTGTGTGGGTGAGACGCGCGAAGTTTTCCAGTTGCTTGAACGTGGGCCGGGCCTCGCCGCTTAGCCACAGTGGCCACTTGGGGAAGCGCGACGCCAAGTCGCCGTCTTCGAGGCGCGCGCGTTGTGCCGCCCAGCGAAGTACGGGGATGGAAGCAGTGACGGTGTTCATGCCTGGTCCTTGGTTACCTGTGCAGACGCAACTTGCTCACACGCGGCAGCCAGCTGGCCCACCGTCATCGGTGGATAGGTTTTCGTGGGGGTAAAGATCTCGTGCTTGCCGAGGTGGGCGAAGAGTGAACCTTCCACACTAAAGGTCGATGAAAGCGTGAGGGTGTTGAGGTGAAAATCGCGCCGCTGGAACTTGCCCTTGCCCAGATAGCCCCACTCCGCAAAGACAATCGGCTTGTCGTAGTAGGTGCGCATCGTCAGCGCATCGCCATGCACGAGGTTCTGCGACAGTACATAGGTGGCGGCTCCATAGAGATGGTCCGATTCATCGAGACTCAGATAGTCCGCCAGAATCTCCAGCAGATTCGCGCGGCACTCGGCGATATTATCCGCGAGCAGCTCGATCCCATAGGTGCACATCAGCGCGAGCAGCGCATAGTGCCGCTTTTCAAAATCGGACTTCCCGTATCTAAGTTCGACCGCTGCAAGCTTGCGCTGCAGGATCTTAACGAGGAAGTTCCCGCTCCCGCACGCCGGTTCCAGGAAACGGGAGTCAATGCGCTCCGTCTCGTCCTTCACCAGGTCGAGCATGGCCTCGACCATCCACGCCGGAGTGAAGACCTCCCCGTGGTCGGCGACGCGTCGTTTGGTCTTGATGTAGTTCATGGGCCTGTGCATTTCGGGCGAATGCTTCCGTGTCGTCACTGCGTGCTAACGCCCCGTACCCAGACCAATTGCAGCCTGAATGCAGTTACGCAACTCCGAGACTGGGAGCAAGTCTTGCAATCACATATTTCCATTTTTTGCACCCCTCAATATATACCGCTTTCTTTTAAGCAGTATTGGGAACCCCAGCCTCTCCTTACTTCTATTTCCAACAGAACGTACATCTTCCAAACATATTTTTCAATACAAACCCATGGTCTAAACCTAACGAATACCATTTCAATCCTTGTAAAGTGAATGAAGCTTGGTTTTCAAGTAATTCTGGAAGAACCCTTGCCGTTTGCCAATTTCATTTTTATCACTTTCAGGGAAAAAGCTTCATTGATGCGGCCGTCCAATCCTAAAGAAACAGAAGCCTGAGTATCAGCTTTTGAAACAGAATTACTCATTCTGTCTCAGGGATAAATTTTATGCAGGCTGAGATTCGGGGAATCGTTCAACATGTATGCTATCGGCCTTATCCCGCATCTTTGCCATATCGTAGGCCATCTGCATCCTGAGCCAATGTTCAGGCGTACTTCCGAAAGCCTTGGATACACGGATAGACATTTCCGGCGATACAGAAGTTTTGCAATTGATAACACGAGACAGGGTCTGCCGTGTCACGCCAAGTCTTTCAGCGGCATCCGTTACACTCAGGCCGGAAACCTCAACAGCTTGTTTGATAATTCTTCCCGGATGTACCGGGTTCTTCATAGGCATTTTATTTACTCCTAATGGTAATCCACCAAATCAATATCAAGGGCCATTCCATCTTCAAACCGGAAAATAATTCGATGGTTTCTCGATACATAAACGCTTAAATAGCCCCGCAAATTTCCTGTAAGCGGATGAAGGCTAAAACCCGTCACACTCAATTCGTCCTTCCTCTCTGCGGTATCGAGGACAGATAAATAAAGCTCTGCCTTATCGGCAATATCAGTGCGTAAACCGCTTCGATCCCCTTTCTGGTAGAGTCTTTTCAAGCCTTTGTGTTTAAAGTTTCGGATCACAAAGAATAGTAACATGCAACACGACGAATTACAACATGCATTTAAAGGAACTTACCCATACAACTCTGACCCACTGGAGTGGGGGAGAATCCAAGGGCAGGGACTAATTTTAATTTCTTTGCACGATGCAATGCCGCTCTGGTCAAAAACCGACACAAACAAAACCCTACCGGCCTGCTGAAGAGGACTTGCCCCGGACTCGAAAATGAGATATTATAGGTGTCTAAGCATATAAACATAAAGGAGTATATCATGACCCGCTGGAATCTTTCCATCCCTGAAAAGACCGACCGAGCTGTACGGATGCATCTTGCGCGGTCCGGTCTCGGCAAGAAGGGGGATCTCTCCCAATTTGTCAATGATTCGGTGCGGCGCGAGATATTCGACCGAACCGTAAAACAGGTTCAGGATCGGAACGCGCAGTACGATCAAGATGAGATCATGGACCTGATCGGCGAGGCCGTAGAGTGGACACGTGCGGATCGTTCTTGATACCAATGTCTTGATCGGGGCGCTCATCACCAAGGGCACGCCGCCTTACCAGCTTCAACAAGCCATGTTGAGCGGAAAGATCGAACTCGTGACCTCAACGCGCCAGCTTGAGGAACTCGGACGCGTCCTGAACTATGAGAAGTTGAAGCCCTATATCCGCGAAGGAGAGGCTTCTGCGCTGCTTGAGATGATCGACACACGGGCGGTGATCATCGAGGCGCTTCCCGAAGTTGATCTTTCACCCGATCCTGATGATAATGCAATCCTTGCAACAGGGATTGCCGGAAACGCCGATCTGATTGTATCGGGCGATAAAACCGGGATGCTGGATTTAAACGAAGTTAACGGTATTCCAATCGTCACCTCACGCCAGGCCTTGCAGCGCATCGAAGCGCAAAACCAATAATCGTAGATTTTCCCCCTTGCCATTTTATAGAATCGTGGACCGTCCCATCAAGAAAAGACTCGCTATCTGGACGCTCGCCCAACAAACTCTCCGAGATTGTATAATTGCTCCCTTTCAATATTTCATAAATCCTTCGGGAAAGTTCCTTTTGAAGTCTTCATAATCAAAAGTTCATCCGTCATTTATTAGAATATTTTTAAATTTCCGCCCGGGAACCTGAACCTTCGAAAACCGGAAATCCGGTATAAAGAAATATCGGCTGAAAACAAGGCAAAAGAGGTATTTTAAGTGGGAAAACGGACAAATTAAAGATCAATATGATACGAAGAAATGGCTATCGTTTCGGAGCCGATATTTCGGGAAGGGGAAGACCATCTATTTCCCCTCACCCACTGTGTTCATCCAGCCTTGCGTGGAGTTTGACCATGGCTAGGGTGTCTTGTTTGCAATAGTTTAGGAGGCCTTCTTTTGTGGTTTCGGCTTCTTCTGGTTCATATTTCCGCTTGGCCAGATTTGCGAAGGCGGCTATGGCGGTTTCTCCATCGGCAATTTGCAATGCTTCGTATGACATGTTCGGGACGAGGACGGGAAGGACTTTTTTGATTGAAGTGCTTCCATGGAAATCATTTTGATAAAAATTCTTTTGGATAATCCTGTGTAGGTCCACTAAACGGGCAACTGCCCTCTCCCCTATTTCAATCCCTTCCTCAATAAGAAATTTCTCCCCAATAGAAAATGTTTGCTCGGCAAAATTCTGATTACCCTGAATCCACCCAAGCGTTTCGCAAGTAAGGGTGTTTAGAAAGAGTCTCTTCGAGATATTCCGCATATAAGGTTCTCTTCGTTGGGCAGAGATTAAATAACAGAATTATAGGATAGGCGTTTTATGGATAAAGCGCGTGAACGTGCCTTGTCCTGAAGGATGGGTCTCGCGAAGCCAAAATAGTGGCCTGCTTAATAATTATTGCCCTATTACGTTTCCTATTGCATCAAAACAATTATTACTTTTATTGGCGGCGCAATAGAAATCATTAGATATCATGGAGTTATACATGTTTAATTGCGCCATGATTGCGCTAATTTTTTTATGGCACAATAGATTCCGTGTTTTCCGGATACCATAGGGCTGCCTTCGTCACTCCGATCTTGTAAATTTTGCCTTCTTTTTTGAGTTCAGTAACTAATTTCTGCACCTGATCCTTCGACAAAGGAGGAAGAACCTGCATAAGCTCATCCCCTACCCTTCCGTTCTTTTTATTATCAAGCAGCATTCATATTGCCCTTTTTCTTCATCCCTGCAAGACCTCCGTTCCCTCATTGAGCAGGGTGTGACAGAAGTACTCTGAACAAAGAAGGATAGCGGATTGATATTCCTTTGTGAAGTGTTTTTTAACCCTAATTCCGCAATTGGATCTTAGGTATAAGACACCGACACACCTGAACTCCTTCACCGAAATCCGAGCCCGGCTTCACCCATCGCCAGATCACAGGCAGTTCCACCGATCAGGACATACCGATCAGCGTATT
>JBHHZP010000135.1:0-9714 GCA_046758085.1 Acidiferrobacterales bacterium
CTCCCGCCGAACGGGCTCGCCACGGACGGCGAGCCCCGGTCCTGCAAGCGAAGCACGATTGCGTAGCGCCGCAGATATTTACGGCGTGTCTCGGACACAAAGGTGCGATCCATGCACCCGGTGGTTGTGGGACATTTGTGGACCCATCCCGTTTTCGAATCGGGGCTGACATAAGTGGTCTCTCAATCATGCACCGCGCGGTCTGTAATTATGATGCCGTCTCGGTCGGCATACAGGTACTCGCCGGCGCGAATCTGTATGCCAGCGAAATTCAACACAACTCCTTCCAGCCCGATACCATCGTGGCGCGGGCGCATGGGCGTGGTACCGATGGCCTTTACGCCAAGGATCAGGTCGCGAAACTCGTGCTGATCACGAATGCAACCGTTTATCACCAAGCCTTCCCATCCATGTTGCTCGGCAGCTGCCGCGATGTTGCCCCCACAAAGGGCGCGGCGCCGTGAGCCGCGGCCGTCGACCACCAGGACCTTGCCGTTGCCGCCCCGGGCGAGGATTTTGCGCAATCCGTTGTTGTCCTCGTATGTCGAGAACGTCACCACCTCACCGTGGAAGTGGCTCCTAGCCGCATAATCGCGGAACGGAGCCTCGAGCACACGAGCGTCCGGGTACTCGTCGCAGATATCTGCGGTGCGAACAATGTCGTTATGGGTCACGCAGTTCCTCCTCGGTTTCGTCGAAGCAGTGATTTGGGCATTGGTATTGAGTACCGCTAATGGCTCCTATCAACGCCGATGCTGCATCCCGGTCCAGCAAAACGGGACGTGCTGCAAGGGCGCAGTTTAGCTTAAGTAATTCCGGAGATGGGTGGCGGCAGAGTCCGTATGCTGACACGAAAACTGCATCCAGGCAAAGGGGCTATGTTACGTCCTGGTACCCGTTTCCGCGACGGCCGTCTTTAAACCCATGCTTTCCGTACAACCGACGATCATCCGCAGCATGCGCCTGGGCTCGGTATAGTCGGCGACGGCACAATGCATGGAGGCGCGATTATCCAACCCCAGCAGCATCCCCAGTGACCACTTATGCCGGTACTGAATGTCGGGGCTGAGCGCATGCTCCAACAGCTCCGCCAACAGAGCATCGCTCTCGGACTCGGGGACTTCGTTGATCCTTACGGTGTAGCCGGGACTGACGTACAGCACCTTGCGCCCCGTACGCGGATGGACACGGACCACGGGATGGACCACATCCGGGTGCGACGCCAGCTGCCGGTCGTTGAGCATCGGCGTGGCGCCGCCCGTGTTCCAGCCCCAGCGATGCGTGGCCGTGAAACCCGCGATTCGCTGCTTGGTCTTCTCGGGCAGACGGTCGTAGGCCATGTACATGTTGGCCACGAGCGTATCGCCGCCCCGACTCGGCAGCTGCGTCGAGTAAAGGAAGATCGCATCTGATGGCTTTTCTTCGTAACTCAGGTCCGAATGCCAGAAGGCGCCGGCCGGCACCGGCGTGGTACGTGATTCCGGCGTGTCCATATTGCGCGCAATGATAGAGACTTCGAAAGTTTTCGGGTGGTGGTATTGGTCCAGCACGTGCGGCACCAAGGGACCGAAGCGGCGACCGAAATCGCGCAGCCACGTGACGTTCTCCTCGAGCTCCGGCACAACGATGGCCACGTGATCCAACATCGCCTGCTCGACCTTGCGGAAATCGGCGTCCGTCAATGGCGCCCGCGAGTCGAGTCCGAGCACCCGCGCGCCGATCGGGCCTTCCAGGGGCTCTACTTTGATGGTCACCGCTCTCCCTTCAGTTTGAATGACGCCGATGACGACGGCTCGCTAGCCCGTCCCATGTCTCGAGCATCACACCCGGTCGCGGCACACCCACTTTGGCTTTGCAGTGTTCGAGAGCGGCAACTGCAGCACCTCTTTGCTCACATACAGAAACAAACCTATCTCGTGTTGTTGCCACTGGATTTGGCATCGGGCGACCTGACCCCGTCTACGCGTTCGTCTATGCGCTCGGCCGCTATGCGCGCGCCTAGGGTATCCTCACCCGGTAGACCACGTCGTGCTCCCGGGCGTGCTCCCTGACCTTGAGGCCGAAGGACTGACCGGCCCGTGTCTCGCTGACGTGGATGTGCTCGACCTCCATGGACCCCACCCTCTGGATAAAGTCGCTGGTGTGTCCCTTGATATGCACGGTGTCCCCCTCACGCAGAATACCCGTCTCGAGTTTCACGACGGCCACGCCAAGGTGCGTGAAGTAATGGGTGACCACGCCCACACGCTCTTCGTTGGGTGACACTTGGGGTGCCGCCGGCGCCGCCACGGGCGTTACCGGCGCTCGCACCGGCGTGGCTGTGACGACCCTTTGCTTCGCCGGCGCTGCCACACGGCGCGCTACCTTTTTCTTGGCGATCTTCTTCGTGACCTTTTTCTTGGCCCTGACCTTTTTCTTGACCTTCTTGGCTAGCTTCTTTTTGGCCTTGACCTTCTTCCTGACCTTTTTCGCGACTTTCTTCTTCGCTTTCTTCGCTACTTTCATCTTGGCGACCTTCTTGCGCGCTACTGGTTTGCGCTTCGTTGCCTTCTTGCCCTTCTTTGCCCGCTTGGCCTTTTTCTTTGCCGCCATGGTCTTGCCCTCCGTCTAAAAGGTTATTGGACTCCCGGTCCTGCTGAAGACTCCTCAATCCTAATACTTAACGCGCACAGATCAAGTACCCGGGGCAGTAAAAATGGGCATCCTGATTCTTGCGCTTTCTGTGTCTCGTCACGCCGCGCGGGTTCGCACCGCCGGTTCCGGGCGGCACCCAGCCGCTCCCGTGCTTCTTTCAGGTCATTATCCGCCTGCAGGCCTATCCGCACACCCCTGAGGCCCCGAAGTAACGGGCCAGCCGCAAGGCTGTGTCAGCCGTCACCGCCTGCTTATCGCGCACGATTTCATTGATCCGACAGGGCGGTACGCCGAGATCACGCGCCAGCCGCTTCTGGCTGAAACCCATCGGGCTCAGGACCTCCCGACAAGGCAGATCCGCCAATTGGTCATTGATGCCTTGACGATGGCGCTGAGGCACAGACCGATCCGCACGCCTTTGCTGGTGCATTCGGATCGGGGGAGCCCATATCCCCTAGAGACGACTCTCGGACCCCTTTATTCCTCATACTCCTCGTCGCGGATTCATTTAATCTATAAAACAACAGCACTGGCCCCGAATACAGTCTGCGTTTTATTGTCTCGACTCATACACGACACCTCTAGGAGCAAAGGCTCTATAAGACACGCGATTTTCATCGCCAGCAAAGTATAAGTTCAGGTGTCCGGCCTCGCTTTTGTACCTCCATACTTCCAATCTTGTGCCATTGGGTATCTTGTCCCAGAAGTCCTCCTCTGGCCCCCACATGGGTCCAGCGAGTTTCTTTATTATCTTAATTTCGTAGGGCTCGCCTAATGCCTGTCTTACCGCTTGCTTCATTTGCCCTATTTGCGCGAGTTGCGAAATGTCGTGTTCTTCTGTGCATGAAATAAGCATCCATACTGAAGCCAACAGGAGTCTTACTGCGTGTCCGTTCATATTAGTTTAGGGGCATAACATTGAAGCCCACAGCTCTAGAGATTTCTTGGGTCGATTAAGCGGTACATCAAAAATTCGGACGAAATTTGCTTGATTTTCATGCGGTTGCGCGGAACGCGTAGATGGGGTTATGTGATACGACATTTGGACGTTGCTATGGGACAGATCATGCTATCGCACTTCTTTCCACGAATTTTCTCAAGCCACTCGATTTTTCCTGCGGTGCGGCGACAGCGGTGTCCCAAGCTCGTCCCGGAAAAACTTGGCGAGCAAGACGAATTCGTCTTTGCGTGGCGAAGAGATGCGCCAGACGAACCCGATCTGCCGCGAGATTCCTTTTCCTTCCATGGGCCGCACCTGCACCCGCGTTGCCTTGGCGATGCCGGCATCTATCGCCATCTTGGGGAGCAGGGTGAGCCCCAGCTCATAATCTACCATCTGCACCAGGGTGTGCAGACTCGAGGCTTGAAACTCCGCCGCCGAAATTTCGCCTGTCCGTCTACACGCACTCAAGGCGTGATCGCGCAGACAATGCCCTTCCTCCAACAGCAGCAGTTCCTCGCCTTCGAGGTCGGTGTTCATAACGCGCTCCTTACTCGCATACCGGTGGCCCTTGGGGAAGGCAACCCAAAACGGATCGTCGGCGAAGAGATAGGTCTCGAACCCGTCCGCTGGATAGGGAAAGGCGAGCAGCAGAAGGTCAAGATTGCCGCTACCCAGTGCGTCGATTAATCGCGCCGATTGCTCTTCTCGCAGATAGAGCTTTAGCCCCGGATAGGCCCGCCGCAGCGCCGGCAGCACCCTTGGTAGCAGGAACGGGCCGATGGTCGGGATTACGCCCAGCCGTAACGATCCCATCAGCGGATCGCCCGAGGCGTTTACCAGATCGACGATCTCCTCGACATCCGTCAGCACCTTGCGGGCACGGCTGACCGTTTCCTCACCCAACGGCGTCATCATCACCGATCGCCGGGTCCGTTCGATCAATACCTTGCCGAGCACCGTTTCCAGCTCCTTGATGCTGGCGCTCAGGCTCGACTGAGTGATGAAGCAGGCCGCCGCTGCGCGCCCGAAGTGCCCCTGGTCGGCGACGGCAACCAAATGCCGGAGCTGCGTCAAGGAGGGTAGATGTTTGAACTCGGCCATAATTGAGCCGAATATTAATCGATTTTACAAATGATTAAAAGATATCTAACTTGTTTTACAAATGAATACTGCGCACCTATTCTTCGCCTGTGCGGGGCCGAATAGTCGACCCCACAAGCAAGGAGAACGATGATGACCCAAGTGCCTCAAGCTACTTTCCAGACCCGCGTGCGCAACGAAGCGCTAGGTGGCCCTAATCCGTTCGAGTGGAAGGAGCTAACCAGCGACGGCATTTTCAAAGGAGCGCGGGTGGTACTGTTCGCCCTTCCCGGCGCCTTCACGCCGACTTGTTCGACCAGCCACCTGCCCCGCTACGAGGCGCTCTACGAGAAGTTCAAGGCGCTGGGCGTTGACAAGGTCGTGTGCCTGTCGGTCAACGACGCCTTCGTCATGTTCCAGTGGGGCAAAAGCCAGAACGCCGACAAGGTATTCCTCCTGCCTGACGGCAACGCCGAGTTCACGCGCAAGATGGGGATGCTCGTTGACAAGTCCAATCTCGGCTTCGGCATGCGGTCCTGGCGTTATTCCATGTACGTCGTCGACGGCAAGATCCAAAAGATGTTCGTCGAAGACGGTTTCGCCGACAACGCTCCGAGCGATCCCTTCGAGGTCTCGGATGCAGATACCATGCTTGCCTATCTCAAGACCCAGCAAGTCGGCTTAGAACGGGCGGCGGGATTTTCTCGCTGACCCGTCCCGGGTTCAGCTACTAGCCCGCATTTCACACACGCAGCGAGATGCAGGCTATCGCGTCGTCTGTCGGCCGGCGCAGCCGGTGCGCTCTCATCCTTGTAATTGCGGGCGAGGTATTTAAGCTAGACGTTACCCTGATGAAACCGCTGAAAGAAATCTTACGAAACCCTGTGTCCGTTGCAGTGGGTCTGGCCGTGGTATTGGCACTCATTATTGGCGCATTCTATGGGCAGCATTGGGTGGCGCATTGGATCGGTGTCGCTAAGGGGCCAAGCCCAGACGACCGGTTCTACTGCTTGAAAGCGGTTATCGAGGACGATGAGCAAAAGTGGACCGCGTGGCGTCAAAAGGACAGCAAGATTCGCTCGGAATACGCCGAATGCATCGATAAGCGAGCGCGTCGACAGGAGAAAAGTCCCTGAACTCGGGAATCTTTAGATGCTTCGAGGCAGCTGCCCAACAAGGGAGAAACAGCAAAAAGCGGGCATGCTACCTATTTACAGCCGTCCGTGACCGAACAACTCGTATCCAATGTGGGTCGTTGATTATGTCGTTGCGCTGACGGCTCGCTCGGCGATAGTCCGCGTAACCAATAAATCGAGTCTGACCCCAATTATTTCTCTATTTTCACTTCTATATGTCTTACCGCTTACGGGGCGACTCGCCCGTTTGCTGTGTGATCAAGCCATAGTGCTCGATGCGCCGGTGGGCTGCGAAATTAAACACTGTCCGCTTGCCAAACACACATTCGTCGAGGTCGCAAGCTGCGACTACAAGCTCGTCTTCGAGAGTATGGGTCTGGGCAATAATTTCACCCGTGGGCGCGATGATGGCGCTGCCGCTCATCAGGTCGTGCCCGTCCTCTCGCCCCGCCTTGGCGACACCAACCACCCAGGTACTATTTTGGTAGGCCCCGGCCTGCATTGATAGATGATTATGAAAGCTGCGCAGATGGGGCGACTCGTCGGACTGCGAGTTAGTAGTCGGCGTATTGTATCCGAGAACGATGATCTCAACGCCCTGCAAGCCCATAACTCGGTAAGTTTCCGGCCAACGACGATCATTGCAGATACACATACCAACGATGCCGCCCATAGTCCTCCACACGGGAAAGCCGAGGTTGCCGACCTCAAAGTACCTTTTCTCGAGATGTTGGAACGTCCGTTTCGGATCGAACTCCGCATGACCGGGCAGGTGGACCTTGCGGTACTTGCCGACGATATCGCCCGATGCGTCGACCAGGATCGCAGTGTTGTAGCGATGGACCACTCCTTCCTCTTCTGCTTTCTCCGCATAGCCGAGGTGAAATCCCAGGCCATAACGCCTCGCGGCTTCGAACAGCGGTTGGGTCTCAGCGCTCGGCATAGAAGTCTCAAACCAGATATCGTACTCCTCTGGCTCTTCGAAGTACCAGCGCGGAAAGAACGTGGTCAGCGCAAGCTCGGGAAAGACAACGAGATCGCAGCCTTTGTCATGGGCGGTTTTCATCAGCGCCAACATCCGTTCAACAACACTCGACCGGCTGTCGGCCCTTTGAGCCGGGCCAAGCTGTGCGGCCCCTACCGTTATTATTCGTGCCATCTGGGGCTCCTCGATTCAGAATGATCTGGTGCGTAGCGCTTGAAGGACAAAAGGGTCAGACCCCTTTGTTACTCTCGCTTTTGTAGTAACTCTCTTAATTGATTTGGCAAGAGCGCGTGAACCCTTTTTGTAATTTCACTCTCGTTTCGCTGCCACAGCACGCCGAGGTAGATTATGCACAAGCCTATAGCCGATAACGCTATCGGGAAAAGCCAGCTATCCCTGAACACATTTGAAGCCAAATGACCCAGGTAAAAGATGGTACCAATGGCACCAAAAACTACAAACACTCGACGCATGAGAACCACCCCAACACCGATTAGCAAAAGATTGATACAGAAATAAAAAAATTTGGATAATTCGCTATCAGACTGCTGAGCAGTCATGCCGCCCCAGAACGCTATAAGACCAAAGATGTAAAGCCAAAAGGCGTAATCACCACTTTTCCTTGCTCTTATGTCAACCCAAAACGCTAGTAAGACCATTGCCAGCCCGAAATACATAGAAACCAGCGCACGAAGCTCGAAGTCGGGCGTACCGCCTGCAATCATTGCAGCGACATCCATCGACATGTACCACAATGTTACGGCAATAGGCATGATTAGAAATGGATACCTATGCCTCCAAGCGATTATTACACCTACTGCCAGAGTCCCTAGCTCCATAAAGAGCCAATTCCACTTTATGTACATATGATATTCGCGGTAAACGGTATCGCCCGGCCACCAACCGAGTGCTTGTTGCAACCCGTAAATTGCCAACGGCGTTAAAGCCACCACAAAAGTGGCGCATATACCAGAAGCTATGCCGTATCCCTTCTTTCGAAACACGTCCGTTAGTTTCAAACCCGCGCCAGCGTAGGCCAATGATATAAAGAAGATCCCCCAACCCCCAAAAGACTCCCATCCAAGAGTCATGAACAGTGTCATCGCTCCTATGGCAATTAAGCCCCCCAGGTAGTAGAGGACATGGGTCAAGTCGAAAGAGGGGCCAACACCCGGTTGGCTTTTCAAGAAATGGAGGAGTGCGTCAGCTTGCTCTTTGGTCAGGATATGTTTTTCTGCTGCTACACTAAGGTGTTTCTTCGTAATCTTCATTCTCCGTGTTTCCTAGGTTGCCGAATCGGCTATGACCCGAAAAAACTCTATATAACCGCGCTCGCTAACACCAGCATCAGCCTCGCCTTTACGATAGCTCGATGTGAAAAAACGGGTCACCTACCCGGCGCGTTATCTAAAACTGACGTTTTCAGATCGGTCGTAGCCATGGAAAAACAAATCTGTCCCGTTTCGCATCCGGCTAGCGCAACATTCGAGCGAACTCCCGCACGTCGTTGATCAAGAACTCGGGCTCCTCGAGCGCCGCGAAGTGCCCACCGCGCGGCATCTCGGTCCAGCGTACGATGTTGTACATGCGCTCTACGTAGGATCGCGGGGGCCAGGCCAACATCTCGGCCGGGAAGAGCGCCGCCGCCGTTGGCACCTCGACGCGCTTGCCTTCCGGCGACAGGATGCGGCCGCCTTCCTCACGCCGGCCATAGTAGATCCACGACGCGGTATTGAAGGTGCGGGTCACGATGTAGACCATGATGTTGGTCAGTAGCGTGTCCTTCGTATGCGCGCTCTCGATGTCGTCGCTGTCGGTATCGGACCAGGAATTGAACTTCTCGATGATCCAGGCAGCGACACCGACGGGGCTGTCCATCATCGCGTAACTCAACGTCTGCGGCTTCGTGGCCTGCTGGGTCCGGTAGCCCTGCTCCATCTCCTGCTCGCGCTCCCACCGGGCTGCCCATGCCTCTTCCTCCGGCCCCTGCGGCCCGTCCGGGTGCTGCATTATCATGATGCTGATGTGGATGGCACGGCAGGCGGGCGCGTGGTCGAACCCGAGCCACGTCGAGATGGCGCCACCCCAATCGCCACCCTGAGCCAGGTAACCGTCGTAGCCGAGTACGTCGGTCATGAGCTTGGCGAACACGCCGGCCATCTTACGGGGTCCGTAAGGACGCGGCGGGCGAGCGGAGAATCCGAACCCGGGTAACGAGGGTGCAACGACGTCGAAGGCGTCTTCGGCGTTGCCGCCGAATCGCTCCGGATGGGCGAGCGGCTCGATGACGTCGAGGAACTCGACGACCGAGCCGGGCCAGCCGTGGCTGATAATGAGTGGAATCGGCGCCGGGCCGCTGCCCTTCTCGTGAATGAAGTGAACGTCGATGCCGTCAACTGGCGCGGTGAAGTGGGAGAAACGATTGATCACGGCTTCGTGCTTGCGCCAGTCGTACTCGCCGACCCAGTACGCGCAGAGCTCTTTCATGTACTCGAGGTTCGTGCCGTATTCCCAGCCGCCGTCGTCCGGCATCTCGTGCCAGGGAAACGCCGCGACCTTGGCGCGGATGCGATCGAGCGTCTCGTCGGGGACATCGACGCGAAAGGGAACGACCGCTGACATGCTGGACTATTTTTCAAATAGTTACAATTATATCCGGGATTTCCCGGCTGCACGGCTCGTCAGTCGGACCGTAGTGCAGATTCTCCGCCTCGGCCTTTGCCTTGTCATGTTGCATCGCATTACCGGGCCATGGAAAAATAAATCTGTCCTATTTTCCGTTTCCAGGCACACGGAAAATCAATCCAATCCGTTTTTCATTCTTATTTCAGACTCACGATTCAAGACCTGATAATCCTCTAGCCGACCTCCTGAGTGGTTCACGCCAGCTTTGTACACTGGCGTTGCTCAATCAACCCAAACTCAGGAGGCCGTCA
>JBHHZP010000136.1:0-9706 GCA_046758085.1 Acidiferrobacterales bacterium
GGAATAATCAACCGACTGCCGACTTTGAGTTGGGTGGTACTCATGTTGTTGGCGAAGCGTAATGCCTCAATGCGGATTCCATAGATCCGGGCGATCGCCGACAGAGTGTCCCCGGGCTGCACGATATGCACACGCGGACCGTTGTCTACGACCTGTTGGCGTTGAGCACGAAACTTGCTGCGCGAGACGTAGCTTTTGATCCCGTCAAAAATTCCCTGCGCCAATTTGCGTTGATATGCCCGGCTGCGAAGCTTTTTCTCTTCACTGGGGTTCGAGATGTAGCCCGTTTCGATCAGTATCGATGGCACATCGGGTGCCTTCAGCACCGCAAACCCGGCCTGCTGCACCACCCGCGTGTGAATCGGCGCATAGCGACGCAATCCGTACAACACATCCGCGCCGAGCTGCAAGCTGTCGCTGATGGTGGCGGTCTGCGAGAGATCCAACAGGACCTTCGCCAGCAGATCATCCTTGTCACTGAGTCGGACTCCGCCGATGAGATCGGAGGCGTTTTCCCTGTCGGCAACGATCTTGGCGAGCGCACTGGTAGCGCCGCGCTCGGAGAGCGCGTAGACCGAGGCGCCCCGGGCGCGCCCGCCCGGCAAGGCATCGGCGTGGATGGACACGAACAACTCAGCCTCGTAGCGGCGTGCTATCTGGAACCGCTTGGCCAATTTCACATAGTAGTCACCATCGCGAATCATAACCGGCTGCATCCCGGGGGCGGCGGCTATGAACTTCTTGAGTGCTCGCGCGATACCCAGCACGATATGCTTTTCGCGGGTCCGGTATCGCCGACCGATCGCCCCCGGATCCTCACCGCCGTGGCCGGCATCGATAGCGATTACAATGCTCTTCCGCGTGGGCTTGACGCGGCGCGGCTGTACGGGTTGTTCCTGAATGAATGTGGTGACGTCGTAGAGATCAATCACCAGCCGGTGTCCGTACTGCTGATTTGGTTGCAATACGAACGTACGCGGCCGTGAGGGACGTTTTAGATCCAGGACCACCCGCAACGTCTCTCGCTGCTGCGATCCCGTACGCACGCCGGCAAGGAACGGCCCGCTGAAGTCCAGTCGAGGCAGCGTACCCTGTAACTGCCCATTCTGCATGTCGATGACGATCCGGTCGGGATTGGTGAGCGTGAATAAGCGGTGCTCCAACGGCGCGCTTAGATCGAACACAAGCCGGGTGTGGTCGGGTGCCCGCCACACGCGCAGATTCTTCACGGAGACGGCCCCCGCCTGGCCCAGTGTGGGAATCAGGCCAACTAGCAGGAGGAGGAAAAAACGCGCGGTCCTCATGTCAGACCGCTGAGTAGCTCGGTGCCTCGATCGGTATACGATTCAAGATCCACGGTGCGCGTATCGTCAACATTCTGGATCGTCACGTCAAGATCCGGCGACGGCAATTTTTCTGCGCCGCGCTCAGCCCACTCCACCAGGCATACGCTCTCACTTTCAAGATAATCGCGAAATCCGAGAAATTCCAGCTCCTCTGGGTCAGAAACGCGATAGAGATCGATATGGTAAACGATGAAACCATCGAAAGAGTACGGCTCCACCAGTGTAAATGTGGGGCTTTTGACCAGGCCGCCATGCCCCAGCGCGCGCAGGATGCCGCGCACGAGGGTGGTCTTGCCGGTGCCGAGCGCCCCGTGCAGGTAGACCAGACGGACCTTGTCGATTCCGCGCGCAAGCCGCGCGCCCAGCTTCTCCATCTCGGCGACGCTGGGGACCTCCAGCTTAAGCCTCATCGCCGTTGAGCTCGTTCAATCGGCCGCGAACAAAAGGCATCAGGTCCGATGCCATAAGGCCGATCTCGCCGCCCTGGCGCGCGGCATCGTCACCGGCGACGGCGTGCACCCACACGCCGAGGCGCGCTGCGTCCGGCGCCGTCACGCCCTGCCCCATTAATGCCGCCACCACGCCCGTAAGAATGTCTCCCATGCCCCCGCTCGCCATGCCCGGGTTGCCGGCATCACACAGCCACGCATGCGCCTCGCCGCTGTGCCCGATCAGTGTCCCCGAGCCTTTCAGCACACAGACGCCACCCAGGCGCTGCACCAGCGCCTGCAGCGCATCGAAACGCTGGTCTTGCACCTGTGCGGTCGTGATACCGAGCAAACGCCCGGCCTCGCCCGGGTGCGGCGTCAGCACCCAATCGGCGCGCTTGAGTGGTTCCGCCGCCAGCAGGTTCAACGCGTCCGCGTCCACCACCTTCGGCAGCGATGATTCCAACGCCGCCGCCAGTAGCTCGCGGCCCCATGGCCCCTGCCCCAGTCCGGGGCCAATCGCGAGTACGTCGGCGCGTTGGACGCCCGCGCGCAGCGCGCGCGCATCGCTCACGGCCTTGACCAGCAGCTCGGGGCAACCGCTGTTGGTCTGGGCCGCGTGGGCCGGGTGAGTGAGCACCGTGACCAGCCCGGCACCGGCACGGTAGGCGGCCTGTCCAGCCAGGCGGGCGGCGCCGGGCATGCCGTCGTCGCCCCCGATTACGGCAACGTGCCCAAGCGCACCTTTGTGCGCACTGCGCGCCCGGCGCGGAAGCAGCCCTGCGAGTGTGCCCGGCGTTATCCGCCGCGCGGCCGGCGTGACGCCCGCGTAGACCTCCGCCGGAACGCCAAGGTCAGCGAACACGATCTCACCGCAATAGTCACGCCCGTGACCGGTAAAAAGACCGGCCTTGAGCCCTATGAAGGTAATAGTGGCTTGTGCCCGTACCGCCACGCCCAGCACACGGCCGGAATCGGCATGCAGGCCCGATGGAATGTCGACGGCCAGCACTGGCACTGCCGTCGTCGCATTTATGGCGTCAATGGCCTCGCGCCACGTGTCACGCACTGTGCGCTCCAGGCCGGTGCCAAACAGTGCGTCCACAATTACTTCGGCGTGCGCCAGCCGTTCGGACCCGAACGGCGCTACCCTGACCCCACTTGCCTCCAGCGCATCGCGCGCTCCCAACGCGTCACCTTGCAGACGGCCCCGATCGCCCAACGCCAGCACCATTGCTTCCATTCCTGCTTCGCGTGCAAGCCGGGCAATCACGTAACCATCACCGCCGTTGTTACCGGGCCCACATACGACGGCAATGCGTTGCGCCCGTGGCCAGCGGCTGCGCAAAAGCGCGAACGCCGCCTGCCCGGCGCGCTGCATCAAGGTGTATCCTGGTATGCCGTGTCCTTTTGTAGCGACGCGGTCAAGCGCGCGGCTCTGCTCGGCGAAATACAATGCTTCAGGTAGGTTCATGCAACTCTCAGCCCTATTGTCAGCGTATTCTAACCGCGGAGTACGCAGTGGATATAGGTAATAGTAGCGAGTTTCGAGTGGCTAGGAATGCATGGGTGCGCTACGATGTGTCAGTGTATCCCTCGCTACTCGCTACTCGCTACTCGCCACTCGCTACCGGTCAAGTAACCCGCAGGCCTGGATGGAAAACGCACATACACAGTCCATCGACATGAATCGCCTTTCCGGTGATATCAAACACTGGGGGCAGGAACTCGGATTTCAGCAAATCGGGGTCAGCGATCGAAACCTGGGCGGGGCCGAGGCACGCCTGCTCGAATGGCTCGCTGGCGGGCGCCATGGCGAGATGCACTACATGGCTGCACAAGGCACCCGGCGCAGCCGGCCCCACGCCTTGATGCCGGAAACCGTGCGTGTGATCTGTGCGCGCATGGATTACTACCCGGCAGAGGCCGCCGACACACAGGCGGTACTCGATAATCCGTCTCTGGGCTTTATCTCACGCTACGCGCTCGGGCGCGATTATCACAAAGTGGTGCGTAAGCGCCTGGAGCAACTTGCCGTGCGGATAGAGCAGGCCGTTGGCCCGCATCGCTACCGCGTGTTTAGCGACAGCGCGCCAGTGCTGGAGAAACCGCTGGCACAGAAGGCCGGGCTCGGCTGGATCGGCAAACACACGAATGTGCTCAGCCGCACGGGTGGTTCGTGGTTCTTTCTCGGTGAGATCTATACCGATTTGCCGCTACCGGTGGACCGACCATCGCAAGACCATTGCGGTCGCTGCCAGGCATGCATTGATGTCTGCCCCACTCGGGCGATCGTCGCTCCTTATCAGCTCGATGCGCGCCGCTGCATCTCTTATCTGACCATCGAGCTGCATGGCCCGATCCCACTGGCGCTGCGACCGTTGATCGGTAATCGCATCTTCGGGTGTGACGACTGCCAGCTCGTGTGTCCGTGGAATCGCTTTGCCCGACCGACCGCGGAGCCTGATTTCTCGGTGCGCCAGGATCTCGATGGGGCCAAGCTGGTGGATCTGTTCTCCTGGCGCGAGGCCGAGTTTGACGAGCGCACGCGCGGTTCGGCCATTCGCCGAACCGGTTACGAGGGCTGGCTGCGGAACATCGCAGTGGCCTTGGGCAACGCCCCGACAAGCGCCGCCGTAATCGCTGCCCTCCAGACGCGTCTCGCGCATCCTTCCGCGCTGGTGCGCGAGCACGTGCAGTGGGCCCTGGCACAACACCATCAACCCGGCAATCGTGATTCCCCCGATCCGGTCCACGGCTGAGCGCTTGCGCGACCGCCGACGCCGCCGCCAAAACCCACGATTGTCGATTGGAGCTCCTGCTTGAGGATCGACGCCACCCGGTCCACGGCGCGGCGCCGTGCCGTGCGCCGTTGCTGCGCCGAGACCTTCACCGTCCAGCGCTGGACGCCACGCACACGTGCGCTCGTCTGCTCCACGAGCTTGATCTCCAGTCTACCCTTGAGCCAAAGCCAGCCCTCGTGCTCGCCTAGATCATCCATCTGCAAGGTGGCCACCAGCACAAAATCCGCCTGTGCGCTCTGCGCCAGCGTAAATCCCGCCGCCGTGATGGCACCCGACAAGGTGGTCTCCAGCCCGCCAATCGCATCGGCTTGCACCTCAAGCGTGAGCTGTAGCTGCGGCAACAATTTTTCAAACTCGCGTTGCAAGTCGCTCAGCTTCCAGCGCGATGCCATGCCGCGTCCGGCGGGATCGACGATACTGAGCGAGTCTTGCAGGACCTGGCGCTCGTGCTGGGCCGTGAGCGCGCGCTCGGCAGCGCCAAGCCGTAGCAGCACGTCCTTGCGCGTATGCGCCTGGGCCAAATAGTCGCGCGTCGCCGCATCCAGACGCGCCATCCGTTGTTTGAGCCGGGCGGCGGCCCGTGCCCGCGGGAGCACGGCGAGCGCGTAGTGCACCTGCGTGCGTGGATCCAGCCAGAACTCTTTCACTTCTACGCCTTCGAGAATCCGATCGCTACCGGCGACGACTGTACGGGTCACCTTTCCTCGCTGCTTGTGTTGCGTCTTGCCGCCTTCGGTACGGCTTACAATCGTCTGCGTGTCCACGCTCTCATCGCTGATCCGGACGTGGAAAATTTTGGCCAGCTCCGCTCGCGCCCGATCGGCGGCCTTGGTTTCACTGGGTCCCTGCCCCCGGGCTACGAGGAAACGGGAATCGGGATAGCGCGCGCTGCTGCCCGCGGTCCAGTCGGGCCGGGCCGGCTTGCCGGCACACCCTGCCAGCAGCAGCCAGGCGCCTAATACGATTGTCAGTGCGGTCCTCATCGTGCTTACTCGAAAAACAAATGCTGCGGGACAATCCAGTGATGTGATAGAAAGGTCATGCGATCCTTATTAATAGTGACGTTGCGGAACTCGCGCCTAGCGATAACCACGTCATGGCGATCGAGCATCTCGAGCTCGATGTTATGCTTACCGGGCGCCAGCGGAATGCGCACCAGGAATATGTTGCTCGGGAGCGTAATCCAGCTGCGCGTATCGGCGTGCTCCGTGGCCAACCCACCCAACTCTGCCAGCACGCCGAGCAGCCAGTTATCCTGGCGCTTGAGCTCGTATGCTACGGTGCCCTTGATGCTCGCGCGCGCGATCGCTCTCGCCCGGATCGCTGGCAGCTTCATTTTAAGGGTCCTGATCGCGATGGTCCTGACGTCCTCCACCTCCTCCATCGGTGTAACCTCACCGTCGACCCGGATACGCGCGGCGACCGCGGGCGTTACGCGCGACTGATAATAAGGTAAGGAGACCTTCACCAGTGTATGGGTCTGCGGCACCAGCATGAAGATCGAGTTCTCGCGCTTCACGGGCGCCAGACCGTTGCTCAGCACACAAATGAGCTCGCCCTTCCCGTCATGTGCCTCTATGTCTTGACCGCGATCCATGCCGAACTCGGTCTCGTAACGTTCCATCTCCGCCATTAGGCCCACCCTCTCGCTCAGCCGCAGCAAGTCTTGTTTGAGGCTGTGCGGCACGGGAACGCCGTACTCCTTCTCATACTCGCGGTATGCGACATGAGCCTGCCGGTACTCGATCATGGCATCGCTCCACTCTCGCTGCCCCTCATAAATCATCCCCGCCAGATACCGGGCAAACGCATTCTCCGTGTACTTGTTCTTTTCGGTTCTCTTTCCAAGCTGGCGGAGCTTCAGGTCAATCTGCAGTGCCTCCACACGTGCTGCGTCGGATTGCCCCAGCTCCAGGTAATTCAGCGCTTCATAAACGTGTATCAATATCTGCTCAAACTCCTCGCCGACGTACTGTCGAGTGCGGTCATTGATAATGACCGATCCGATCTGCTCTGTAACGCTGACGCCGTAAAGCTTGTCGATACGCTGCTTAGCCCGCTCGAAGACGTCGTTGCTTGCGGCAAATTCGCCTTGCATGCGTAACAGCATGGCCTTGTTCAGCAGATACAAAACCTGGTCGCGGCGTGCCCACTGCCGGCTTTGCTTCTCTAACGATTTGAGGGCACGCTCGGGCTTCTGGGCAGCGAGGTGACGTTCAAGCGTGTGGGTACTGGCGCCGCCGCTCGCGCAAGCGCCGGCGAGCAAGGCGAGCCCCACAGCGGAAAGTATGCGCTCAACGCTCTTTCTACGCTGTGGACGGAAAAGCACGAAGATTCGGCTGCAAAAGCGGCGGCGCACGCAACAGCGTGCGCTAGTACCTTAACTTGCTGCGCTTGACGAGTTTCTTGATTTTTTTCTGCCCTACCCAGACCTTGCGGTTATTGACCAGGCTAATCAGGGTCATATCGACCTGATAGTAGCGTACCTGCTTGGTACCAGAGACATCGACGATCGTATTGATGGTTCCCTGCAGCATGAAATTCGCCCCGAGTTCTTGGCCCATGGGATTGCGCGTCAACTCGGTGGCATGCAAGTCCTGGTCTTTTCGCTCGGCTCGCACCGAGCCTCGTTCCGTCGGCGAGGCCACGAACTGCACCTTCTTCGACCTGATCATCGCGCGCTCGATGTCGGCGACAAAGGTGTTCATGTTTATGTGCTCGTGACTCAGGTTGCGCATGTCCCCGACGATCAACGCCGGCTGCGCCCGGTTCTTGCGCGTATACTCCCGCAGCCACGGCTGGGAAAGCACATCCTCGATCATCTCCTCGGATACAAGTCGTGAGTCGGTATCGTTCCAGGCGCCGCTCAGGTCCTTGACTTTCTCCGTATCCACGCGCTTGACCGAGGTCCCGCAGCCAGCCATCATAAGGACGACCAGCACAGCCACGAAGCGAAGACCGGGCGTCCAGGCGGGGTTCATCGGGATTTCTCGGAGAATTTGTCGAAAACAACATCGGCGTTCTGCTCGATGTAATCGCGCAAACCGTCATTCATGTCACGAAATGTCTTGACTGTCTGCTTCACGTGCCGCATATCGAGCTCCGCCAGCGAGAACATCGTCTTACTTTTCTTGTCGCGCCAGCGGCCGATAATCTTGGTGCCCGAGAGATTGGTCCTTGTGACATTGTTGATCTCGCGCACCAGCTCCTGTTCGCTGGTCCGCTGGCCGTCGACGTTGCTCGCGTTGGAGTAATCCTTGGATACGACCTCCATGTACGAGGACAGGATGCGTGCGACCTCAGCGCGCGCACGATTATCCGCCGTGTCCTTCTGCAACGATATATCCCCTATGTCGGGGGCGATGCCAACGCCGTGAAACAGGCGTCCCTTCTTATCGTTGAGGGTGTTGGTGCCCTTGTTAACCCAACTGGGCGCCCCCTTGATATGAAGATTGCTCTTGACCGTGGTCTTGCCGGCACAGGCCGCAAGAAAAACCGCAGCGATCAGTACCATCGCCGCGCGCATCGTGGTCTTTGTCCGCCCCATGGCTACCTCCGGATTCCAATAACACGCCAGAATAACAATAAAAATAGTATACCTCAGTGAGCATAGGCATCTACGGCCGCCCACACGGTGCCGTTTCCGTCGTTAAGCAATTGTTTGGAAAGTCCTTTCCGGGCGGGCCAGGCCACGGGGCGGTGCGGTGCCAACTGGGGGCGACTACCTCACCCTAGTCCAGGCGCAGGAAGTGCTTGCGGTAGTACCTGAGTTCCTCGATCGACTCGCGGATGTCATCAAGCGCTTTGTGGGTATTCTTTTTGACCATTCCGGCGTAGACCTCGGGTTTCCAGCGCCGGGCCAGCTCCTTGATCGTGCTCACGTCCAGATTGCGGTAGTGAAACCACGCCTCGAAATCAGGCATCCAGCGCGCCAGAAACCGGCGGTCCTGGCAGATGCTGTTGCCACACATGGGCGACCGGCCCTTCGGCACGTACTGTTGCAGGAACTCGAGCACCTGCCGTTCCACATCGCTTTCAGTCAAGCTCGATGCGCGCACGCGCTCGGCGAGACCGGTTTCGCCATGGGTCCGGGTATTCCATTCGTCCATACCTTCGAGTACCGCCGCCGGCTGATGCACCACCAGCACCGGCCCTTCGGCGAGCGTATTGAGCTCACTGTCGGTGACGATTGTGGCCACCTCCAGAATCCGGTCCGACTGCGTGTCCAACCCTGACATCTCCAGGTCAATCCAGATCAAGGAATTGGGGTCCTGGCCCCCGGGAGGTACTTGCGCCATCCGTTATCTCCGGTTCTAATCTTAAACGTACGCGGCTGTGCCTGGCCCATGATATCACCGTGAGTGCTTGAATGGCTTGACCGTCGTGTTTTCGGGCGGGCCTGCGCTGGCCGCCCTTATCGGGCCGAGGGTGGCGCGGCGGCCAATTGGCTATTCGCGAGCCACGATAACGCCGTACTCAGCGCCATACAATCAAGATAGCACCGTTGGCACCCGCGAAAACGGACAAGTAACACGAGAAGACGACCATGACAGAACTGACCGGCAAGACCTGCAAGCCTTGTGAAGGCGGCACCAAGCCGCTGACGCGGCAAGCGACCCAAGCATTGCTGCAGCAGACCCCGGGGTGGAAGATCAATGAACGCGGTGACGAGATCGCCCGTACCTACGAGTTCAAGAATTACTATCAGACCATGGCCTTCGTCAATGCGCTGGCGTGGGTCGCGCACCGCGAAGATCACCACCCTGACATCGAGGTCGGCTACAAGCGCTGCCATGTGCGATACAGCACGCACGCCATCGGCGGATTGTCGGAGAATGACTTCATCTGTGCCGCGAAGATCAACGCGCTTATTGGCGCCTGACATTAGCCGTAAGCCGTGATCGGTGATCCGTGAACCGTGAGGGGGTTGATTTTTTTTGAGTCCCCTTGGTCAAGCCGAGCCCGGAGTGCAGACGAGGAGCGGGCCGGAACGGGCGTTTGGTTTTTTTGATCCCCTTACTCAAGCCGAGCGAGGCACGAAGGCGAAGAACACGCCCGAAGGGGCACGAGAAGGATCTCGCGCGTCCAGGCCAGGTACATGGACGTGCCTTGCCTGGACCCCCTGAGA
>JBHHZP010000137.1:0-9693 GCA_046758085.1 Acidiferrobacterales bacterium
GCCTTTGTTTCCGAGACCGTCGCCAGCAGGGATGCTGGCGCCGAGCCTACAGGGAGGTATCCACGGCGTGTCTCGGAAACAAAGGCGCGATCCATGTCTCGGCAGGTTGTGGGACAGCAGTGTCAAGGATGGACTTCTTCAGCATCCTGTTAGGGCTAACGAATAACCAGCTGCTCCAGCGGATCTTCGGCATTCTCGTCGATACGAGGCTGTTGGCCACGCAAGACGGAGTTGCCTTCGTAAAGGGTACGTTGGTCGATCGCCGAAGGATTGAGCCAGTCCGCTTCCTTCATCTGCTCGCTCTGGCCGTAGGCCGCCAGCGCATTGTCGTAGCACGTGGCGGCGGCATCTTCTTGCAGGATGCCGCGCTCGAGCATCAATCGATAAGTCTTCGGCACCGCTAACGGATCCGAGACGCCCCAGTCGGCACTGGAATCACAGAAAATGCGCTCGGAGCCGTACTGCCGAACAACCTCTACCATGCGTTCGTTGCCCATCTTGGTGTGCGGGTAGAGCGTGAAGGCGGCCCAGAAGCCGCGGTCCAGCACCTCCTGCACGGTTTCTTCGTTGTTGTGATCGATGATCACGCGGCCCGGGTCGAGCGCGTGCTCGAGCGCAATATCCATGCTGCGACTGGTGCCGCGCTTCTTGTCCCGATGCGGCGTGTGGACCATGACCAGCATCTCCAGCTCCTTCGCCAGCTCCAGCTGCGCACGGTAACAGCCCTCCTCCTCCTTGGTCTGATCGTCAAAGCCGATCTCCCCGACCGCCACCACGCCCTCTTTGCACAGATATCGTGGCAGGATATCCAGAACCTCTTTGGCCAACGCTTCGTTGTTGGCCTCTTTGGCGTTGAGGCCGATCGCGCAGTAATGACGAATTCCGAATTGGCCGGCGCGGAACCGTTCCCATCCTACGATCGTAGAAAGGTAATCGATGAAGGTCCCGACACTGGTACGGGGTTGGCCGACCCAGAAGGCCGGCTCGATCACGGCAACAATACCGGCCGCAGCCATGCGCTCGTAGTCGTCCGTGGTACGAGCGTTCATGTGAATGTGCGGATCGATGAATTTCCCAGTCATGGTCCCCTCCGTCCTCATCCGCGTTCTGGATCGTCAGTATAACAGCCTAGGCCGGGCGCCGTTCCAGCAGCGTGTCCCAGCTGAGCTCGCCGCGTTCGACCCGCGCCGCGAGCTCCGAGGCGGCGCGTAGCAGTGCTTCGGCGCGCGGATTCGAGCTCGTTCTCAAGGCCAGCACCGCCGCCTCGCGTTCCCGCTCCTGACCCTGACCGAGAATGCGTTCGAGATCGGTCAGCGCCGCCTCATCGGCATGTGGCCCCACGCAACGCCAAAGCTCCGGACTGACATCGCGCCCGGCCGCCCAACGCTCGTGCGCGTAGTCGCAAAGCATGCGCATGAGGGCCGGATTACCGCGATGGTCGAGTCCGACAATAGGCTGCAAGCGACTGCCGATGAATAACGCTTTTAACACCATCTGATTCCACGCGCCTTCGTCGAGCTGCTCCGCCGGGTACGGATTGTTGTGTGCCACCGCCTCGAACACCGCCTTCATGTTGGTGCGCACGCCCTCGGCCGCGCGCCGCACGTACTGCGGCTGACCGGGGTAAAGCGGCAGGCCCCGATAGAATGCCACCAGCTCGCCGACATCGGCGGTGGTGCACAGCTGCTCTAATCGGCGCGCAAACTGCTCATCGCTGCCGTCGGCACTCAAAAGCAGTAACAAGCGCGCCGCCTGATCCACACTCCAGCCGACGGGCTTCCAACCGGCTCGGGCATGCGTGGCGGCGGCAAAATCGTCGTCGCTCAGATCGAGATCGTCCTTGCCGACCTTGCGTGGCACCAGGCTGATGGCCATGAAGAGCGTCCGGTTAGAAGGACTGGCTTGAAGCTCGGCCAGTGTCTCCTCGAGCCATTGGGCCGGCGCACGGGGAAGCTGACGCGTTAGCCATGTGTGCAGGAGCTTCGCCGGTGCGGCAGATGTGTCGTTCATGGTGTCGACCCGGAGACGTCGCCTCTGAAGACGTGATCGAGAATCAGCCCCTTGACCGAGGTCGCATCGACCGCCGCTTGTGGCAGCAGCGCGGGTTCCGATGTTATGAAAAGCGGTCCGTCCTCGGCGCGGTCGGTGGGTCGTCCATGCGAGCCCTTGACCACGCTCGTATCGAGACCGATCACATCCATCAAGGTGCGAAAGCCGAGCATCTTCTTTGCGAGCCGCCAGCCGATGCTCAGTTTGGGGAAGCGGATGGCCGCATCGATGAAAAGCTCGACCGGATCGTAGCCGGGCTTGCGATGGATATCTACGGTGCGCGCGAAGTCGGGCGCCTTGTGATCGTCGAGCCAGTAATAATAACTAAACCAGCGGTCGTAGTTGGCGATCGCAATCAGTTCGCCCGAGCGCGGGTGATCGAGCGCGAGATCGGATTTGGTCTGCTGATCAAGCACGCGTTCTACGCCATCTAGGGATTCCACCAGCGTCTTTACGTCGGCGAACGCCTCCGGCCGTTGTACATATATGTGAGCGATCTGGTGGTCGGCGACAGCAAACGCGGTCGATGCGCCGGCATCAAGCTGTTCGCGGCCGAGCTCTTCCCGCACCTGAATCATACCCGCGTCCCGCAGGGCGCGATTGATGTGCACGGCGTCGGTAACTCCGGTGATCCCGTACTCGGACAGCAAGACGATGGCCGCGCCGTCGCGCTCGGCCTGTTCCATCAGCTCGCCACAGACAGAATCGATGGCGCGCAAGTCTTGCCCGATGTCCGGATGCGCCGGCCCCAGGCGCTGCAGGTTGTAATCGAGGTGCGGCAGGTAAACGAGCGTGAGCGTGGGCTTGCGTGTCTCGCGTACGTGCAAGGCGCAGCGCCCGATCCACTGGCTCGACACGATATCGGCTGTCGGCCCCCAGAAATGGAACAAGGGAAAAGGCCCCAGCAACCGATTCAGCTCCTCGCGCAGATCAGCAGGCCGAGTATAGCAGTCGGGGATCTTACGGCCATCGGCGGGATACATGGGGCGCGGCGTCACGCCGATGTCTGCGGAGGAGTGCATGTTGTACCACCAGAAGAGATTCGCGCAGGTGAACGCCGGGTCGCGCCGGCGGCCCGCGTCCCAGAGTTTCTCGCCCCCGACTAGGCGATTCGATTGTCGCCAGAACCAGATCTCCGAGAGATCACGGAAGTACCAACCGTTGCCGACGATCCCGTGTTCGCGTGGAAGCAGTCCGGTCAAAAAAGTACTCTGCGCCGTACAGGTGACCGCCGGCGTCACGGTCTTCAGCGCCCGCATGCCGCCTTGCGATGCCAGCCGCTGCAGATTAGGCGTGTGATCGCCAAGCAAGGCGGGTGTCAGCCCGACCACGTTCAGTACAACGGTAGGGTTCACGTGAACGACTCGTTCAAAATCGGAGAGACCTCGGGGAACGCGGTTCACCCCGGCCTCCAGGTGCCACAGGGCAACTCGAGGCCGAGGTCGGCGTATGTCTCGTCCTACTTCTTGGCTAGTGGTGCCACCTTGGCGCCCGACGGCACCTTGTCAGCCGCGACGACCTTCCACAACGCCCCCGGCGGGTTGCCGAGCGGGCCCTTGTCCGTGGTGTAGAAACACTGACAGCTCACGGCATAGACGTTACCTTCTTCGTCGTAGCCACCCGAGGTGAACTGCAGCCCTGTATGCAGGAGCTCCTGGATCTGCCACTTGCGTCCATCCCAGCCAATGCCCCAGACGCGACCGCTGCACCAATCGCCAACGAGATAAACGCCGTTCATGCCCGCATAGTTCGCCACACCGAGGCCCATGGCGGAACAACCAAAGTCGTGTTTGTACTCGGCCACCGGCGGCACCCCGACCTGGTTGCAGTCCTTGCCGGCCTGCGCGAATTTGTCCTCGTGCAATGGGTGGCAACGCGACCCGGTATTCAGGTCCCATCCATAGTTCTCACCGCCTTTGCTCGAAGCAGGTTGAAAGTCGACCTCTTCCCAGTGGTTCTGGCCGACGTCAGCAATGTAGAGATCGCCTGTCTTCTGATCGAACGCGAACTCGTACGGGTTGCGCAAGCCGTAGGCCCAGATTTCAGGCCTTACGCGCGAATGGAGCCTTGCAAACTCGGGCTCGGTGATCCCGAACAACTCCATGAGGCGCGGCTTCGCCAAGATGTTGTCCGCAAAGGGATTGTCGCGCGGGATCGCGTACGGCACGTTGTCAGGCGTGTTCACATCGATGCGCAGCATCTTGCCGAGCAAAGTTCCCAGGTCCTGTCCGGCTTCGTAAGGATCACCTTCCCAGCCGCCGTCGCCGCTGCCGATGTAGAGGTAGCCGTCCGGACCGAACTTGATGCCCCCGCCATTATGGTTGTACCACGGCTGCGGGATCACAAGGATAACCTTGGAGCTCTTCGGATCGGCCTTGTTCGGATTGTCCTGGGACACGCTGAAGCGCACGATGAACCCGTCACCGTTGAACGGCAAGGAGGCGTAGTGCACAAAGAAGTGGCCGTTGTTCTTGTAATCGGGGTGAAAGGCAACGTCGTACAGTCCTTGTTCGATAAACTGGCTTTGTACGTCACCGCCGATCGGATTTATCTTGGTCAGGTCAATAAACGGCTCCGATAGCACTTCCCCGGTTTTCGTCACAATCCTTATACGGCCGACACGCTCGGTGACAAACAACCGGCCGGAGCCGTCGCCCGCATTGGATACGTTTATCGGATCGTTAAGACCGTCCGCAATCTTGACGAGCTGGATTTTCGGATTGCCCGGTAGCTTGCCGCCGACTTGGGCGACGTCGGCAACGGAGCTCGGCACTTTCGGTGCCGCTTGCGCGATGGGGCCAACCACAAGCGCTAGCAAGATGCTTAACATCAGTGTCGTTCTCATCTTTCCTCCTCCATGCTGGTGTCAGTGTCTTATGACGCATGATCGATTAGCTGGGTAGTGCCTACCGAAGATCGAGCCGCTGCCGCACGGGGAAAACACGCCGTCGCAGCGGTCATCTCTCAGACCAGCCGACAATGCCTGGTGAAACTCGATATGACGCAACTGCTGCGGGGAGGTTCGCGGGCCCGGTGTCGCGCAAAACAAAAGGCACACGCACCCCCGCAGGACCACCGCTCGTTATACTAGCTTTAACCGCCGTAAAAAGCCAAGATACGAAACGGTACGCGAGCGCAAATTCCCGCGTAAACCTTGGGGCTGTGCCCATGATTGTGATACGCGCCATTAACATTATTCTCACCTTAGTGTTCGTGCTGATGATGGCGGTCCAGTTCAATGACCCCGATCCGGTACTATGGGTATCGATCTACGGATTAGTCGCAGTGGTCGCCGGCCTGGCGGTTTTTGCCAAGCACTATCGTCCGTTAATCGTAACCGCGTTGGTTATTTGCGCCTCCGGATCGGCATACCTGATGCCAAGCGTCTTTGAGCTGTTCGCCAATCATGATGTTGGCGACATCGTAACGAAGATGTCTCCGGACCGGCCTTACATCGAAGAGGCTAGGGAATCATTGGGACTGCTGATCGCTGCCGTAGCCCTGGTCTACTTCTATGGGTTAGCACGAAGGTCACGCCGGGCACGCTAGCCTCCACTACCGGCGCTGCAAGGCCCGAAGGTATGCGATGATACGCAGGATCTCGTCCGGTGACAGCCTGCCCTGCCAGCCGGTCATGAGATTGACGGTCCCGCCATAAATTGTTTCGAACAGTCCCTTGTCTGAGGCGTTTTTTTCGTAGAGCAGCGCCTTGTCCACCAGGCTCGGCCCCATCTTCCCGACTCCTTTGGGTCCATGACAGATCATACAGTTCGCTATGTACAACTGTTCGCCTGTCGTAATGGCATCGGCGTCACCGACATAGGGATTCTTTCCGGTATGCTGGAACCGTTTAACGGCGGCAATCGTCTCCTTGCCATGCGGCGAAGAAACATTCAATACTTGGCCGGATATCGTGTGTCGGAACACCATGTTGCCGCCTTCCCCCGCTGGCGGCGACAAAATGATCAGGACAATCGACAGCGTCAGTATGGCTCTACAACAATTACGCACCGCGTGCCTGCGTCTAATTAGAAAACTCTTTGCTTAGAACGTACACAACCACCGCCTTGCGTTCTTGCTCGGAGAACTCGTGCGTCCACGATGGCATGCCGCGAAAGCCGTTAGTCACGCGATCGTAGACGAACTCAGGCGTATAGCGCGAAGGTTGCAATCTTGGCGCCTTCCCCGGGTACGCCGACTTGCCGTGGCAGAACTTGCAGCGCTTGGCCCACACCCTCTTTCCTAAGGCGATGTTCTCGGGGTCATTCATAAACTCGGGGCTAAACTTGATCTGTTGCGCACTGACGGATCGGCCGGTCGAGAGCCCTGTCACCGCAACTACGATCGTGAGTGCTATCGGCAAAACAACCCGCAACAACGAACTGCAGGCAAACCAACGGCCACACGGAACGAGGGCACGAGCTCTCGGGTACCATGGTTTCGTTGATCGAATTCTCATGCTATCGAGACGTAGGACGACGCAAGATCGCCTGCTTGCGCGCGCCGAGCGCGTCAAAGTCATTGCCACGAGTTGGAGCCCTGGCCGGGCAGCGGGTGCCCGGCCAGGGCGATCGCGATGGAACGATCTTGTAGACCTTGTCGAGACCGCCGACCGGGCCGCGGGTATCCGTTGCCATTACGTAGACTTCGCCGTCGGCGTCCTGTCCGAAACCCAGCACATACGAATTGAACTTAGGCATGTTGCTGACCTTGACGTCCTCCATTTGCCACTTACCGCCCTTCTGCGAGCCGACATAAAGACGGCCGTCTCTGACGGCGAATGACTTGCTCCAGTCACCGAAGAAATATTTCCCATCCCAGGCCTTGTGGCTACCGCGGTAGACGTAACCACCGATGATGGAAAGCCCCTTGCAGTCGTCGGTAACGTTGCAATTGTTGTACTCGATGATGGGGTCGATCATCCCGGCGTCGTCGCACGAGGACAGGTGGGTATTCGGCTTGACGTAATCGAAGCAGTGCGTGCCCTCTTTAACGCGCCAGCCGTAGTTCCCGCCCTTTTTGACGATATCGACTTCTTCAAAACTGTTTTGCCCGACATCGGCACAGAACAGCTCGTGATTGCCCTTCTTGTCGAAGGAACAGCGCCACGGATTTCGGAAGCCGTAGGCCCAGATCTCCGGCCGCACGCCCGACTTGCCGACAAATGGATTGTCCCTGGGGGTCGTGTACGGCTCGCCACTGTTGACGTCGATCCGCAGGATCTTCCCCTTGAGTACGTTGAGATCCTGGCCGTTACCCGTAACCACGTTATGGCCGATCCCCCAATCGTTGGCGTAGCCGCCGTCACCGGTGGAGATGTAGAGGTAGCCGTCGCGGCCGAAGTCGATCCAGTGGCCGTTGTGATTGAACTGCGGCCAGTCAATCTGTGTAACGATTCGCTCCCAGGAGGGATCGGCCTTGTTGGGGTTGTCTTTGGAGACCCGGTACTCGGCGACGTAGTTGGTATGGGCATACCAGAACTGCTTGTCGTAAGGGGAGGCTCCGTGGATCGGTCCTCCATAAGAGATATAAAACCTCCCGTTGGTCTTGAAGTCGGGATGAAAGGCTATCGCGTA
This sequence comes from Acidiferrobacterales bacterium, assembly GCA_046758085.1. GTDB lineage: Bacteria > Pseudomonadota > Gammaproteobacteria > Acidiferrobacterales > SPGG2 > VRUB01. The sequence continues at coordinate 7,626 of JBHHZP010000137.1, forward strand.
CAGACCTTCCTCATCGAAGTCGGCGTACAGCGGGACCAGCTTGTGGCGAATATTCAAGAACGGCTCATCGAGCAACTTGCCATCCGGCATCAAGACCTTGATGACGCCGATCTGCTCGACGATGAAACGTCGCTTGGTCCCATCCGGTGGGGACACTAACGTCATCGGTGCCGTCAGTCCTTCGGCGACGGCCTCGAGCTTGACGTCCAGCGCCCGGCTGGGTTGGGCGAAGAAAGCAAAGAGAATGAGACTGGAAAATACGGCGCAAATGCGGTTGATTGCCATGAGACCCCTCCTTCCACGTGTTGGTGCTTGTTCTTAACCCCGGTGGACGTCCGTCCGCTGGGGCGGCTTGTGCGTTATGCGCGTCCCTCAAACGACGCTGCCTGGGAGTTTCCGTGCGCCGGGATATTGTACTAGAAAACGAGACGTCCTATCTGCCTCAGGGAGCCTCAACTAGACCGGGCTAATGCGATATCGCGTTCCGCGAGCTTCCGGGGCTGTCGGTGGGCCCTCCCCTCCCGCTGTTTTCTGCTGTTATTTTCAGTCCGCAGTCAGCAGCTATGGATTTCTAGTCCCCAGCCCTTAATCCTTTTTATCCCTTACCCCTCATATTTCACGCCTCGTCGCTGTTAGTCCCCAGCCCGCAGTCCCACGTCTGCAGCCGTAGGGGCCCTCACCCCGCAGGAGCCTAGTCCTTCGTCCTTCGAGCTTTCACGTCTACCGGCTACAATTGATAGTCATAAAGGACACGCCGTTGCAAAACAAAGGCAACATTTTAGTGACCGGCGGTGCCGGTTACGTGGGGTGCCATGCGTGCAAGGCGCTGGCGGTGGCGGGATTTACTCCCGTTACGCTGGACAATCTGGTTCGCGGCCATGAATGGGCGGTGAAGTGGGGGCCGCTGGAGGTCGGGGATGTCACCGACGCCAGGCGTGTCGCCGACGTCGTCAAGAAATACCGTCCCGTGGGCGTCATGCACTTCGCGGCCTTTGCCTACGTCGGCGAGTCGGTCGAGCATCCGGAAAGATACTATGCCAACAACGTCGTGGGCAGCTTCCAGTTATTGCAGGCATTGAATCGCGCGGGAATCAGGAATATCGTTTTCTCCAGTACCTGCTCCACCTACGGCATACCCGATCGCATTCCGATCTCCGAGGATCATCAGCAGGTACCTGTTAATCCCTACGGCACCGGCAAGCTCATGATCGAGACCATGTTGCGGGATCTCGATCTTGCCTACGATATGCCTTCGGTTTCGCTGCGGTACTTCAACGCAGCCGGGGCGGATCCCGGGGGCGAGGTGGGTGAGGATCACGACCCGGAGACTCACGCGGTGCCGCTGGCAATCACGACCGCCTTAGGGGAACGCCCGGTGTTCGAGATTTACGGCACCGACTATGAGACCGATGACGGCACCGCCGTTCGCGACTACGTCCACGTCGCCGATCTGGCCACGGCGCACGTACGGGCGTTGGAGTACCTGCTCGCCGGCGGGAAACGAACGGCGCTTAATCTCGGCACGGGCCGCGGGCACTCGGTACGTGAGCTGATCGGCTCCGTCGAGCACGTGTCAGGCAAAGCCGTGGCCGTGCGCGAAGGTCCGCGACGGGCGGGTGATCCACCGGTGCTGGTTGCGGATGCATCAAAGGCGAAAGAGATACTGGAATGGCAACCCGAATACGCTGAGCTGGACGCGATTGTCGACACCGCGTTGCGATGGCATTTGCATCGAAGCGATGCTTTTTCGGCGCATAAGCGGCACGGGGGCAAAAGAACAACAATAAAATAGGATTTGTTTTCAGTCCGTAGTCAGTAGTTCCTTGCCCCTTGTAGCTTGCGCCTTGAGTCTAGTATCTGACTAATCAGCGATCACAACTCACGGACCACGACTCACCTTGAACCTTGTATTTGTCGTCTGCTGTTTCACAAAACTCACGGCCACATGGCTTGCCGGAAATGTCTGCGGATTGGTGGGTCTTTTGTCAGCAACCGGTTCCGGTGTAGTTCCGCTTGCGCAACGAGGATGCGGTCAAAGGAGTCGCACGCCCACTTTTGCCGCAAGGCG
>JBHHZP010000138.1:0-9612 GCA_046758085.1 Acidiferrobacterales bacterium
GCCGGGACATCGTACAGGGAAGGATCGATCCCGTTATAGACAACCCTGACCTTGGCAGGTTCCACCTTTTCCTGGTGGATAACGTCCTGTTGCACTGCTTTTGAATTCGTAACAATGAGGTCAGTCATCCGGTTGGCGAGCCGTTCCGCGAGGACATAGTGCGGTTTTCCCGCTTTGAAGTGGCTCAGGCTCCTCCGGCTGGCGATGACCATCGGGACCCCGGCTATCTTCGCCGCAAAGGTCCCGAGGGTGTATGCGTGGAACAGAAAGCCATGGATGATGTCCGGGGTCTCTGCTTTCAGGGCAGCCAAGAAAGCCAGCAGGCATCGCGCGACCCGTATTGGGTTTCGCCACACGTTTAGGCCCCGCAGGCCGAAGCACCTGACCTCAGCTCCTGCCTTTTCTAGGTCGGTGGCTAGTGGCCCCGTCGCCGTCAGGCAGAAGATGATTGGCGAGAACGCGGAGCAGTCCAGTCCTTTCACCAAGGCAACCAGTTGGTGCTCTGTCCCCCCCACGTCGAGGGTCCCGATCACGTAGGCGATCCTGATGTAGTTGCTTCTCACCACCTTCACGGTCCAGGCTTCCTTCCCCGCACGGCTACAGGAAAATCCGACAATTCAATCTCGGCCAACCCTTCTGAGCGGAACCAGCGGTAGACCTCCGGGTAGGTGCGCTTCGACTGATACCTGGGGGAATACCAATCGAAGGTGTCCAGGATCCGCCAGGCTGGATTGGGGTGCATGCTGATGGGGAGGATCCGCCAAAATAGGCGTTCGCAGAGAGGGATCCTATAGAATAGACGTAGTACAAGGGGATAGCGATGTGGCAGATGGCGTGGAGCAACCTGAGCGACATCCTGGTGGTAAATCGGCGGTAGAGGTCAGTGCGTTTTACCCATCGCTCAGGTGGCCCGTAAACCCAGATGGCGATCTTCCCTCCGGGTTTCAGGAATCGCGGGAGCTGGCGGAAGGCCTTCTCACAGTCGGGGGTGTGGTGGAGGACGCCGATGCTATAGATGAGGTCGAAGCTCTCTTCGGGAAATGGCATGTGGAACAGATCGGCTTGGAGGATGAGCACGTCCTCTCGATGTCCGAGGTTTTGGTGGGCGGCTTCGACGGCATAACTCATATCCAAGCCGATGACGTTTCCGCCCCATCGACTTACCACATCGGCGAAGCGCCCCATTCCGCAGCCGACATCCAGGATCAGCTTCCCGTTCACATCCTCCGGGCCAAAACCCGTCTTCTGGTGGAACATTCTTTCCGATTCGCTGCTATGAGCGGTGTCGAGCTGGGTCATCCGGTGTTGGTTCCACTGGAAGCTAAAGCTATCTGTATACTCGTCGGCATCTATGAAGCGCAGTACACCTCGGACGACCGGTACCACGGTGCCGCAGCCGGTGCAGCGAGCGCCGTTGGTCGCCCACGACGCTTCCGACGGCAGAGGATCCCCGCAGCGCAGGCACACCAGCAGCCCGGTTAGATCAAGTCTCCTCAAGCTAGGCCTCCTGCCAGTGCCTAGTATAGGTTTTCCCCTCCGTGGGTCCAGGCTACGCGCGTACGTCCAGCCTGGTTCCACCCAGATCAGGCCAACAGGGCCGCAGTTCTCACCGGAGCCCTCCCATAGCATGTGTCCCCCGCCGGTACTTTGCGCGCACCGCCTCCACAGCCAGGTAAAGCCAAGCTACTGCCCAAATCCGGCGCCGAATGCTTAGTGACGCTGGGCGGAGCGGCCTTTCCTGCACCAGATCAGCGTATAACCGCTCAAGGGTTGCCGCCGTTGCCTCGAGTGTCAGGTCCTTCGACGCGACCGCGGTCCTTGCGGCCGTCGCGAGACTTGCCGCAGTCCCAGGGTTCGCCAAACAGTCCAGGATTGCGTCGGCCAGCGCCTCGTGATCTCCCGGTGAGACCAGCCGTTCGGTTCGCCCATCTTCAAGGAGCTCCGGAATATCCCCGATGCGACTCGCCACGATGGGGCAGCCGGCTGCCATCCCCTCCAGCAGAATCTTCGGCACGCTCTCGTACCGGCGCGAGGGGATCACCAACAGGTCGAGCATCGTAAGTACATCCCCCAGGTCCGTTCGCGTCCCTACAAACCGTACGTGGCCTGCGATGTGGGTGCGCGCCGCCAGGCTCTCGAGGGCCGCCCGGTCGGCGCCGTCTCCGATGAAAACAAAGGTCGCGGTTGGCATAACCTGAAGAATCCGGGACGCAGCCCGGAGTAGAACCGACTGTCCCTTGTGTCTGTCATCAAGGCGTGCCACCACGCCGATCGCAGGTCCCTCGCCAGGGATCCCGAGCGCGGCCCGGGTCGCCGCTGATGGCCGGGTAGGGACCAGCTCTGCCGGCTCCACGCCGTCGTAGACCGTCCGGGTCCGGTCCGGTGGAAGGCCTTGCTGGCCAATCGCAAGCTGTCTTGCCCCCTCGCCGTCCGCGATTGCCAGGTCGACTACCGGAGCCTGCGCCCGGTCGAGCAGCAGCTCAGCCCACCCCTTCCACGTGTCCCAGGCTTGAATCGCGATCACTCGCGCTGCCGGTCCCGCTTCGAGGGATGCCAGCGTGCCCCACCAAATTGTGGGATAGCCGTAGCTGTGCACGACCTCTGGGCGGAGCTTTTCCAATGCCGCCATGAGCCGCCGCAGGTCCGAGGGGAAGGCGCGCGCGGTAGCAGCTCCAGCGGACGGTCGTCACAGGGATCTGCCGTGCTCGGTATTCCTCCATAAGCGGCCCGCCGTCCGACAGCAGCACCACCTCTACCGGCACACCCCTTGCCAGCAACGCACCTGCCAGCTTGAGGACGTTCCGCTCCTCCCACCCATCTGTGCCGAACCCACCACAAACACTACTCGCACCGCGTTCCCTCAAGGCGCGCTCGGATGAAGCCAACGCTCCGCGCCAGGAACCGTGCCACCCCCAGCCATCGTGGCACCAATGGGGGGGTCGCCAGCGCGAGGCGCCAGGCTGCCAACGCTGTCGAGGGCTGATGGCTCCAAGCCGCCGCTGCCTCGGTCCGTGCCGCTGCCAGTTCTCCCCGGGCCGCGAGAGCAAGCGAGACCTTCCAGCGTACCTCAGCGAACCTCGCCTCAGCCCGTCGTCCCAGCCGTGCGCGGAAATCCGGTCTTGAGGCGAGGACCTTTTCCATGGAGCGGAGCACGCCTCGCCACAGCGCAACTTCGTCTCGGCTTTTCCGATCTGGATGCCAGCGATGGCGGCCCGTGGGACAGTCTAGGCGAACAGCCTTCCAGTCAAGCGCCACCCGCAGCAGCAGGTCCGTGTCCTCGTTGTGATACAGCTCCTCGTCGAATCCGCCCACCTGCTCCACCGCCTCACGCCGGAGCAGGACGGAGTCGAACCCGATTCGAGTCGTCAAGAAGAGCTGCTTGGCGACCGAACCGCCAGCGTCTGGGTGGACCGGCTGGTGCACGGTCTCTGCCGGCAGATCCGGGCCGAAGGTGATACTCGGTCCATACACGAAACCAGCCGTTGGGCAGGCTTCAAGGACAGGAACCTGGATTGCCAGCTTGTCAGGTGGTGCTACATCGTCCGAATCGAGGAAGGCAAGGTAGACACCGCGGGCAAGGGCGACCCCGGTGTTCCGTGCGGCTGCACACCCCCGGTGTGGCGTTCGCACCGTCCGGATGGTATCGCCACACCGCGCCAGCACCGTCGGCGTCTCGTCGGTCGAGCCATCGTCGACGACGATCACCTCCCGGGTCGGGTAGGTCTGCCCCAGGGCGCTTTCGATTACCTCCTCTACCAAGGGGGCCCGGTTGTAAGTCGGAATGATGAAGCTGGCCAACGTCGTCATGGCATCAGGTCCCGGTCCTCAAGCCCACGTCTCGCTTCCCGCGAGCCGCCAGGAAGATGTGGGGACCCTGAGTGCTCCATCCCGTGACCTCGTGGAACGCGGGTTGCAGCAGCGCCAAGAGGTCCGTCGCCTCCAGCAACGTGACCTTGGGGCTGTTGACCGGCGCAGGCCACCCCAGCGCCGAAGGACCCGCCACCGTCGGTCACGTGGGTACCACCGCGGATCACAACGTTCAGCAACTGTAACGGTGTGACCCAGCCCCAAACTCGCAAGCGGAGTCAAACAACTCGTTTCGGTACCGAAACTGATTAGCCTGCTGCGACTGAGGGTCGCGAGAGCATCGCGTAGCCGCCCGATGCGCCAAGCGTTGTTTATGAGCCCCGCAGGCAGTCCATTTGACTGCCGCACTAGCGGTAACTGTCGGAAGTCGATAGCTGAATTCAAGCTGTAGAACGGCTTCGCAGCATCCAATGCCAGAATAGTAACTAGCTGGCCGCGCTGAGACCATGCATGAGCAAGCGTCACGAGCGTGCGTTCGGCCCCACCCGCACCCAACCCCCCGACGACTAGGATGATTTGCCCCGTAGTGTACTGGGTCAACGTCCTGACGAGCACCCGCCGCAAGCCCGATCAGTACTGCGCTTAGGGAACGCTTGCGACACAGGCGATGTAGGGCGACGTCCAGCGATTGGGGAATTCTGGCATACCTACGATCTCTGTCGCCCAGACAATCTTCGTTGCCCAAGCAGCGAGACGTACCGCGGCTGCATGCCAGGTCTTATCAGCTCGACTACTGAAATTGATCACGCTCCAGTTAACCGTCCCGATGTAGCAAGCGGCATCAACTCTTAACCCACATGTTTCGTGAGCAAGCGCAAGTTGTGCCAAGTCTACTGGAACGTGGACCTCGTAGACTCGTCGATCGACCACCTTCTGAAGCCATCCGACGATGTGCGTCATATTCGGAATGATCGTAATGATTTGTCCCCCAGGCCGCCCTAGCCTGGCTAGCTGATCAATGATTCGTTCAGTTGGAGCAAAGTGCTCGACCAAACCGAAACTAAGCACTACGGAGAAGCGACGCTGTAAAGAATGCGGAAGTGCGAATATGTCCGCTTCGTAGATTTCTCCAATAATTTGAGCCTTCAGTAGCGCGGCGCGCGCCTGTGAGCATCCCGTTTCCGAGTAATCGATCCCCGACACCCTGAAACCATACTCTTTCGCAAAATATGGCAACCAACGAGACGAGCCACACCCTACCTCGACGAGTTCTACTTCACCATTTGACTGGCAGCGCTGAAGGAACGGATGCATAAACTGACCGAAGCGGTGCCACATATAGTTATCCAATGTCCGGTCTTTGGGGTCGATCGCCGCCGGTGCCTCCCGCCCTAACCAATTCCGCTCCCAGTACTCGCGGCCTGCCCGATCCTTCCAATCATCCATACCGAGTTACGGTCGAAACCCCATATATGAGTTACGTAAGTCTCACCCTTTTATAGCGAGGACATGATAAGCGCACTTCGGATTTTCTCGCTCATTAAGGAGCTTCATATTACTAAAGTTTCCTTTAGCCATCCATCCCTCTATTACTTCTAAGGGAATAACCCAGTTATAGAAAGGCTCAAGTGCGTCAAGCAGACCGAGCTTGCTACCCTTTGGCAGTCGACGCATGTTCCGCCACAGGTTCTTGACATTCTCAATGAAAGGATAATCACTGTCCCAGCGCCGGTTGAAGATGTTGTCGACCATCGCGAGTCGCTCACTCACGGTTCGCAGTCGGTGAAACTTGCGACGCTGATACTTTGTGATCGAGGCCCCATGCATGCCTTCAGGGGCATAGACCATCATATAGAGAGTCCCGCCCGGCTTCACCGTAGCGGCAGCATTTAGGAAGGCCTGCAGGGGATCGTGCGTGCACATCGCGACGCCCCAGAACACAGTAAAGTCGAACTGCTCCTTCAATTCAGGGTACTCACGAATGAGTGTCATGATGTTGGCCTTCATGACTCGGTCGTTATACCGGCGAACGCTCTGCAAGGCGCTCTCCGACATGTCGACGGACAATACAGAGGCCGCGCCGATTTTCTGCAGCGTCCGCGTCCAACGCCCCATTCCGCATCCGATATCGGCGCACTCCTTTCCTTTGATCAAAAAAACATCAATCGGATGATCTAAGGGGCGGGCGCCGCACGACGCATCGTAATGTTCAACTCCCAACGGATGATGCCCTGTCCATTCATATACACGATCGGCGATGTAGTCGTCATCGACGCAGGCACCGGGGTGGCGGTAATAGCCGTCCTTGCCTTCAAGCCCTAGACGCCACTGCAAATCAAACTCTTCTGAATACCCTAAAGGCGGGACATCATACTGTCCGGAGTACTCGTCTCTCCAAATGATGCGGTTGTCATCAAAGTGCGTGTTCCTCTGCATGGTCCACTAGACCTCGCTCAAACTACAAAGACTTTAGCTATTGCTTCACCGTTTCACGGCAAGCAATAGCACGTTGCTGTAAAATGCGTATGGTCGATCTGCTTTGTCCAAGCACGCGTCCAACCCATTTATCAACACGGACAACAGAACCCAGATCGGAAACAGACTCCCTTTGATCAACTGCTCGGCGTGCGTTAGGTTGAGAATACAATCAATCCAATTAAGGCTAAGTAGCTCGAGAGTGCTACCAATCCCCCCTTTCCTTTTAATCTCTGCTATCTCGAAGTGCTCTCCTAATCGTGCACGCAGACACCCCGCAGAGACGCGGGTGTAGTCGTCAGGGCAGCCGTGGACATTGTAAATAAAGGGCAGGGTTACGAGAACCTTACCCCCCGGCTTTAACATACGCCTTACCTTACCTATCACCTACGACATATTTGAAACATCCTCAAGGACCTGGGTGCAAATTACCGCGTCGAAGTAAGCGTCGGATAAGGGCCATTGACCGTCACGCGAAAGGACGACATCAGCCTTTGACTCTGGTGTAACATCCACCTCCATGTGTTCAACCATCGCCTCGCGGCTTAACCATTGCCATATGGCTTCTCTCCACATCCTATGTCCGCTATGCGCCCTTCAAGGCTAGGTAGAATTCGCCTAAGATCTGCATACAGATCCTTAGTCGCCAGCCATTGAAAGTGCCACGGGCGTATATTCGGGTGGCGCCCACAAATAGCGTCATAAATCCGGCTGTATGCCTGACCCAAGGAAGTCACGGATGTGATTTCTAGAGCATGATTGTCGTATGTGTAGGTTATCCCCCTGTAGCCGCATCCTGACGCACTCGATCAATGACGCCAACGGGTTGCGAGAAGGTTTCATAAAGAAAAACGAGTTTTTGCCATTCGGGATTGACTGTGAGCTCGTGCCGTACCCTGATGACGTTACGCCGAAGCCGACTGTACAATCTGCGGTCACAGGCCATCGCGTTCAGAGCATTCGCTATGCTCTCCGGGTCATCGTTGTCGAACATTATTCCGACACCCCATTCCCCAACAATGCGTTCAACTTCGGGATATCTAGCAGCCAAGATCGGCACCCCGGCAAAAATGTACTCGAAGATTTTGTTGCCAAGCGCGTAATGAAAGTTAAGGCAGACATCGGCCACAGTATAGAGTCCTGCGTCTGCACCGCGGCATGACGCGACGATACACTCAGGTGAGACTGGTGGCAAAACGAACAGTCTGTCTGTCACTTCATAGTCCATCGCCAACTTTCGCCAGATCGGGCCATAAATGTGGTGACCCATTCCACGGACCGCGAGAGCCACACTTGGTGCCCGGCTCAGCGCCTGTATGACCTTATCAATGTTGCGGTGCGGCCCCAAAGACCCCACGTAGATCACCAGAAAATGCTCTCGCGCTAATCCGAGCTCCTCGCGGAGATCCCTCTCACTGTTGAGACTTCCCTCAACAATAGGAACATTACGAACTATTACAATGTCTCGGTTAATCTGTAGTGCCTCGCGCATCGCTTGCGCCAGCGAAAGCGACGTGGTCACTATAGCCGACGCATGCTGCAGGACGAGCCTCTCGACGCGCCGATACACGGCCCGCTTAAGCGGCGCAAGCCGCTTAAATCTGTTATGCCTGTTATTCCACGATCCGCCCTCCGAGCTCCACTCATGCATATCGCTGACGATGAAACCACCAGTCTTAGCAGCTGCTAAGAGTCCCATCAGTGAAGTATTTAAATCATGACAATGATAAACGTGCGCTTCCGACTTCACGGCCGCGCGAAACATTTGCGTATCAAAGCAGTACGGGAAGTAGGTGGTCGTGCCTGAAAGCCCAGTTGACAGAAACGACACCCTCTTGTGCCAACCGTGGTCGACATCTGCGACATTCTCAGCATCCGCGGGCTTAATCAGCAATACGTCGTAACCTGCCTCTGCAAGCGTCGTAGCGGCCCACCGTATCCTGCCGTCATACCTCACGGCGACGTATGACAACATGGTAACCTTCCGTTGGCCATCTTCAGTGGATCTCCGCCGTCCGATTCTCTTGCGGCCATAACCCAGAAACCAGATGACGAGATATGCCATCTGTAATAGATTCCATCCTTGATATGGAATGCGAACAAGAAGGCGTAGCAGGCGCGAAAGCGGATAGTGACCCTTGATGAGATTGATATTTGTCAGTTCCGGCAGAGTAATTCCTCCAGTGTCCAGCGGTGGTCGGTGAGCCCAGCGGCCATTGCCGGGGTCCGGGGGACCCAACGGCGCCTCGAGTGCTGCGCCACCCACCGCTGGGTGGCGGCCGAGACATGCACGGGGTGCTCATCGACAATGAGAAAGACCTTCCGGCCTGCCTGGCGAAGCAGCCGGCGCAAGAACCCCACGAACACGGCCGCCGTGAACGTCCGCTCGAAGACCATGAACACCAACTGTCCGCGGTTGGTGATGGCCGAGATCCTGTGGCACCGGAATCTCTTCCCGGTCTCGGGAATGACGGGCGTCTGGCCGCGGCGACCCCAGGAACGGCCCGCCTGGTGATCCGAGCGCATCCCCGTTTCATCGCCCCAGAAGATCGTCGCGCCTTCGCGCTGGGCCCGGGCCCGGATGGCCGGATACTCCTCCGTCAGCCACCGGCGCACCGCCTCGGGGTCCTGCTCGTAGGCCCGCCGCAAAGGCTTCTGCGGCGTGAAGCCCCACCGCTTCAGGTAGCGGCCCACCGTCCAGACAGAGAGCCGGAGGCCGAATCGGTGGGCGATGAGGTCCCGCACTGCCTCGCGGGTCCAGAGCGCAAAGGGCAGCTTGAGCTGATCGGGACAGCGCTCGGTGAGCAGGCGGACGATCGTCGCCGCCTGCCACGGCGCCAGGCGGAGGGCCGTCCCCGCGGGCGCGACCGCAGCGCTCGGGCCCCCCCTTCCCGCCAGCGCCGGTGCCAGGCGTTGACAGATCGCCGCGAGACCCCAAAGACGTGCCCCGCCTGGGCCTGGGACATCCCGGCGCGGACGGCACGCAGGACGCGCTGCCGCAAGGCGTCCTGCGCCCCAGGAGACAAACATCGCGTATCGAGACGCCTCATGTCTCGAAGCATAGCAGAAACAGTTCAACATGAGCAACATTTTATGCTCCGATTAATAGTAGTCATTAAGCTCAGAGTTTCGGCAACTTGTTCCAGAGCCTCCAAGTAGTTAGCGTGAGCGGATTTCATCCACCGCCTCCAGCATGCTTTCTCTTGAAGCGAACACTTCTTCAGAAACCTTCGCGATGATCTTGCCACCAAATTGAAAAACATGACGATTCCAAAAGTTATTACCGAGAGCAATAAATTGTGAACGCGTTACGCTGCAGCATATGCCACA
>JBHHZP010000139.1:0-9610 GCA_046758085.1 Acidiferrobacterales bacterium
CTCAATCAGGCCCGCTGCGATCAGCTTGTCTGTAAGTACCGATACGTCAGCAGGTCGTGTAGTGTCGAATACCTGCTCGACCGTGTGCGCATCGAAAAAATCGCGACTCAGGATCCACTCGACGATCTTTGTCTCGTTACCGGACAAGGCGTACTCGCCCGATGCGGTGGTCAACAGCGAGCCGTCGCCACGCGGCTGCAGCGTCGCGCCCACCCAGCGCACCCGGTATAACGACACGGGATCGCGCTGCGGTAACGCGAAACGCGCCAAGGAGTCGCGCAATACGCGCCGGCGCTGTTCCTGGCGCGACTGCCTGGCGGTTGCCACGTCCGTGATGATCTCGTACAGACGCTCAGCAAGCCGCCGCAGGTGGGCATCATAGGCCTGCGTGTCATCGAAGTGAGGCATGGCCTGGCGAAACAGGGGATCGGTGAACAGCGATTGCAGCAAGACAGTCATGAAATCATGACCGGTACGGGGTACCAGGCCGAAGCTTAAATGAAGGCTTGCCTCGCTGGTCGCGACCGCATCATGGTACTGGCCCCTTGGGATGTAGAGCACGTCACCCGGGGTCATTTCCACTAACTTGAGCAGCTCGCCCTTTGCCGATTCATGCTCGTCAGGTGGGAGACTGGCGTAATCAAATCCGGACCCCTCAATCGGATCAAGGTATCGGCCCTCATACAAGTGCCAGGTCTTTTTTCCGGCGATATGCAAAGCAAACACATCGGTCGTATCGAAATGCGACGTAAACCCCTGGTGTGTTTTCCACGAACAATAGATATTGCACACCGCCACATGGCCGAGAACCGTCTCCAGCGAAGCGGCCAAAGCCGCGATCCCCGGTGATAATCGCTCCACCAGGTCGAGCACGAGTGTAGCGCCCTGCGACAAGTAACGCGCAACGCGCTCCGGATCCGGTAACATCGCCTGCGTGCCCTCGCGCGTGCGGCCCGGTGTGCAGAACTCCTCGGGTTTGAGATCACGCCCGCTCAGAACCATTTTCATCGTCCGGTCTGACCACAGCGACGGCTGGTTAAACAGCCGGTTAAGCTCGTCCCAGGAGAACATGTGGGCAAGCTTGTCTGCGTGACCGGGAATGTGCACTGCGAGCTTGCCGTAGGCGTGCTCAAAGAACTCCTCCGGCGCCATCGGCTGCAGCAGCTTGCGAAATGTCATGTCTTGGTGGTACATCGCTCGGTTACTGTTGCCACGGGGCACAAATATTCGACCGCAGTCAGTAGCCCCCTTTCTTACGCCAGCTCGGCAAGATCCTTGAACAGCTCCAGCGCCTCCGGGTTGGCCAACGCCTCCTTATTCCGCACCGGCTCACCGTGCACCACGTTGCGTACGGCAAGCTCCACTATCTTGCCGCTCTTGGTTCGCGGTATGTCGGTCACCTGGATAACTTTTGCGGGTACGTGGCGCGGGGTCGTGTGATGACGAATCCTGTCTTTTATCTTCTTGACTAGCGCAGCGTCCAGTGACAGGCCATCGCGCAGGCGCACGAACAGCACGACGCGCACGTCGCCATGCCATTGCTGGCCAATCACGAGGCTCTCCTCGACCTCCTCGATTTGTTCCGCCTGTCGATAGATTTCCGCCGTTCCAATGCGCACCCCGCCCGGGTTCAGCACAGCATCGGAACGTCCGTAAATAATAATTCCATCGTGTTCGGTGAGCTCTACGTAGTCACCGTGACACCAGATACCGGGAAAACGTTCGAAGTAGGCGGCATGATATTTCTTCTGCTCAGCATCGTTCCAGAAACCCACCGGCATCGATGGAAATGCCGCAGTACAGACAAGCTCGCCTTTTTGCCCTGTAACCGGCCGACCCTGTTCGTCGAAGACCTCGACCCGCATCCCCAGGCCACGGCACTGCAGCTCCCCGCGCCACACCGGCAGGATGGGATTGCCCAGGGCAAAACAGGAGACAATGTCGGTGCCTCCCGAGATTGAGGACAGGCAAATATCGTGCTTGATCTTCTGATAGACAAAATCGAAACTCTCGGGTACCAGCGGCGAACCGGTGGAGAGTACCGCGCGCAATGATGTCAACTTGTGGGTCTTCACCGGCTCCAGGCCCGCCTTGTTCACGGCGTCAATGAATTTGGCGGAAGTGCCGAAGACAGTCATACCGGCTTTGTCCGCGAAGTCGAACAACACATTGCCGTGGGGGTAAAACGGCGACCCGTCGTACAGCAGCAAGGTTGCCCCGCTGGCGAGCCCCGAGACAAGCCAGTTCCACATCATCCAGCCACACGTGGTGAAATAAAATAAACGATCCGCCGGTTTCAGATCGACATGCAGCAAGTGTTCCTTGAGGTGTTGGATCAGCGTGCCGCCGGCGCCGTGGACGATACATTTCGGAATCCCGGTGGTGCCGGATGAGTACATGATGTAAAGCGGGTGGTTAAACGGCAACGACTCGAACTCGATCTCGCTTGCCTCGTGGCCGGCGACAAAGTCCGGCAAGCTCACGCTGCGGCGGATGCCTGACAGCAACGGCTCGGCTGAGACATACGGCACCACGACGGTCTGGGCCAGCGATGGCAACCCGTCGACGATCGCTCGCAGCTTTACCAACGAATCGTGTGTCTTGCCGTTGTAGTAGTAGCCGTCGGCGCCGAGCAGAATCTTCGGTTCGATCTGTCCGAAGCGATCCAGCACCCCTTGGGCACCGAAATCGGGGGAGCAAGACGACCATACGGCGCCGACAGCGGCCGTTGCCAGCATCGCGATCACGGTCTCGGGCATGTTTGGCAGATACGCCGCCACGCGATCGCCCCGGCCTACGCCGGCCGCGCGCATGGCCTGCGCCAGCCGTGCGACCTGCCCGAAAAGCTCGCGGTGACTCAGAGCGCGCCTGACACGGTTCTCGCCCCAGAATATGATAGCTGCGCTGTCATCATCGCGGCGCAAGAGATTCTGGGCGAAATTCAGGCGCGCCTCGGGAAACCACTGCGCGCCGGGCATTTTGTCGCCGTTGCGCAGCACGACCTGCCCCTGGCGCTGGGCAAGTATTCCACCGAAGTCCCAAACCGATTGCCAGAATTTCTGCGGCTCTTCAATCGACCATTGATACAGTGCGCCATAATCGGGAATGCTTACCGCCCAATGCGAGCGCACGCGGTTCATGAAGGCGGTCAGATTGGAGCTCGCAATGCGCTCTTCAGAGGGGGTCCACAAAGGTGCCGCCACTACGTTGCTCCCGTCCGACCGCGGTGCGCCGAGCACGTATCATTGGCGCAATACCTTTTCCGCAAGCTGGTGCTCCTTGTGTTCGTGCTCGTGCAGGCTTTGCACAATGGACGCTACGTCACGCAGAATATCCTCCGCGTTGTCCTCGTTGGCCAGCCGTGCGCGCTCGAGCACGCCGCGAACCGAAGATAGAATCCAGCAGTGCTCGTTCACCAGCACCCGCAGGTCATCGCGGTACTCAGGACCATAGGCGCCGAGGGATTCGTACAGCCCTCCCGGGAATTGCTCATGAGCGAAGTGCTTGATCAAGACGGTGTGAAGCTCTTCGAGCAGCGGAACCAGGTGTAGCACCGTGCTATGCTGCTGGATCCGATCCACCAGCCGCATGATGCTCTGATGCTCATCTGCAAGCTCCTTGTAAACCTGTTCGACGTGCGACGCCATGGACTGTCTACCTTAGCTGCGATGACTCAGGTTCCGGGTCACTGGAAACGGCCTGGCCGCAAGAGTTCCCAGATATTGCCATAGTGCTCGCGCGATCGCAGCCCCCCGGCCCCGGGAATCCGCATACCCGTGGGGGCGACATAACCGCCTCAGCGCACCACACCGCGGCAGGACAGGTTGCCGAGCGCCCCCGATGGCCGCTGCGCTCTCGCCAATTTGCATACGCGCCACCCGACCGCGCGGAGGAGCCGCCCTGGCGCACGTACCCACGTTTAGCATGCGAGATTGCGCCGCCAGTAGACCTTTTCCTTCCTACGACGCATAATTATTTTATTCCTCATAGTTTCCTGCGGTGGCGTGGCCAGCCGCAGCCGCCGGCCCGTATCTTGCCGGCAAATGGGAGATTCAATGCCGGTTCAGCGAAAGATGAGAACTGCAGAGCTTATTGACCGACTCGTGTCGGCGTCCCAGGACACCATACCCAAGAGCCAGGCGAAGCAGATCGAAACCTTCTTGCGTCAGTACTATCGGTGGGTTTCACCCGAGGACCTGGTCAACCAGAATATTCTCGACCTGCGCGGGGCCGCGTTGGCCCATTGGCAACTCGCGCGGCAGCGCGCCCCTGGCACAGCCAAAGTGCATGTCTATAACCCGCAGTTCGAAAAACACGGCTGGCAGTCCACGCACACCATCGTACAGATCGTCACGGACGATATGCCTTTCCTGGTGGACTCGGTTTCCATGGCGCTCAATCGCCATGGCTTGACTATCCATTTGACCATCCATCCCGTTGTCAAAGTCCGTCGCGGTGCCAATGGCAAGCTGCTGGATGTGTTTCCATCGGGCGCGCGCGACGAGGGTACCCCGGAGTCCTTCATGCAGTTCCAGGTAGACCGCCAGCCGCAAGCCAGCGCCCTGCACGAGCTGGCGGGCGAGATCGAACACGTGCTCGAGGATGTGCACCGGGCTTGCGCCGATTGGCAATCGATGCTGCAGCGGGTACGCGACATCATAGATGACCTGGAGAAAAAGCCACCGGCGCTGGAGGCAGACGAGGTGACCGAGGCACAGGCATTTTTTCGCTGGATCGAGGCTGGCCACTTCACCTTTCTCGGCTACTGCGAGTATGACTTGGCGCCGTCCAAAACGGAAACGGAGCTGCGGCTCGCAGCGAATAGCCAACTGGGGATCTTGCGCAAAAACGGAAATGAAACCGACACGGCTAAGATCTCTGTGCTACCAAGCGAGATTGGTGAGTACAGCCGCTCCCAGCAGCTACTGGTCGTGACCAAGGCGAACTCGCGCGCCACTATTCATCGACCTGCCTACATGGACTTCATTGGTATCAAGCGCTTCGATGCCGAGGGAAAAATAAACGGTGAGCGCTGCATTCTCGGGCTGTTCACCTCCGCAGCTTACAACCGTACTACCCGCGAGATACCGCTGTTGCGCCACAAATCCAAGCGCATCATAGAACTCTCGGGGCTGCCGTCGAACAGTCACGGTGGCAAGGCATTGCAGAATATTATCGAGAACTATCCGCGCGACGAGTTGTTTCAGATCTCCGAGGACAAGCTGCTCGTCATGGCGATGGGGATCCTGGAGCTGCAGGAGCGCCAGCGCATACGATTGCTTGTACGGCGCGACACCTATGGTCGATTTTACTCCTGCCTGGTGTACATACCGCGTGAGCGTTACAACCGCGAGCTTCGGCTACGCATACAGCAAATCCTGATGGACACATTTCATGGTACCGGGGTGGAGTTCGACGCGCTGTTCTCGGAATCGGTACTGGCCAGGTTTCACTTCGTCATATACACGGATCCGGCCACCCACATTGATTATGACCTGAAGGAGATCGAGGCCCAGATTATCGAGGCCGCCCGATCATGGCAGGATAACCTGCGAGATGCCTTGATCGAACGCTACGGCGAAGAACGGGGCACCACGCTCTACAACATCTACAGCGATGCCTTCCCCGGTGGGTATCGTGAGGACTTCGAGGCTCGTACCGCCGCCATCGATGTCGATCACATGGAGTCGGTGCGTGGCACCGACAATCTCGGAATATCCTTCTATCGACCCATAGTGGAAACGGAAGGCGGCGTGCGGATGAAGCTGTTTTCCAGCGGCAAGGCCATTCCGCCGTCGGATGCGCTGCCGGTGGTGGAGAACATGGGCCTGAAGGTCATTGCCGAACGTCCGTACGAAATCCGGCCGCGCGACGGCGAACCCTTGTGGATCCACGAGTTCAACATGGTGCACGCCCATGGGCTGGAGATCGATCCAGAACAAGTCGGTGAGACATTCCAGAATGCGTTCACCCGCATCTGGCGCGGCACGGTGGAAAACGATGGCTTCAACCGGCTGGTGCTGGGAGCCGGCCTGAACTGGCGCGACACCGTGATGCTGCGAGCATACTACAAGTACATGCTGCAGATCAGGGTACCGTTCAGCCGTGCATACATGATCGAGACGCTGGCGAAAAACCCGCGGATTACGCGCGCACTGGTCGACCTGTTTCACGCACGCTTCGATCCGCGGCACACCAGCAACGCCGAGCAACGCACAGCCACCCTGGTCAAGCAAATCCAGGAGCAGGTGGACTCTGTCGCGAGCCTGGACGAGGACCGTATTCTGCGCAGCTTTCTCAACGTGATCCAGTCCACCGTGCGTACAAATTATTTCCAAAGTGGCACCGACGGCGAGCCTAAGCAGTACTTGTCGTTCAAGATCGATCCGTCGCACATCAGCGAAATGCCTTCCCCGCGACCGATGTTCGAGATTTTTGTGTTCTCACCGCGCATGGAGGGAGTGCATCTGCGCGGCGGCAAGGTAGCACGCGGGGGCCTGCGCTGGTCCGATCGCCGTGAAGACTTTCGCACCGAGGTACTCGGGCTCATGAAGGCACAGATGGTCAAGAATGCGGTCATCGTGCCGGTGGGCTCCAAGGGCGGGTTCGTGCTCAAACAACCGCCGGCGGGAAATGACCGCGAGGCGCTAGCGCAGGAAGTAGTGGCCTGCTACAGCATGCTCATCCGCGGCATGCTGGATATCACTGACAACTTGCAGGGCGGTGCCGTGGTTCCGCCGACGTGCGTCGTGCGTTACGACGACGATGATCCGTACCTGGTGGTGGCCGCAGACAAAGGGACCGCGACCTTCTCTGATATCGCAAACGGCATCGCGGAAGAGTACGATTTCTGGCTGGGCGACGCGTTTGCCTCGGGTGGTTCCGTCGGCTACGACCACAAGAAGATGGGCATTACCGCACGCGGTGCGTGGGAGTCGGTGAAACGCCATTTCCGGGAGCTCGGTACCGATCCGCAGACGACAGACTTCACCGTTGTCGGTATCGGCGATATGTCCGGCGATGTCTTTGGCAATGGCATGTTGCTCTCCCGGCATATCAAGCTGGTCGGCGCCTTTAATCACCTGCATATTTTCCTCGACCCTGATCCCGATACGGAGGCCTCCTTCCATGAGCGCGAGCGCTTGTTCAAGCGACCGCGGTCGAGCTGGTTGGATTACAACCAGGAGCTTATATCCAAAGGTGGCGGGGTCTTTGCGCGCAGCGCCAAGTCGATTCCGCTGTCTGCCGACGTGCAGGAGCTGCTACGCGTCAATGTCGAGCGTATGACTCCGAACGAGCTGATCAAGGCCATGCTCAAGGCGCCGGTCGATCTGCTGTGGAACGGCGGTATCGGCACCTACGTGAAGGCCGAGTCGGAAACCCATATGGACGCCAAGGATCGTGCTAATGACGCCGTGCGCGTAAACGGGCGGGACTTGAGCTGCCGCATCGTGGCCGAAGGCGGAAATCTCGGTCTGACTCAGCTCGGGCGCATCGAGTACGCGCGCAAAGGTGGGAAGATTTATACGGATTTCATCGATAACTCCGCCGGTGTCGACTGCTCGGACCACGAGGTCAATATCAAGATACTGCTGAACGAGATCGTCAACAACGGCGACATGACCCGCAAGCAGCGCAATCAGTTGCTCACCGCTATGACCGATGAAGTCGCGGAACTTGTGCTTGGGGACAACTACGGCCAGACCCAGGCTATTAGCATCACTACGTTTCAGGCACCAACATTACTGGCAGAACATGCCCGCTTCATCCGCCGGCTGGAACGCCAAGGAAAGCTTGACCGCGCCGGCGAGTTTTTGCCCACTACCAAGGTGATCGCTGACCGGCTGGCGGCACAGCAGGGTCTGAGCACGCCCGAGATTGCCGTGCTGCTGGCTTATAGCAAGATGACACTCTATGAAGAGCTGTTGTCCTCGGACGTGCCCGAGGACCCGTACCTCTCGCATGAGCTCCCGCGTCATTTCCCCAAACGCCTGGGGGAACGCTTCGGCGCGGCAATGAACAAGCATCGTTTGCGGCGCGAGATCATCGCCACCCACATCACCAACAGCATGGTGAACCGGGTCGGACCAACGTTCGCGTTCCGCATGCGCCAGGAGACCGGGGCCAGCGCGCCAGACATTGCGCGCGCCTATACCGCGGCACACGAAATCTTCGCCGTCCATGAGCTGTGGACGCAGATCGAGTCGCTCGACAACCAGGTTGCGGCGCAATCACAGCTAGCGATGTTGACCGATGTCGGTGGGCTCATCGAGCGCGCCGCGTTGTGGCTGCTGCGCAATCGCCGCCCGCCGCTGGATATCGCATCCACGGTCGCTTACTTCCAGACCGGGGTAGGCGAGCTGGCGGACAGCTTCCCCACGCCCTTGGCCGCCGAAAATCGCTTGACGCTCAAACAGCGAACCAAGGGTTTCGCCTCTGACGGTGTACCGCAACCTTTGGCCACACGGGTGGCGGGGCTGTTTGCGTTGTCGTCGGCACTGGATATTGTCGAGGTGGCCAAGGTAGCCAAGCGCGACGTGCCGTTCGTGGCGACCTTGTACTTCGCGCTGGGCGCCCGGCTTGACCTGCAGTGGCTGCGCGAACAGATCGCTACCTTGAAGGTGTGGAATCACTGGCACTCGTTGGCCCAATCAGCCTTGCGCAACGACCTGCACATCCAGCAACGCAACCTCACTGCGGAGGTGTTGCGCCACGCGCGCGGCACGGTTCGCGCAAAGCCCCTTGTTGATACCTGGATCGAAGACAACCAGGCGATTGTCGACTTTTTTATGGAGCTGATGTCCGACCTGAAAGCCAACGATACAGTGGACTTCGCCATGCTCTCTGTCGCCCTGAGTGAGGTCCACAACCTGCTTCGGGGCGAGGCGCCAGCGACCGCAAAGTCAGCATCGGCTGCCTGAACAATTGCCGCGGCGAACGGTGCGATGAGCCACCGGCACACGGCCTACCTACGCACACCCAGAGAGGATGTTGTATTCCTGTCCCTCGCTCTGGGCCCCCGTTTCTTCATGGGGCGCCTGTTCCGTCTTCAGCGCCTGCGGTGCGGTGCAACAAGTACGGGCGCGGATACTGCGACCGCTGCACGCTGCCAGAGCGCCGTCGCATCCTCGTTGCAGACCAACGGTTCTGCTGACGGTGGAAACTGTGTAAGCTAGGCTCTGCCAAGAATAATGAGCCGAAGCGACGCATATTCGAAAGCCGATCACCGCAGTTGCCATCGCATTAGATGGCACGCCACACCAGCGTCGTAGTGCTGCCGTGTCACGGCAATCGGAATCGCAGGCGCTGCTTTGATCGCGTTGACGCTGTTATCCGCTGGATCGTGAGTCATGGGATATTTTCTGCAGCAACTCATTAACGGCCTGACCCTCGGCATGATCTACGGCCTGATCGCCATCGGCTACACGATGGTGTACGGCATCATTGGCATGATCAACTTCGCGCACGGCGAGATCTTTATGATCAGCGCTTTTATCTCAATCATCACGTTTCTGGTGCTCGGGCTCCTCGGCATGGGTTGGGTGCCGCTCGCACTGCTGCTGATACTGGTAACGACCATGCTGCTTACCTCGGTCTACGGGTGGGCGCT
>JBHHZP010000140.1:0-9598 GCA_046758085.1 Acidiferrobacterales bacterium
TCACCAGCCGCGTTCTTTGTCATGGAGCCGAGACGGGAAGTCACATTCATGATTTTCGCATGCTTGGCGGCCCGCAGCAGCGGAAGCACGGCTTGAGTGCAGCGGATCGCACCGAGGCAGTGCGCCTGCAGTAAATCGAGGGCCTCCCCTGCAGTTATATCGTTTATGGTGTAATTCTTGCCGCCAATTCCGGCATTATTGACCAGCACGTCCAGATGTTGGGTATGCCGGTACAGAACTTCGGTAATTTTCGGCATGCATTCATCGTTCGAAACGTCGGTGACGATCGGATGACACCGCCCGGCCCAGGCGTCGCGCAAGCCTGCGGCGGCGGACTCGCGCCGCACCAGCGGGAACGTGGTCCAGCCTCTCTCGGCATAAAGCTGGTGCAGATGGTAGCCGAGCCCACGACTCGCTCCTGTGATGAGAACGCACTGTATATTTGCCATGAGTGTTATCTATTCGTCTTTTCGCGTTCGTGTCTTCCGGCACCACGCGCCTACTGCAGGTACTGCACATTGGCGCCTTGTTATCTCACGCTCCCAGCGACAATTCCATATATGTCGTTCCCGTGATGGGGCTGTCATAGTAGGGAGCGATCGTCTTGAACCCCAGTGAACGATAAAGGCGCTGTGCCGCCGTCATCTTGGGTAGGGTATCGAGCCTTATGCGGGCGTAATGCCGTTCCTTTGCTTCGACGATAACACTTGCCATTAATCGTTTTCCGATCCCCCCGCATTGATACCGGGGGCTGACGTAAAGTCGCTTGACCTCCCCGACGGCATCGGCGATCTTGCGCAAGGCGACGCAACCGATCGCTGGCCCTTCGCACTCTGCCAGCAGGATCAGGCCGGAAGGTGCGGTATAAGGCCCGGGTAACGTGGCCAGCTCTTCATCGAAGGACTGAAAACCCAGGTCGATTCCAAGCCACGCGGCGTAGTCTTCAAACAAGCGGCGCGCCATCGCCATATCCTGATCGCCAGTAGCCTCCCGGATGGTTACGATTGCGTTCTTCATAGGCAGGAAACTGGCTCTGTAGCAAGGCCGCATCAACAGAGATTCGCCAGTATAACACCGCGCGGTGGCCGTTCGATCGGACCGTGATTCACCGGGCCAAAAGGCACGGGTGCCACAACCGCTGGGGTTTTTTGCACAGACCATAACAGGTCGCTTACCATTGGGCATGCGCGCGCACCCGGCAGCACTTCCCGATGACACTTGATAAATTTCACCCCGCCGTCGCTGGCTGGTTTCGCAAGACCTTCGCGGCGCCCACAGCCTGCCAGGCCATGGCGTGGCCCGCGATCGGGGCCCGACAGCACACGCTGATCGCCGCACCGACCGGGTCGGGCAAGACATTCGCCGCCTTTCTCTCGGCGATTGACGATCTGGTGCGCCAGGGCGAGCGCGCAGCGCTCCCCGACGAGACCCAGGTGGTGTACGTCTCGCCACTCAAGGCGCTCAACAACGACATTCAACGCAACCTCGAGCAGCCGTTGGCAGCGATCCGCGAGGAGCTGCGAACGCGCGGGCGGCCCGACGTCGACATCCGCACGCTGGTACGGACCGGCGACACGCCTGCGTCCGCGCGCGAGGCCATGCGACGGCGCCCGCCCCACATCGTCGTCACCACCCCCGAGTCGCTCTACATCCTGTTGACCAGCGAAGGGGGCCGCAACGTATTGCGCACGACCCGCAACGTCATTGTCGACGAGATCCACGCCATTGCCGCCAGCAAGCGCGGCTCGCACCTGGCGCTCTCACTGGAGCGACTCGAGGCATTGACGCGGACCGGGCTCGTGCGCATCGGGCTGTCGGCCACGCAACGGCCGATTGAAGAGGTCGCGCGTTTTCTCGTTGGCGGCAATGCAATCAGCGCCGACGGTGAGCCCGCGTGCAACATCATCGACATCGGGCACGTACGCGACCGCGATCTCGCCATCGAGATTCCCGGCGCTCCGTTGGAAGCGGTGATGTCACAAGAGGTGTGGGCCGAGGTCTACGATCGCCTGGCCGCGCTGATCACTGCCCACCGCACCACCCTGGTCTTCGTCAACACCCGGCGCATGGCCGAGCGCGTGGCGCGGCACCTGAGCGAACGGATCGGCAAAGAGCATGTAACCTCCCACCATGGCAGCCTGGCGCGCGAGCAACGCCTTGCCGCCGAGCAACGCCTGAAGGCGGGCGAGCTGCGCGTACTGGTGGCAACCGCCTCGCTCGAGCTCGGAATCGACATCGGCGACGTCGAGCTTGTCTGCCAGCTCGGTTCAACGCGCTCGATCGCCACCTTCCTGCAGCGCGTCGGGCGCTCGGGTCACACGCTCAGCGGCCTGCCCAAGGGCCGGCTCTTCCCCTTCAGCCGCGACGAGCTCGTGGAGAGCGCTGCGTTGCTGGACGCGACACGGCGCGGCGAACTCGACCGCTTGGTCATCCCTCAGAAACCGCTCGACGTGCTGGCGCAGCAGATCGTGGCGGCAGTCGCCTGCGGGGAATGGCAGGAAGATGTGCTGTACGAGTGCTTCCGCCGCGCCTATCCCTATCGCGCGCTAGCGCGCGATGAGTTCCTCGCAGTGGTACGGACAATCGTCGAGGGATACGCGACGAGCCGCGGTCGTCGCGGGGCATATCTGTACCGCGACGCGGTGAACAAACGCCTGCGGGCACGGCGCGGCGCGCGCCTGACGGCGATCACATGCGGCGGTGCGATCCCCGATACAGCAGACTACCAGGTCGTGCTCGAGCCTGGCGGCAACATTATCGGCACACTCAATGAGGACTTTGCCATCGAGAGCCTGCCGGGCGATATCTTCCAGCTTGGCAATACATCCTGGCGTATTCTGCGCATCGAGTCGGGCCGGGTGCGCGTGGAAGATGCGCAGGGGCAGCCGCCGAACATGCCCTTCTGGGTCGGGGAAGCGCCGGCGCGCACGCCCGAGCTCTCGCACGCCGTCTCCCGGCTGCGCCAGGAGATCAGCACACGGCTTGCGCCCCCCGCGCATGCACCGGCTCTGCAATGGCTCGTCAACGATGTTGGCGTGGTCAACGGAGCGGCGATGCAACTGATTGACTACCTGGCGGCCGCCAAGGCCGCGCTCGGCGTCATGCCCGATCAGGAAACGCTGGTGCTGGAACGCTTCTTCGATGAGTCCGGTGGCATGCAGCTCGTGATCCACTCGCCGTTAGGCAGCCGGCTCAACCGCGCCTGGGGGCTGGCGCTGCGCAAGCGCTTCTGCCGCAAGTTCAACTTCGAGCTGCAGGCGGCAGCAACCGAGGACGCCATCGTGCTGTCCCTGGGGCAAACCCACAGCTTCCCGCTCGAGGAAGTGGCGCGCTACCTGCACGCGGCGACGGTGCGCGACGTGCTGACACAGGCGCTGCTGGATGCGCCCATGTTCACCGTCCGCTGGCGCTGGAATGCCACATGTGCGCTGGCAATCCCGCGTTTTCGTGGCGGCAAGAAAGTCCCCCCACAGCTACAGCGCATGCACGCGGACGATCTGATATCGGTCGTGTTCCCCGACCAGCTCGCCTGTCTGGAGAACATAAGCGGTAATCGCGAGATCCCGAATCATCCCCTGGTCGCACAGACGGTCCATGACTGCCTCCACGAGGCCATGGACATAGAAGGGCTGGAGCCCCTGCTGTCCGATCTCGAGTCCGGCAGACGGCGCGTCCTTGCGCGTGACCTGACCGAGCCCTCACCGCTTGCACAGGAGATACTGACCGCGAAACCCTATGCCTTCCTCGACGACGCGCCGCTGGAGGAACGACGCACACAAGCAGTGCACAGCCGGCGCTGGCTCGATCCCGAGACGGCGGCCGATCTCGGTACGCTCGATCGGCGCGCGATCGAGCGCGTACGACGAGAGGCATCGCCGGAGGTCGATAGCGCCGATGAACTGCACGACGCACTCATCCTGCTGGGCTTCCTCACCGAAAACGAGGGGCAAGCCGCTACCCTCGATCACCCGTCGCGCGGAATTGACACAACCGGCGCCGCTGCCGAATCAAAACAAGGCGCGACCAGCGGCTGGCAACATTTTCTGGATGAGTTAATCGAAGACGGCCGCGCCGCGCGCCTGCACAGGAACGAGTGCGAGGAGCTGGTGTTGTGGGTCGCGGCCGAGCGCCTACCACAGCTGCAGGCGCTGTTTCCGAATGCCGGTACTGCGCCCGCGCTCATGGCTCCCGAGGAGTTCGCCGCGCGCGCGTGGTCGCGTGAGGAAGCGCTGGTCGAGCTTGTGCGCGGCCGCCTGGAAGGACTCGGCCCGGTCAGTATCCCGGCGCTGGCATCGTCACTGGGTATAGGGAGCACCGACATCGAGGGCGCGCTGATCACGCTCGAGTCCGAGGGGTTCGTGCTGCGCGGGCACTTCACGCCGGGAATCGAAGCGGGTGAGTGGTGCAACCGGCGATTGCTGGCGCGTATCCATCGTTACACCATCAACCGCCTGCGCCAGGAGATCGAGCCGGTCTCGAGCGCAGATTACATGCGATTTTTGTTCGACTGGCAGCGCGTCGGCACCGAAGAGCAACTGGCAGGGCCGCAGGCGGTGCTCGCTGTGATTGAACAGCTGCAGGGATTCGAGGCACCGGCTGCGGCGTGGGAGCGCGATATCCTGCCGGCGCGCCTGGTCGACTACGATCCGTCATGGCTCGATTCGCTGTGCCTTGGCGGCAAGGTTGCCTGGACGCGGTTGACGCCCCCGAAAAACGGACAGTCCAAAGACCGTGCGGCGGGGCCGTTGCGCACAACCCCGATCGCGGTAATGCTGCGCCAGCAGCTGCAGATGTGGAGGTCCGTGAATCGCGATTTAGGCCTCGCGCAGGTCAAGCTTACAGCTGCCGCCAGAAGTATTTCCGAATACATAGCGGCGCACGGTGCCTCGTTTTTCGACGAGCTCGTACACGGAACCGGGCTCTTGCGGACCCAGGTCGAGCAGGCCTTGGGCGAACTGGTCGCCATAGGTGTGGTCAGCGCGGACAGTTTTGGCGGCTTGCGCGCATTGCTAGTACCCTCCAACAAACGCCGCCCGCTTGCGGGCGCCAGGCGCCGGCGCCGGGTCGCAGTTTTTGGCATCGAGGATGCCGGCCGCTGGGCCCTGACTCCCCTCCCCCTAGCCCCCTCCAATGAGCGGAGGGGGGATGGTACTGGCTCTTACCAAGGAGGAGGATCAGGTGCGTGGCAGGGACAGCGCTTCGCTGAAATTGTGGAACAAGTAGCTCGCGCACTGCTGAGGCGCTACGGCGTGGTGTGCAAGCGTGTATTGGAGCGCGAGACCGTCGTGGCGCCGTGGCGTGATCTGCTGCGCGTGTTCCGCCGCATGGAGGCGCGCGGCGAGATTCGCGGCGGTCGCTTCGTCGCCGGATTTTCCGGCGAGCAGTATGCGCTGCCCGAGGCGGTGGGTACGCTACGCGAAGTTCGCCGCCGCAGCGAATCCGGCCGTTTTATCTCCTTGAGCGCCGCCGACCCTCTGAACCTGATCGGCATCATCACACCAGGACAACGTCTGCCGGCGCTGGCGTCTAACCGCATCCTTTACCGCAACGGGGTCCCGGTGGCCATTCAGGCGGCAGGCAAGGTGCGCTTCGTGCAGAAGCTCGATAGCATGGAGGCCTGGGAGGCCAAGAATGCGTTGCTGCGCCGGAATATCCCCCCGCCGCTTCGGGTCTATCTGGAATGAGGCATAAGCGCTGTGTCCTGCGCAGTAACCACAGACTGCGCAAACACGGCGGAGCGCTATGACATGCGAACAACTCGCTACGATGACAGGATCTAGTACCAGTCGTACCTATGATGTCGCAATCGTCGGCAGCGGGCCGGCGGGCTCCGCCGCGGCGTATGTCCTGGCGGATCAGGGCGTGCGTACGGTCGTGATCGAGAAAGAGCATTTGCCGCGCTACAAGGTCTGCGGCGGCGGCGTGGTGCGTCGTGCCGTGGATGCGCTACCGGTCGACATTCGGCAGATTGTCGAGCGCGAGTTTCCTTCCGTTCAGATGAACTTTCTTGACGCCGGCCTGCAATTCTCTTCAAACAGGTCCCGCTCGATCGTTTCCATGACTATGCGCGACAAAATCGATCACCTGCTCGTGCTCTCGGCGCAAGATCGATCGGCAGAGATCGTTTCGGAGTGCAAGGTGGAGAATATTTCGTGGCGCCCCGACACGATCGAGCTCACCACCTGTAAGGGTGCAATCGCTGCGCGATTCGTCATTGCCGCAGACGGCGCCTCGGGTGTGGTTGCGCGCCGTGCCGGCTGGAAAGACCATCGGGTGCGGGCGCCGGCACTCGAGTACGAGATCACGGTACCGCCGCAGGTGCAAGAGACATTGAGCCAGACCCTGAGGTTTGACTTTGGTGTGGTCCCTCGGGGCTACGGGTGGGTTTTTCCCAAGCGCGAGCATCTATCGATTGGCATAGGCGCCCTCAGTCCGCGCAGAAGCCAATTCGGTCTGAAACAAATGCTCGCGCAGTACCTCACATCGCTTGGAATCCACCACATCACTCACATGGCACGACACGGCTTCGTCATTCCAGTCATGCCGCGCGCGGGCCCGCTTGTGAGAAATCGCGTGGTGCTGGTGGGCGATGCCGCCGGCCTGGCCGATCCCGTGACCGGCGAAGGAATCACCAATGCGATCTTGAGCGGACAGGCGGCCGCCAATGCAATCATTCAAAGCGACTTTAGCGACGACCGCGTCCGCCAAAACTATCATGCAGCCATTAACACCACGATCCTGCGGGAGCTGCGAGCAGCGCGTCTGCTGGCGAGTATGCTTTACGGCTTCTCCCGATTTCGCAACTTCATGTTTGCTCGTCACGGCCGGAGTTTTGCAGAGACTGTCACCGACGTCTTCATGGGGGAGAAGAGCTATCACCAGGAAGTGTATAACCCGGCGAATTATCTGAAGCTTCTAAGGCTGCGGCGGTCGCGATTTGCCGACAGCGTGACATGAACAAACCAAGTTACGGTCACCGCTGTCCCACAGATCTCGGCCCGCCCTCCCCAAACTCGTCAAGCGTGAGGGTGCTTTTCCACTGGGCTCCGGTGCAGACATGGCGAGCAGTTATTTCTGAGACCGTTGCAAGCCACGGATGCTGGCACCGAGTCTACAGGGAAGTATTCACGGCGTGTCTCAGACATAACTGCTCGTCATGGTCTGGGGTATGGCGGGAGTTGATGGGGCAGCAGCGAGTTACGGTACGATTTTCGGATATGTTAAAATTAGCGCTTGTTCAGTAACATTCATGTGACACGAGCACTACCGGCATGCAGGTTGAGCACTGGATTCCCGAAACCGACGGCCCCTTGTCGGAGGACGCACTGCGCCACAAGCTGAGCGGGCGCGGCTACGACGTGACACGCGATGTTTATCCTCCAGGCACTTACTTTTCCGATCACACACATGAGATAGACAAGCTGGATGCGGTACTCTCGGGCCGGTTCCGGATGACCTTAGGCAGCCAGTCTGTCGTACTACAAGCCGGTGACTGTTTGTTTGTGCCACGCGGCGCTGTGCACAGCGCCGAGGTTCTCGGTGAGGAGCCGGTAGTCAGTCTCGATGCCACGCGGAGCGGCTAGTCGTCGATCAGTGATTATGAAAGTACAGGCCTACGACTTCGGGAAGATCAACGTGGACGGGAAGATCTACACGTCGGATGTCATTATCGTGCCCGAGGAGGTCCGCGGCGGCTGGTGGCGCAAAGAGGGGCACAGGCTTCAAATCGAGGACCTAACCGACATCATCGAAGCCAAGCCAGACGTGGTGGTCGTGGGTACCGGCTACTATGGTCGCATGAGCATCCCGTCAGAAACGAATTCATATATTGAATCCAAGGGCATAGCGCTGCGGGCCGCGGAGACCAGCAAGGCGGTCGAAGAATTCAACAATCTACAAAAAGAAATCGGGAGGGTCGTAGCGGCATTACATCTCACCTGTTGATCGCACGGTGCCGAGCAGGTTCTCGATCCGATTCCGCATAGCTCGGACCGCTCACAACAAATAAACCTTGATTCCAACCAACCGGGGGTAATCTCACTCGATGGGAAAACGTAAGAGCCGCAGGCTTGCGCTTACGGCAACAACCGCTGACAAGTACGATCTCTATCAACGAGCTGTGCAATCGCCGGTGGAGGACATCCGCTTCCTTGCGCGTGTTTACAAGACTACGCGTGGTCATCCGGCATTTCATTTTCGCGAGGATTTCTGCGGCACCGGGCTACTGACGGCCACCTGGATCAAGCGCGGTCCACAGTACACGGCCGAGGGTTTCGATATTGACCCCAAGCCACTGGCCTGGGGCAGGCGGCATAACTTCGCGCCTCTCGGCAGCGCGGCCGCGCGCGCCGTTATGCACCAGCAGGACGTGCGCAAACCGAGTAACCGGCGGCCGGACGTGCGCTGCGCGCAGAACTTTTCGTACTGCGTATTCAAGACCCGTGGTGAGCTCATGGGGTACCTTCGTGCCGTGCACCGGGATCTCGCGCGCGATGGCCTGTTTGTGCTCGATCTTCACGGCGGCACCGAGTCGATGGAAGAGGTCGAGGAAAGCACCAGGATCGATGGCGGTTTCACTTACATCTGGGATCAGCACGAGTACTGGCCCGTGACCGCCGAAACCAAGTGTTACATCCACTTCCGCTTCCGCGACGGCAGCGAGATGCGCCGGGCGTTCACTTACGACTGGCGGCTGTGGACTCTGGCGGAGCTCAAGGACGCGCTCTACGATGCCGGGTTCCCACAGGTCGACTGCTACTGGGAGGGCACGGGCAGCGATAGCAAGAGCGGTAATGGTGTCTTCCGCAAGACCCGGCGCGGTGAGAACTGCGATTCTTTCATAGCGTATCTTGTGGGGCTTAAATAAAGGTCATTGCTCCGCCCGTACCCGCACGCGGCTCCGGTGTATCGCCCGGGCGGTACTGATAACTTGCATCCGCTTTTACCCGCGTTATGGCTCAACCAGATACTCGACGATAACGACATCGCGCCATACGCCGTCGAGCTTGGCGTGCCGCTTGTACGTCCCGACCTCACGGAAACCCAGCGAGTATAGAAGCTTCAGGCTTTGCGTGTTTTCCGGGAACACGCGCGAGAGCAGCTTCCAATCACCGCGTTGCCTTGACTGCGCAATCAGCGCGTTCATCGCCAGCCGCCCGGCACCCTTCCCTCTCCAATCGCGCTCGACATAGACAGAGAACTCGCGAACGCCCGAGTAACATGCCCGCTCTCGATACGGAAACGTGGCGGCAAAAGCCACCACGGTCCCAGCCTCTTCCACCACCACGACCGCGTGTGATTTGGAAAACCAGTCTTTGATATCGGCGGTGGATCTCGGCACGGTCTCGAACGTCGCGATCCGATCCTCGATACCCTGGTTGTAGATCTCCGCAATCGCTTCCGCGTCTTCGATTGTCGCAAGTCGTACTTTCATTTCCTCCTCGGGGCACATAGCTATTCAAGGTGCACATGTCCTTGCGCTAGTGCGGCGCGCGTGGGTCGTGCGGGCGGCTCTCCTCGATGCGCATGTTAGCCCCCCATTTTTCACCAGCTATCTACTGCGGCCGCGTATCTGCCCGCGTCTACGGCGTTGCGCTCG
>JBHHZP010000141.1:0-9588 GCA_046758085.1 Acidiferrobacterales bacterium
ACAAACTTCGTGGTGGATCTTTTCTATGCCTGGCTGGATCCACGGATCCGCTACGCTTGAGGGAATTTGATGGCTGCCCCATCCGAACTACGGGTCGAAGCGCAGATAGAAGAGTTCACGGATCGCCGTGCGTTGACGACGGTGTTGCTCGACTTGATCCGCCGCCAGCCGCTCGGGGCGTTTGGTGCGGTGATCGTGTTAATGATGATCTTCATGGCGGTGTTCGCGAATTTCCTCTCGCCTTACGACCCGGAGGCAGCTTCCTGGGAATAC
Source organism: Acidiferrobacterales bacterium (assembly GCA_046758085.1). Classification (GTDB taxonomy): domain Bacteria; phylum Pseudomonadota; class Gammaproteobacteria; order Acidiferrobacterales; family SPGG2; genus VRUB01. The sequence goes on from JBHHZP010000141.1 coordinate 274, forward strand.
CAACTCACAGCGCCCAATGCGCAATTTCTCCTCGGCACCGATCACTTCGGCCGCGACATCCTCACCCGTATTATCTATGGCGCTAGAACTGCCCTGTTTGTCGGTTTTACCGCGTCTTTCGTCGGGGCGACCCTGGGCCTGATTCTGGGGGTGGCGAGCGCTTACTTCGGCGGACGCTTCGACATCATCGTTCAGCGGTTGGTGGATGTGGTGCTGGCTTTTCCGCTGATCATCCTGGCCCTCGTCGTCGTCGCCGCCTTCGGCACCGCTATCCAGTATGTGGTTATCGCTATCACGATTCCTTTCGTACCGCAGTGTGCCCGCGTCGTGAGGTCGAATGCGCTGGCGATCCGCGAGATTCCCTACGTGGATGCGGCCCGGGCGCTGGGTTTTAGCCACACCCGCATTATCCTGCGTCACATGGTGCCCAACGTAATGGCGCCGTATCTCATCATGATTACGGCGTTTATGGGTCAGGCGATCCTATTAGAGGCCTCGTTGTCATTTCTTGGCCTGGGTGTGCAGGAGCCAATACCGGCTTGGGGTCTCATGCTCCAGGGTGGCGCCGAGGAATTCGCCGAGAGTGCGCCTTGGATACCGATATTTCCGGGGCTTGCGATTACCCTGGCTGTATTCGGGTTTAATCTGTTCGGTGATGCGCTTCGGGATGTCCTTGATCCCAAGCTGCGCCGCGTGTAGGCGGTAACCGACCGAAACGATCTCGTCCACGTTCTGCTCCCTGGGGCACTTGCCCGAATGTCACCGCGGGGCGTGTCGCCTACCGGCGATTATGTACTACCGGGGTTCCGCCCCCGTACGACGGGTTCCTTTCTTTGCGTGCCCAAAGAAAGGAACCGAAAGAAAGGGCACCCCGGACTCTGCGCCCCGCATATATACCCCACATGTGGGTTTCCTCGCTCGAAGCTTGCCTCAGAAGGTTCGCCCAAGGGACTTCCGTGTCCCTGGGGCGAACGCGGGGGTTCTTTCCCCCGCCACTTCGTGCTTGCGCTTCGCCTTCACTCCTCGCTTCGGCTTGAGTAAGGGGGATCAAGAAAGCATCCACGCCCCTGCGGGCCGGTCCTTCGTCTGTACTCGGGGTTCGGCTTGACCAAGGGGCCAAAAAAACACTAATTCAAAACACAGCCACAATTCGCCCCATCGAGGGGGAGGGAATACAGATTATAGTGCCCAGTCCTCAGTGTTTGGATTCCTTGCTACTTGTTACTTGCCACTTGCAACTGAAGTCCCGGATCACGACTCACGGATTACGGTTCACGCGTGTGCCTCTGCATTGGACGTTTCTTTTCAGGGATTTCTCTGCGACCTTGGCGATCTCCGCGGTGATAGAGGTTAGGCAGCTTTGTTCTTGACGCGCGTTGCCCGATAGTAAGCGCTTGGCGGCAGCTTGCCAGAGAACTCCTTCACGAAGTCTGACACATCGCAAAGCCGCTCCAGGTCGATGCCGGTTTTCACACCCATTTGATTCAACATGTTGACAAGGTCATCGGTCGCGACGTTGCCGGTTGCCCCCGGCGAATACGGACACCCGCCGAGACCCGCGATCGAGGCGTCGAAAAACGCAATCCCTTGCTGCATAGCGGCCACCGTATTGGCCAGCGCCAGGCCGTAGGTGTTGTGGAAATGAGCGGCCAGCCGGTCCGGTGAGTGTTGGCGTCGCAGGGCCACGAAAAGCTCGGCGACCTGCTGCGGATTTGCGCGGCCGGTGGTGTCACAGATACAGACCTGGTTGGTGCCCATCGCCAGGAGCTCATCGGTTTGCTGGACGACTTGCTCGGGGTCGGTCACACCCTCGTAGGCACAGACGAAGGCGGCCGAGATATCGACACGCACCATCACGCCCTCGTTCTTGGCCCGTCGGAGCAGTTGCCCGGCGATTGCCATACTTTCCGAGACGCTCATGTTGAGATTCCTCTGGTTCATGGTCTCGGTCGCACTCAAAACCAGCGCCAGGTGATTGAGGCCCGCGGCGCGCGCGCGTTCGTATCCCTTTTCGTTGGGGATCAGGGCAAAGTAGTGCACCTCGTCGCGCTGCGGCAGCCCCGCTACCACCTTGGCCGCATCGGCCATCTGCGGTACTGCCTTGGGGTGCACGAACGACGTCGCCTGGATCCACTTGACCCCGGCGTCCACCAGCCCCGTTATCAGGCGGATCTTCTTCGCCGTGGGAAGGACGTAGGGCTCGTTTTGCAGGCCATCGCGCGGGCCCACGTCCATAATCGTCACCGCTTCGGGCCAGCACGACGTCTTAATGGTGTCGAGCTCAATCATTGAATCGCTCCTCATCTCGATCCGGGCTACGTTCGAGTACTGCAACCTATTGTGACCTAGCGTAGGCGCTGGCACAAACTTCCAGCCGAGGCCAATACGTGCCGTCGCTTTAACTATTCCCTCCGCCGAATGAGCGGCAGGAGGGAGTTTGGGTAAAGTGCCCGGTGACTCTACAATGGGCGTGGCCGATGGGGCTTATCGTTACACGGTGGCTTACAGAATATGATGGAGAAAAACATACCATCGCGACCACTCGATAACGTGCGGGTATTGGAGCTAGGCCAGCTTATTGCAGGGCCCTTTGCCGGGAATATCCTCGCCTATTTCGGGGCCGAGGTGATCAAGATCGAACCGGCGGGCAAAGGCGATCCGCTGCGCCAATGGCGTGTGCTCGATGAGAGCGGGACCTCGTGGTGGTGGCGCAGCCTCGGGCGTAACAAGAAATGTATCACGCTTAATCTGCGCGAGGATGAGGGCCGCAAGCTGGCAAGACGGCTGGCCGACAGCGCCGACATTCTCATAGAAAACTTCCGGCCAGGAACCATGGAGAGGTGGGGATTAGGGCCAGAGGACCTCAAGAGCACCAACCCCGGTCTGATCTATGCCCGCATCTCCGGTTACGGCCAGACCGGGCCCTACGCCTCCCGTCCCGGGTTTGCCTCGGTGTGTGAGGGCATTGGCGGATTCCGCTATATCAACGGATTTCCCGGCGAGCCCCCCGTACGGCCGAATCTGAGCATGGGGGATACGCTTGCAGGCCTGCACACCGCGCTTGGCATCCTCTTGGCGTATATCCAACGCGATCGCACGCCGCAGGGGCGGGGGCAGGTCGTGGATGTGGCCATTTACGAGGCCGTGTTTAACATACTGGAGGCGGTCGTGCCGGAGTACGACGGTGCCGGTGTGGTCCGCGGGCCCTCGGGCTCCACGCTCACGGGCATCGTACCAACCAACACCTATCTCTGCCGCGACGGCAAGTATGTGGTGATTGGCGGCAACGCCGATTCCATCTTTAAACGTCTGATGAACGCCGCGGGGCGGCCCGACATGGCGGAAGACCCACGTTTTTCGGATAACACGGGACGGGTCACGCATGAAAAGGAGATCGACGACGCGATCACGGCTTGGACCAAGACACTGGATTCGGGCGCGGTGCTGGAGGAGCTGGCGGAGGCCGCGGTACCGTCCGGGCCTATCTATGGTGTCGAGGACATGATGCGCGACTCGCACTTTAAGGCCCGCGGCCTGTTCGAGCAGGTCGAGGTGAACGGTAAGCCGCTCAAAATACCTGCGATCGTACCGCGACTCGCCGAAACGCCGGGCGGCACGGACTGGCCTGGGCCGGAAGTGGGCGCCCACAACAATGAAGTCTTGGGGGGCATATTGGGTCTGTCGGATGACGACATCGATGATTTACGCAGCAGGGGGATTGTCTAGTGAACCGCACGGCCGGCCGCTGTTCTGCCTTGTGCTAGTCACGGCTGCTGTTCAGAGGAGACAGTGATGTCTGACCTCCCGATTGGCTTTATCGGTCTGGGTAACATGGGTCGCCCGATGGCGGCCAATCTTGCCGAAGGGGGCTACCTGCTCCTCGTCTACGATGCTGCCGGCACCGCGGCACGCGCGCCGTTGGGTGCGGCTGCGGCGACGTCTGTCGCGGAGGTTGCGGCGGGTGCGGAGACCGTATTTCTCAGTTTGCCGGATGGGGCGGCGAGCGCGAGCGTGGCTGCCGATATTGCGGTAACCGGACGGCGCCGCACACGTTGTGTGGTCGATACGTCCACCATTGGCGTGCAAGCGGCACGCGACCTGTATAAGCGCCTTGAGACGGCCGGCATCGAGTACATCGACGCACCGGTCTCGGGCGGTGTCGCCGGCGCCGTCGCCGGGACTATTGCCACCATGTTTGCGGGTTGCGCGGAAAGCTACGAACGTCTCATTCCGGTGATTTCCGCCATGTCCAAGAACCCGTTCCACGTAGGTACGCAGGCGGGCCAGGGCCAGGCGATGAAGCTCGCCAATAATTTTCTCTCCGGCGTCGCGATGGCCGCGACCAGCGAGGCCATCTGCTTCGGTCTGTCTCAGGGCCTCGACATGAAGACCATGCTCGAGGTGATCAATGTCTCCACCGGCCGCAATACCGCCACCACCGATAAGTTCCCAAACCGTATTCTGACCGAGACCTACGATGCCGGTTTCTTCAATACGCTGTTTATGAAGGACCTGAGCCTGTACCTCGAGAGCGTCCGTGGCGCCGACACGCCGGATGCAATCGGCGCAATGTGTGTGGCGATATGGAGGAACTTCGTGAATGCACATCCCGGCGCTGATTTCACCGAGATCTACCGCTTCATCCGCGACCGGCAGTAGATCAGCGGATGAAAAGTGAAAAATAAATATACCCGGGATATGCGCACCCGGGGACGCCACTCCTAGGCTGAGCACCGCGAGGGACACTGCTTGCGCCTCCGTCCCTCACGTGCCCAGAAGCGCGGATTTGCCAAAGCGCTCCGCGGGAAAAGCGGTATCCACCGAGCGTCCTGGCTAGCGCTTACTTCTTCTTCTTGGCCTTCTTTGTGGCCTTTGCTGCCCTGGCCTTCATCTGTTTGATTTGCCTTGCGGCCTTGGCCTTGATCCGCTTGGCCTCTCGCATTGCCTTGGCCTTGATGCGTCTGGCCTCTTTCGTCGCTCTGACCGTGGCCTTCTTCAGAATTGCCTCGGCCTTTATCTGCGCCGGTGACCTTGCAGCTTTCCTCTTCTTTGCCATTACATACTCCTTCGGGTTGTGGTTAGAGGCTTAATAACAAAAAGGGGCGATTAGCCCCCCAGGTACTGCTTTCTTGCAATAAAAAAGACAGTCGTTGACTGTCTTCTCGTGCGCTCGGGCGAATTAGAAAAAAAATAATGAGGGAAACGAACTCCCGCGGCCGTTTTCCCGGCGGCCACCTCGTTGATTCTACTGCGCGCTTTCCGCTAGCAAACACCTTAGTCGAGTCGAAAACTATGTATAAACTGCATCGGCAAGATGTTAACTAGGAAATGTAGTCGACATCGCTAAGAATTGCAAATATTTTTTGGATTGTTTGTTCGAAAACACGAAGTTGGGAACAAACCAAAATACATCAATTGCACTATGTTTTGCGCTATTTGCGAACGCTAATGACTGGAAAAAACTTTCGGGCGCAGAAAGTTTGACTACGTTGACATCGTGAATGTTATTCAGAAACCGCGATGAGATAACGGAATCGGTTACTGAGTTCATAGCCTCCTGACGAAGTCTTGAAAGGAATTAGTGCGTCACGGACCGTTTCCCTGGCGCGCTGTTCGCCGACGCTACGGATCGCACGTGCGGCTGTGCCCGCGGAGAGCAGGCCGCGCAATGCGGTCTCCTCATCCGGGTATTGCCACAGTGTATCGACTTCCTCGCTTTCCATCGGGGTCAGCCCGGCCTCACTAACAAGCGCTTCGAGCGCACCTTCTTCCGACAGCGCAAACGGGCCCGGTGTGCCGGGTGGCGGCGCTGGCAGCAACGTGGCCACTGCGCCCAGGCAGGCGGCCGCGTCGCAGTCCTCCGCTTTCCCCCAGACCGTAATAACCACGGGCGCTCCCGCACGGGCCACGCGTCGCGCCTCGCTTAAGGCGTTCACCGGGTTTGCGGCAAACTGGAAGGAATTAAATCCCGTTACGACGTCGAATGTCTGGCTTGCGAATGGGAGTTTCTCCATCTCACCCACGCGAAAATCACCCTGCGGTACGCGCTCTCTAGCAATCTCGATCAGGCCCTGGGCCGCATCGAGCCCTTTGATCGTGGCACCGAGTTGGGCGGCCAGCGCGCAGAAAAGGCCCGCGCCACAACCGACATCCAGCACCATGCTATCCGGTCCCACGTGTAGCTTGCGCAGCACCGCTTCATAAACGGCGGCCACTGAAGACTCCTGGACGTCTGCCCAATCTCTCGCGCGTGCACCCCAAAGCTCACCATGCATGCCTGCGGTTCCCATGGTTTTCTCCTAGCTACGGTTAGGACGTACGGTTTGGCGGATTATCACGCAGCGCCCTCAAAGATCAAGCTCAGGCACGTCAACCCGCCCTCCGCCTTGGCGAACTCCGAAACATCGACCGTCGTTACCGAAAATCCCTTCTTTTCCACCGATGCGATGGTATCGGGACACCGCTGGTGCATCACGATGGTCCCCGGCAGTCGGATCACGTTAGCGGCGAAGGGTTCGCGATCCGCAACCGGAACGCGCTCGAAGTCTTGCAGCGCCCCGCAATCGATCCAATTCTCGTTGACCAGCAAGGTTGTATCGTTTAGCGCGGTGCAGGCGCTCTTTAGATGAAGGGCGCCTTTGATTTCTATCGGCATCACCTGGTAACCGAACTCAGAGGCGATTTTGCTCAAGACGCCAACCCCTAATTCGTTGGTTCGAGGCGAAAGCCCCACATACAAGGTGCGGTTGATCCTCAGCACATCTCCGCCCTCGATGGTCGCAGGCAACTCGATGCGCTCTATGGGGCGGTATTTTCCAAGCGCTGCGGCCACATCGCCCGGTTCTGTTCGTCGAGACGCCGTGCCCATGGACGCGAGAATCGCGACCTCATCGAGCACGATCGCGCTGTCCTCGACAAAGACAGCGTCAGCCCCGGTGGGGCTGGCTTCCAGGCTCTTGACCCTGACACCTTGGCTCGACAAGGTATCTTGATAGCATGCGTGCTGTCGCAGCATACGGTCGAAGTCCATATTCACGCGCTCAAGGTGGGTGAGCTCGCAATTCTCGATTGCCCTCGACGGGGGACGGGTAAGGGCGACGAGCATATCAACTCCGAATCATGTCCAAGGCATATCGCGGTCGGGCTGAGGAGCGGGTGTTAACTCGCCAGCCGCACCTGCAGGCAACGAAATGCTCACAAGGTCGCGGGGCAGATGAGCCGCCTTGTTAGCCATTATCCAAGTTTCGAATAGAATAAATGACCTTTTCTCCCAGCCTGGCGGCCGGATAAGGGGGATAAATCATGGCACGTATAAAGCGCTCCTTGTAGGCTTCATCCCAGCTCGGATCTATTTGGCCGTTGTGGGGACGCCCCCGACTGTAATAACTGGATTCCCCCTTCTGCTTTTGCCCTCGTAGCCCTGCGCTGACATGCTCAAACACCTTGGGGAAATGCTTCATCGACTCGAACATAATCCTCATAAAAAGGGTTTCTTGGGTATCGAACTCTTCAACCGAAAGACGCTGCTGGAGTATGATATCTCCGGTATCGCATCCCTCGTCGATGTAGTGATAAGTGAACCCCACCTCTTTCTCTCCGTTGATCATTGCCCAGGGAACGCTGGAGCATCCTCGATACTTAGGCAGCAAAGATGGATGAAGATTGAATATTTTCCCTCTGCACGACTCGATAACGTGCTTCTTGATGATGCATCTGTAATAGATCGAGCACACAACATCTGGCACGAAGGGAAGCTCGGCGTTTGAAATGTTGTCTACGGAAAAAGGGACGCCAAGTTTCCTACAGAAGTCAATGAGACTTGGTATGTGATAGGGGTCCTCGTGCGTGAATACGAAAACGTTATGATTCATGCTTTTGAGCAATTGCAGTGCCTTGCAACAAGTCCAATGGTAACCGCATAGAATGACATTCATAGTCAGATCCTTCCGTTGTTCGTACGGCGAGCGGAGGGGGGCGGGCGGCTATCGACGGCAAGAAAGTACGCGGCGCAACCGCTGCCCGAAGACCGCAGCCGTTTCATGCATCAGCTCCACCGCCCTGTGATGCGGCTGAAGCCCTATGTTATGGATTCAAGATATTCCTTCAGGGCAAAAGCGTTGTTAAGCCGATCTTCTTTGGAACTATAAAGCAGCGTCACCGTGCCTTCGCTCACGTCCTTCAAAAGCACCTCGAGCAAGTCCTGGTTCGCTTCGAGCTCGGAAAAATATCTCGACTTGAACTCGGGCCACTTCTGGTGGTCGTGGGCGTACCAGCGACGTAGCCCGGCCGAAGGCGCGATCTCCTTTATCCAGACATGGACCTTGGCCTTCTCCTTGGACAAGCCGCGTGGCCACAGACGATCCACGAGTATCCGCTTCCCGTCCGCCCGGCGAGGGACTTCATACACACGTTTGACGTGGATCGTCATTCTCCACGCAAGTAGGATCGAAGCTTCTGCTCGGTTTCACCGGTAATGAGATCGGATGATGCAACCAGCTCATCGAGGAACTTGCTGCAGGTAATTAGCGAAAGAGGCGTTCTGGCGGCTTCGTTCATTCGAGTCAATTCGCGAGAAACCTGTGCCCGTTGCTCCAGTAGATAGTTGAACTGCTCGTCGCAGGCCGCAATCGGTGGCGGGTAACCCCTGATCTCCTCGTATATCCGGTCTCGTTCCTTCTCTAGAGCGATCCGAATCTGATTCCATACAAACTCCGCGATTTCGGCTTCTCGGTGCACTGGATGCGGATCGTGCGTAGACGGCATCGTCTCTTCTCCGGTGTCGGTGCGGTTACCTAACGTCTCACGCTAAGCCACGCCGCCACCTGAGCCCGACCGCGCAAGCACCGCATGACTGTCCGGCGTCGACTTGAGCGCATTGTCAGGCTGCTTCGATTACGGCCTGTTCCGTTTCCTTCGGTAGATCCAAACGCACGAAATAGTTCTCCGGGTAGAGATAGTCCTCACCAGACTCGTCAATTACCCGGACTTGACCGTGACGTTCGGCATCTGGATCAACGAGAAGCTCGTATATCTTCCTTAATTCGAGCGATGCGGGATACTCGTCATTTCGTACGCAAACAGCAAGAATTTTGTTCTCTGTCATAGCAGTTAGTCCAGATATCGCTTGATCTTGAATTCTTTCTTTCCTATCCCAGAAGCCTCATACCAGTATAGCTCAGCCAGTCTTATGGTTCCGTCGGGCAATCGAATTCTTGCGATGCCCTTACGCTTCCTCCAAACCCTCCCATTTTCCTTGTGCAGCCTAACGAGTCTGTAGAAAAACCCCTCTCCACTGTCGCACAACCGCACGATTCA